>VAXZ01000111.1 GCA_005885035.1 Actinomycetota bacterium
AGCCTGACCAAGAAGGCGTCGCTCAACGCCGCGGCATCCACCGCGGAGCAGGTCGCGCGGATCATCGCGGGTCTGCTGATCAGCCCCTTCCTGCTCACCAGGCTCGGCGACTACCTGTACGGGGTCTGGCAGTTCCTGCAACGGCTCATCGGGCACGCCTCGCCGGCGAGCGGCCGGCCCGGAGAGGCGCTCAAGTGGACGATCGCACACGAGCAGCGATCCACCGACTACGACTTCAAGCGCCGGCAGGTCGGCAACGCCTTCGCGGTTTCGATCCTGTTCCTCCCGATCCTGGCGGTCGTCGGTGGGGTACTCGCGTGGATGGCGCCGGTCTGGCTCGGTGCTCCCCAGGGCCTGTACCACACGGTTCGTCTCGCCGCCGGGATCCTGGTCGCCGACGCGATGCTGTTCAGCTTGTTCTATCTCCCGCAGTCCGTCCTCCAGGGCGAGAACCTCGGCTACAAGCGGCTGGGCGTGACGGTCGTGTTGGTCTTCATCAGCAAGGGCCTGTTGGCGGTCGCCGCCTACCTGGGATGGGGCGTCCCCGGGCTCGCCGTGGCGGACCTGACGGGGACCGTGCTCTGGGGCGTCGCCTACGTCTACATCGCCAAGTCACGGGTGGGCTGGTTCGGGATCGCGCGGCCTCGCTTCGATGAGATCCGCGGCTTCATCGGACTCAGCTGGTGGTTCCTCCTGTGGAACCTCGTGATGACCGTCATGCTCGCGAGCGATGTCGTCGTGTTGGGGATCGCGGGATCGCCCAGGTTGGTGACGACGTACACGTTGGCTCGGTTCGTCCCGCAGGCGATCGTCGTTGCGGTCGCCACGATCATCTTCGCCATCATGCCCGGACTCGGGGGGCTGGTCGGGGTCGGTGATCTCCCTCGCGCGATCAAGATCCGCAACGAAACGATGAGCCTGGTGTGGCTCTTCAGCATCGCGACCGGCGCTGCGATCCTGATATGGGAAGAGTCGTTCCTCCGGCTGTGGGTGGGGCCGCAGTACTACCCGGGAGCGGCGGCGATGCTCATGATCGTGCTGGCCGTGCTGCAGTTCTCGCTCATCAGGACGGATACCAACATCATCGATCTGACCCTGGATCTCCGTCACAAGACAGAGTTGGGCGCGTTCTCGGCTGCCGTCTCGGTCGTTCTCGGTTGGCTCTTCCTGGGCCCGTTCCACTGGGGGATCATCGGCCTCGTGATCGGCTTCATCCTGGGTCGCATGATCCAGAGCATCGGCTATCCATTCATGATCGGTCGGATGTTGGGGATCCCGCCGGAGGTTCAGCTGCGCGGGGTCATCCGGCCGGCGCTCGCGACCGCGGCGATCTTCGTCGTCGCGACCGCGCTCGGGACCGTGGTTCATACGCACTCGTGGGCGGTGCTGGTGCTGGGTGGCGGCGTGTCGGCGACGGGCGTCGCCGTGCTCGCCTACTTCGGTGGGTTGTCGGAATCGATGCGGCGGACGGTGTGGCGGCGGCTGCGGAAGGTCGTCCGGCTCGTATGAGTGATCCCGGTGGAGCAACGAAGGCGAAGCAACGGGTGGCGATCTTCACCGCCAACATGGACGGCGGCGGGGCCGAACGGGCGATGCTCAAACTCGCGGGAGGGATCGCCGGTCACGGATATGACGTCGATCTGGTCCTCAGCCGCGCTGAGGGCCATTACCTCCAGGAGGTACCCGACTCGGTTCGGATCGTGGACCTTCATGCGCGACGCCTCCTCTCGAGCATCCCCGGCCTCGTGCGCTACCTCCGTCGCGACCGCCCGAACGCGATGCTCACGTCCATGAACTACGTGAACATCGTCGGTATCTGGGCCAGGACGATCGCGCGGGTGGATACCAGGTTGATCGTGAACGAGCAGAACGCGCTTTCGCTCGAAGCCGCGCACTCGCCCCGCCGGCGACACCGGCTCATGCCACGATTGATCAGGCACTTCTATCCATGGGCCGACGGCGTGACGTCCGTCGCGCGGGGAACGGCGGACGATCTCGAAAGCACGGCGGGTGTGTCCCCGAGCCTGATCGAGGTCGTGCACAACCCGATCGTGACCACGGAACTGCGAGAGCTGGTGGCGGAGCCGCTGGGCCATCCTTGGTTCGGCCGCGGACAGGTCCCCGTGGTGCTCGGGGTAGGACGTCTCGCACCCCAGAAGGACTTCGGGACGCTGATCCGCGCCTTCGCTCGGGTGATCGCGCGACGTCCATGTCGCCTCATGATCCTCGGGGACGGGCCCGAGCGGGCGTCCCTCGAGATGCTCGTCGCCGAACGAGGGTTGACGGGATCGGTCGATCTTCCTGGTTGGATCTCCAACCCATACCCGTATATGGCGCATGCGGGCGTCTTCGTGCTTTCCTCTCGATGGGAAGGGCTTCCTTCGGTGCTGATCGAGGCGCTCTTCTGCGGGGTTCCGGTCGTCGCCACGGACTGCCTCAGCGGTCCCCGGGAGATCCTCGAGGGCGGCAGGTACGGCGCGCTCGTCCCGGTCGGGAACGAGGACGCGCTCGCCGCGGCTATCGAGAGAGCGTTGACGGGCGAGTTGGAGCTACCGCCGGCGGAGAGCTGGGAACCGTACGAACAGGAGACCGTCGTGAGGCGCTACCTGGAAGTCCTGGTGGGAGGGTAGCGATGCGGAGGGTCGTCTACGCGCTGTCGCTGGTCCTGATCTTCACGATCCCCTGGGAAGGAGCGCTGCAATCGGGGCTGGGAACCATCGCGACGGTCATGGGGATCGTGGTGACGGTGCTCTGGGTCGCGCTGATCGCGATGACCGGGCAGATGCGCCGGCCGATCACTTTCCTCTACGTGACCTGCATCTTCGTGTTCTGGATCGGGCTCACGGCCTTCTGGAGCGCCGATCCCGTCAACAGCATGAGTGCCGTCCTTCGATGGATCGAGTCCCTCGTTTTCACCTTCACGCTGTGGGACCTCTACCGGACCCGAACGGAAGTCCTGATGGGCCTCCAGGCATACGTGCTCGGCTCCTACGTGGCCATCGCGGGAGCGTTCGCGAACTACCTCGGTTCGCACGCCTTCTACACCCACTACGAGCGCTTCAGTCCCGGCAACACCAATCCGGACGGGTACGGTTTCACGGTCGCCCTTGGTGTCCCGATCGCCTGCTACCTCGCTGCGGCTCCCGAGACCTCGAGACGAGCCCGGGCGATCAACCTTGCGTACCTCCCGGTGGGCTTCGTTGGCATCGCGCTGTCGGGGACCCGGACCGCGTCGGTGGCGGCAGCGGTCGGTCTGCTGTTCGGCCTCGCCCTGCTCACCCGACTGAAACTATCCACGCGGGTCGCGGTCGTGGCGCTCCTGGCGTCGACGATGCTCGTGGTGTTGCCGATCGTTCAACCGTTGAAGTCGTTCCAGCGGCTCGGGACGACCGGAACCGACCTCAGCCAAGGCAACCTGAACGGCAGGACCGCGCAATGGGCTCAAGGCTTCGTCGCCCTCTCCGATCATCCGTTCTTCGGCGTGGGCACCGACCAATACCGTTCCGTGAACACCCTCGACAAGGTGGCCCACAACTCCTACCTGTCGGTCATGGTCGAGCTCGGTTTGGTTGGCTTCGCGATGTTCGCCTCGATCCTGTGGATCGCTTTCCGATACGCCTTGATCCAGCCGAAGTGGGACAGGAGGTTCTGGGTCACCCTCCTCACGGTTTGGGCGATCGGCGCTTCCACGCTGTCCTATGAACATCGGAAGACGACATGGCTCGTCCTGACGCTGTGCGTGGCAGCCGGGTCGATCGTCCGTGAACCCGCACCGCCGGCACGTGAGGAACCCGACACGGTCGCGTCGGTCCCGGTTGGCGTCCTGGGCCGGTCCGGATGACCCTTCCGACGTTCGTTGGGATCGGGGTTCCGCGCGCCGGGACGACCTGGCTGCACACGCTGCTATCCGGGCATCCGGACGCGTACCTCCCCACACGGCGGAAAGAAGTGCGGTTCTTCGACCGCCACTTCGACCGAGGGGTCGAATGGTACGAGGGGTTCTTCTCTCCTCCGGAGGGAGCTGGCGGATACCGAGCGATCGGCGAGATCTCTCCTCAGTACCTCTACGGCCAAGAGTGCCCGACGAGGATCGCGACGGTGCTGCCGTCCGCGAAGCTCCTCGTGATGCTGCGGCATCCGGTCGACCGGGCGTACTCCCAGTACGGGTTCCTCTTGCAACGGCGCAACTACCGGGGGTCGTTCGAAGAGTTCCTGAGGGCCAGACCGCGAGCCCTCGAGATGGGCTATTACAGCCGCCATCTGCGGAGGTACCTCGATCGCTTCGATCGGGGACAGATCCTGCCCATCGTCTTCGAGGAAGCCGTCCGCGGCGGCGAGACGGTCCGTCGCGATCTGGCCGGCTTCCTCGGCATCTCCGAAGGTGCGTTCCCGGCGGCGATCGACCGCGTGAACGCGAGCTCCATGCCCAAGTACCCACGGATCGCGAACCTCGCCGTCAGGACCGGCCGACGCCTCAGGAGGCGGCACCTGGAATCGATCGTCGATCTGGGAGGTCGATTGGGTGTTCGCCGGTTCATGACGAGCGGCACGCAGGTTCCGAGATTGGATACTGACCTCAGGAGCGAGCTCGGCCGGCGGTACGTGGATGAGTTCGATGCGCTGGAAGGGATGCTGGGCATCGATCTGAGCTGTTGGAAGGATCGGCCGGCGAAACGGAGGACGGGCGATGCCGCGCCGGTCTAGGACACGACCGAACGGGGATCGGTCGCTCGACGTGTTGATCGTGTCCCAGCCCGCCGACTACGGTGTCGCGATCTACGTCCGGGAGCTGGCCCGATCGGCCGTGGAGGCCGGGCACGATGTGACCGTGATCAGCCCCCCGGAGTCGCGAGGGCCCTTGGCCAGCTGGGTCACGAGCGTCGGAGCCCGGCATCACACACTCGACATGGCCCGCAGGCCCGCCCTCCGTGATCCCTTCGACGTCTTGACCCTCCGCCGTCTCGCGCGAGGGCGCGACGTCCTGCACGTGCATTCGTCCAAGGCGGCCGCGCTCGGGCGCGTCGCGGCAGCGACCCTGCCGCGACGAGCCCGACCCGCGGTCGTGATGACTCCCCACTACTGGTCGTGGCTCGTCGGCGGGCGGCTTGAGGCCCTCTACCGGTGGATCGAGCGGCTGCTTGCTCGCCGCTGCGACGTGATCGTCGCCGTCTCCGAACGGGAAGAGGTGGAAGGTCGCTCGGTGCTGGGCGCGGACGCCCGACTGCTGTTGATACCGAACGGCGTCGATCGAGCACACTTCTCCCCTGAGGGACCGTCTGCGGAACGAGACGTCGGCCATCCCCTGATCGCCTGCGTGGGAAGGCTGAGCGAGCAGAAGGGTCAGGACGTCGCGATCCGCGCGCTCGCGCTGCTGAGCGATCGCACGTCGAGGCTCCGCCTCGTCGGGGGGGAGAGCACCCCGGGGCACCGCAGGCAGTTGGAGGAGCTCGCCAACTCGCTCGGCGTCGCGGAGCGGATCGAGTGGCGCGGTCCCGTGGACGACACCGCCCCCGAGTACCGCGCCGCCGACGTGGTCATCGCGCCGTCCCGGTGGGAAGGCATGTCGCTCGCGTCGCTGGAGGCATTGTCGTGCGGTTCGGCGATGGTCGCCACCGATGTGTCCGGGAGCGAAGCCCTCGGGTCCGCAGCCGTGATCGTGCCTCGAGACGATCCCGATGGGCTGGCCGGAGCCATCGACAGGCTCCTTCGCGATCCGGAGAAGCGGCGAGCGCTCGGGCTTGCGGCGAGAGCCCAGAGCCGGCCGTTCGACGTGTCCGCGACGATGCGTCGGAACCTCGATCTGTGGACCGAGCTCGTGCATGGAGGAGCCTGGCAAAGGAGTCAGGAGGACGGCTCGGGAGCGGTCGGGTCGGCCGTGCCCGGGACGCCTTCCGCTGCAACAGGGACGTGGACGACGGATGCGTGACGCCTCCGACGACACGCTCCCGCCCGTCCGGTACGTGAGCATGCCCGGGAGCCCCTACACGGGTTCCACACTCTTGGGGATGCTGATGGCCAATCACCCTGCTTGTACCTCGATCGGCGCGGCGACGGGTCTCACGGCCAAGGTGGATCTGGACACCTACCTGTGCTCGTGCGGCCTGCTGTTCACCGAGTGCTGCTTCTGGCATCGCATCGCCCGACGGACGGAGGAGCTCGGGTATCCGGTGACCGTGTTCAAGACGAACTTCTGGAACACACATGTCCGGGTCTCGGGACGCCGATGGCTCAACGGGGTCGTCGTGAGCTCGCTCGGGAACCCCTCGTTGACGGCCATCCGCGACGCGACGGTCGGCAGGACCCCTCCGGTTCGCCGGCGCGTCTCGGAGGCGAGGGCAACCACGTGGAGCCTGGCTCGGTCGATCCTGGAGGAGACGGGCAGGAGCGTGTTCGTGGACACGGCGCGTGATCATCAACGTCCGCGCTACCTCGCAGGTGCACCTGGCCTGCGGCTCAAGGTCATCCATCTGGTCCGCGATCCGCGCGGCAACGTCGCCAGCATCATGAAGCACACCGGCGTCGACGTCGGGCACGCGGCTCGCCAGTGGCGCCACTACAACGTGGAGGCCGATCGCGTCGGTCGCTCGTTCCCACGCGGAGCGTGGATGCGGCTGCATTACGAGGAGCTGTGCTCGCAACCGCAAGAGACACTGGAGCGCGTCGCGATGTTCATCGGGGTGGAGCCCATCCCGGTGTCCGATCACCTGCAGCCATCCGAGCATCATGTGATCGGCAACTGACCTCGGGTACGAGTGGCCATGAGCGACTCTCGCCGGCTGCTCGTGTTCGTCCACATCAACAAGACGGCTGGAACGACCGTGCGATACATCCTGCGCAGCTCGTACGGGGCTCGGCATTGCGACGTGGAGCCGTGGCACGGCGCCTGGACTGACCCCCCGTTCTCGACCCCCGACCTGCAGCGCGTCCGTCGGCTCTACCCGAGGCTCACCAGCATCGCCGGCCACCGCGTGAGCGGATACATCGACCTGGAGGAGCCCGGGACCGAGTTCAGGTACCTGACCTTCCTCCGCGAACCGATCGCCCTCTGTGCTTCTCGCTTCCAATATCGCCTCGACCACCGGAAGAGGACCGATCTTTCCTTCGAGGCATGGATCCAGAAGGACTGGGTTCGCAACGCCCAGACGCAGCGGATCGGCGGTACGGCGGATGCGAACGAGGCGATCTCGGTGATCTCCCGGAAAGAGATGTTCGTCGGCGTCACCGAGGCGTTCGACCGCTCCATCGTCTTGCTGCGCGCCCTCCGCGCACCTGACCTCGACATCCGCTACGCGCCGGTGAACGTCGCCAAGAGCTCGCGCATCGCGAAGGATCTTCTGGACGATCCTCGCACCCGGGCGATGATCGTGGAGGCGAACCAGGCCGATCTCGAGCTCTACCGGCACGTGAAGGAGGAGCTCTTCCCGGCGATGGAGCGCGGATACGGTCCTTCGCTCGCCGATTCCGTCGCAGCGTTCCGTGACGGTCAGGCGAAGCGATTCAACCGGCGGCATCTGGCCATGTACGGGCTCAAGCAGCGCTTGGTGCTCCAGCCGGCTATGAAGCTCTACCGACGGTCGAGCAGGCACGACGTCGTCGACGTGCCTCATTGAGCATCAGGGACCGGACCCTCAACGATCCAGCCGAAGGCTGAGGTCCCTGCCGATGAGCTCCGCGGTCTTGCCGATGCCGTCTCGGAAGCGCTCGCGCAACTCCGTCGCGAGCTTCCTCGGGCGATCGGGGCGCGCGACGCAGGTTCCCGCGTCCGTGTTCGTCGCGCCCAGTCCCCCGCTCGCTTCGGGATCCACGGATCGACCTCTCTCCCGAGCGAGTCGTTCGTGAAGACGCGCTCGAGCAGCATGGGGCCGTCGTCCCCGCCTTCGCCGCGCCGACGACGATGAGATCGGGAAGCGTCACGGTGCGCTCGGATCGGACCCGTCGATCGCTTCCCGGATCGCGTCCTTGATCTCGATCACGACGCTCTCGAACGCTCGGTCGGTATCGATGCGATGGACCACCGAACCATCGAATCGGAGATCGGCGCTGATCGCATGCCGCAGCCGCACGTAGCCTTCGGGCTCCCGCTTCTGTCGGTGAGCGTTCCGAGCGAGCGTGACCTCGAGCGGGGCCGTGAGATGGAACACGATGTCGGGAGCGGGGATGTCCCGATACAGCCGACCTTCGAGCGCAGCCAAGACGCGGCGAGCCGACGGACGACCGGAGCGCAGGGGGAGATGCCCGAGCTGCGGCCCGTCCGGAGCACCCCCCGTTCCCGAGGGGTACCGATCACTCAGGACGATCGTTCCGCCAGGGGACCGCTCGAGGGCTCCGAGGATCAGCGCCCGTCGCTCGTACGCCAGCATGATGGAGCGGAACGCGAACAGGAGCGGGTAGCCCCCTCGCGTCGGAGGATCCTCCTCCATCTTGGCTTCGACCCGAAGAAGTCGCTGCTCGGGGAACAGGGTCCGGAACGCGGGCAGCAGGACATGGGGGAGGAAGGTGAGCCACGTGCTCGGCGGCTTCCCCGCGTGGATCCGCCGGACCTGATGGTCCCGACCGAGCCAAGCCTCGACCTCGTTCAGGATCGTGGACTTGCCACTCGCCTCGGACCCCACGAACGCGATCGATCGGACGGGGATCTGCGGCGTCTCGCCGCCGGCTCCGCCCAAGCCGACGAGGACCTGGTGCACCACATCCTCGAATCCCTCGCGGGAGTCGTCGGTGATCTCGGCGATCAGGAGTCGTTCGCGGATCGCTTCCCTCACCGCCAGGCGTTCGAAGAGCTCCACGGCACGCGCGAGCCTGCCCGCGACCTGGTTGCGGCTCCGTCCGGCCAGCTCACGGCGCGGATCTGGACGTCTCATCGCACGTTCCACCAGCAGATCGAGCGGAGCCCTCACGTAGACGATGCGGTCGGGCATGGGAACCAGGCGAGCGAAGCGGTCCAGATCGACGTCCCCGTACGGAGCATCGCTGTACACGAATAGTTGGTACGCCGAGAGGAGGACCCCTTCGTCGACCAGAACCGTCCTCCGGTCGGACGCGCGGCGAGCCAACTCGTGCACGCCAACCTTCCGGACGATGTTCAGCCGGTAGTTGTACTTCGCGAACGTGGATGGCGCGTAGCGCCGGAGTCGGTCGAACGCGAAGCGGACGAACTCCCCATCCCGCCTATACGCTCGGACGAACGACGGGAACGAGATCACGTCCGCCGCGAGATTGATCGTGCTGGGATCGGTTATCCACCGCAGGCCCGCACGGTCGCGCACCAGATCGACGGACAGGATCGCGCGAGAGCCGTTGCTCCGCCGACGAACCTCCTTCGCGAGGCTCGTCTTCCCCGCTCCGCTGCACCCGATGAACTCAACGATCATCGGTGGGGCACCGCCGGTCGTGCCGTCTCCAGATACACGGCATCGGTGGCCGTACGCATGACGGGCAACGTGAAACGCGCGCTCACGTGCGCTCGGCACAGGCGACCGATCTCGCGCCGCTCGTCGGACGACATCGCTCGGTAACGCCTGATCTGCATCGCGAACCCTTCGACGTCACCCGGCCGGACGAACGGGATGAACCCGGCGTCTTCGGCGATCTCTCGGTGGGGCGGGATGTCGGACAGGATGACCGGGCATCCGGCAGCCATCGCCTCCAGGACGGCCACCGGCAGACCCTCGCCGTTCGAGGTGGAGACGAAGACGTCGGCTTCGGCGCACGCGACGAACACCTCTTCTCGGGGGATGAGGCCTCGCAACGTGACGCGGTCCCGAAGGCCCGCGCGGTCGATCCGGGCTTCCAGCTCCGTTCCGAGCCGTCCCCCACCGATGAAGACGAGTCGACCGCCGTCGTCGCGGTCCACGCTGCTTGCGAACGCGTCGAGCATGACGAACGGGTCCTTCACGACATCGAGACGACCTACGGACAGGACGGTGAAGCGCCCATCCTCCCTGCCGACCGGGGCGGCAGCGACGGCGCGGTCGACCCGGTCGATGTCAGCTCCGTTCTGGACGACCCGCCAACGATCGCGTACGAGCCATTTCAGCGCCCGCGGCAGGCTCTCGTACGCCGACCGGCTGCAGAAGATCACGCGATGGAAGGTCGCGAGGGGGACGACCATCAACGCCTTGTCCCGAAGCCGGTAATCGTAGAACGAATCCTGGACGGTGTAGACCAGCGAACGCCGGAGCCGGCGCGATCGGCGCCGGGCGAGCACCGCGAGCAGCAACAGGACGCCCGACTGCGGGGCGTGAGCATGGATGACGTCGTAGTCATCGGCATCCAGCGCGCGCCCCAAACTTCGGAAGAACCCTCTCAGCGTTCCGTCACCAGCGAACATCGTGATCTCCGAAGGTGGGGTCAATCGCGGCACGAAGTAGGTGCTGATCGAGAGATCGCGCTCTCCGATCAACGGGAGACAGTGCTCGTTGTACTGCCCGTTGGTCTCGCCGAGCATCAGGATCAGGTGCAAGACCTTGAGCCTTCGCACGGCGGCATCCTGCGTGCCGGTCGGGACGGGTCGGCCCTCGCTATCGAGCATGTGTTGTCAAGCGGGGCCGGAGCTCCGTCGCGAGCAGGTCGGCCGTGGCTCCCTCGGTATCGAGGCGAAATACCTCCGGTGCCCCCCAGGCCTCGATGCGACGGAGCACCGCGTCGAACGATCGGCGGTACGTGTCGAGGAACCGGTAGCCCTCCTCGACCCCCTCGCCCTTCGTCCTGTGGAGCTGAGAACGCCCGTTGATCCTCCGCCACAGAACATCGTCGGGTGCATCCAGCCAGACGATCGCGCTGAGCTCTCGAACCCATAACCGAAGCATGTCCTCCCACCACGCATCGAAGGCGGGCGTGGCCGTGAACGGCTTCCCTTCAGCCTTCAGACGAACGAGGGCGTAGATCGGCCCCTGATCGAGCACGGTGACGCCGCCGCGGCGGCGCATCTCACGTCGGAGGACGGTCCGCCACCGCGTCACGTACACCAAGAGCTTGAACTCCGGCCACGTCATCCGAGGCGGTCGGCGGTCGGTCGCGAGGATCGGCAGCAGGCGCGGGGTCGCCGTCGCGACCCGGAGGAGGTGGGATGGCAGCCGCGTGTGGATGAAACCGCCCACGGCGAACTCGGAGTCCTCGCACATTGACCGCGTGAGGGTGGACTTCCCGGAACCCGCCACGCCTGCGACTTCGACCAGGCGTGGCTTCGGCAGCGTCGGAAGGCGGGACCAGCGACGATGATCGATGGTGGTGCCCACGATGCCGTCGAAACCTCCCTTTCGGCCGAGATGCTCGTGCTTCGATGGGAAACGGTACGCGGGCACCTCGCTTGCGGCCATCTGATGAACGCCGTACCTGGGCTACGGTCCGCGGTGCAGGGCGGATCATGCCGCCCTCGTCGACGCGCAAGAAGCGGCCAGCCGAGGGCGCGAACGTAGCCTCGGTACATCGGTTGCGTGATGGGAACGCCGCACGCACCAGCGTCGCTCGCGTCTTAGGCGCGTCCTGAAAGAAAGATGGTGGCCGACGGGTCGCATCGGCTCGGTACGTTTCTTACGGCGAAACGCGCATGCGCTGGAAGGGACCGGACCGCCACACTCGGTTCTCCAGACCGCGGAGGGGCGAATGGAGAGCGCGATCACCGGGACCGTGCTTCGTGCACCGTGCGGCGGAGCCTAGAGGATGGCTGTTCGCGAACCCCTCGTGGTTCTCCCCACGCCTCGCGTGTTGCGGTTCCGCCCTCCTCTTTCGAGTCTCATCCCCGTCACGGACGCGCTTGCCCTCGGGATCGTGTACGTCCTCGTGGGGTTCCACCCCGTCGCGATCGTGTTCGCCGTGCTCACGTTCCTGATCCTCAACAGCGACTCATCTCGGATCTTCCGGGTCAACCCCCGTCTCGGCGACGACGCAGCCTGGTTGCTGGGTCGCGTGGCCGTCTCCCTCCTGTTGCTGATGTCGGTGGTGGCGGTCGCCAAGCTCCCGCTCGACATCCGCGCGCACCTGAGCAACCTCACGGTGATCGCGCCACTCTCCGCGATCGCCGTGATCATCGGCCGGGCGGCCGCGTACGCGTTGGGTCGGGCGGCGAAAGGTCGAGGCGTCGCCTCCGAGCGAACCCTGATCGTCGGAGAAGGCGAACTGGCGATCGGGCTCGCGAAGACCCTGCTGGACCATCAGGAGTTCGGGTTGCGGCCCGTCGGGTTCCTGGGCCGATCGCAGGATGGGTCCGCGGTCCTCCCCTTCCTCGGTGAGTGCGCGGAACTCGATCACGTCGTTCACCAGCATTCGGTGAGTCGAGTGCTCATCGCATTCGGCGATACCGACGACAAGGATCTCGCGACCGTCCTTCGCGCCAGCGAGCGGACGCCCGCGGAGATCCACGTCGTTCCGCGATTCTTCGAACTGAGCGGGATCCCCCAGGGGGCCGCCGTTGACGACGTCTGCGGCATCCCGCTGTTCCACCTCCGCCGGCCGGCGCTCCGTGCGGCGGCACGGGTGGAGAAGCGGGCCTTCGACCTCGTTGGATCCACGCTCCTGCTCCTGCTCACCGCGCCGCTCCTCGCGATCGCCGCCCTCGCCGTCCGCTTGTCGAGCCCGGGTCCGATCCTGTTCCGGCAGAAGCGGGTCGGCCTCAACGGTCAGGTCTTCGAGATCGTCAAGTTCCGGACGATGCGCGAGAATGACGACTCCGACACGGCATGGTTCTCGGGCGACGACGATCGGGTGACCAGAGCCGGGCGCATCCTCCGGATGACGAGCATCGATGAGCTGCCGCAGCTGTTGAACGTGCTTCGGGGAGAGATGTCACTCGTCGGTCCCCGACCGGAGCGACCCCACTACACGGACCAGTTCGCGGCCACCGTGTCCCGCTACGACGACCGACACCGGGTGCTCGGTGGGATCACCGGGTGGGCACAGATCCATGGTCGATCGCGTGGCTTGGACGCCGTGCCGGAACGCGCACGCCTGGACAACTACTACATCGAGAACTGGTCGGTCTGGCGGGACCTCGTGATCATCGTCCGGACGGTCGCCGTGCTGCTGCGCGGCGACGACGGCTAAGCGGTCGGCGTTCCGTCCGAGGAGAGGTAGCCAAGGCCTCTCAACGCTTCATCGATCCGGCAGGACCCGAACTCCGTGACGAGGCGCCGGAGGTCGCGCCGCGTCCGACCTCGCCCCGTGTAGGCGCGGAACCGGAGGGTCCTCGGCATGCCCGCGGGGGGGATCTCGTCCGGGTCCAGCTCCCAGGGGTGGAAATAGAACGTGAACCATGGGTTGGAGCGCAGGTGCTTCGCTACGCCCCAACGGAACACCGGATAGGGGATCAAGCGGAAGTACGCGCCGCCGGCCCACGGGACGTGGATCGTCGCGATCGGGACGCGGGTCATCTGGATCTCCAACAGGCCGGGCCGGATCTCCGTGACGGTCGCCCCTGGTGGGACCGTTGCCGAGATCTGCCCGTACCGATCGTGTTGCGTGAATCCGAAGTAACTGGAGTCGTACCGGTATCCGGCCTCAGCGACCAGATCAAGGACGAGATCGCTCACGGAGAAGTTGGGTGCACGGACACCGAGAACCTCGGAGCCCGCTACCTGTTCGAGGCGGTCCTTCGACCGGCCGAGCTCCTCCTTGATCTCATCGGGGGTCAGCTGGTTCAGGTTCCGGTGCAGATAGGTATGACTGGCGATCTCGTGTCCATCGTCCACGATCCGCTGCACGACCGCGGGGTAGCGTTCCGCGACCCACCCGAGGACGAAGAACGTCGATCGGACCCGGGCGGCTGCAAGGATATCCAGGAGCTCGTGAACGTTCGGTTCGAGCCTCGACTCCAGCCGGTCCCAATCATGCGTTGGCAGGCTCGCCCGGACGTTCTCGGCGTGGAACCAGTCCTAGCCTAGGGGACCCCTGGTTCGATGCCACCCGCGTCCACCATGCTCGAGTTCAAGCCGATGGACGGGGGGTTCAAGGGCGAAACGTGGCCTGCTGACCTGCCCCGCGAGATCGCGTACGTCGTCTACACCGGTTGCGTGATGTCGCACCTACGGTCTCGGACCTAGGGTGCAGTGAACGATCGCGCGCCGCCGCGCGAGCTTCCCTTGCGTCTGCACCCTTGAGTGGCGGCGAGACATGGGGGAGTCGTCGTGGAGCAGCCATCAGGAGCCAAGTGGGTCTCAACCTGTTGGGACGCATCATGATCGTGTCACCGCGGAAGCCGCTCGAATGGGTGGTTGTCTTCTCATTGCTCGTGGCCGCAACCGTCCTGGTTCCCGTCACCGCCGAGGCCTCCAGCAACTGCGGCACCTCGAGCGGCCACAACCTTTGCCTCTCGGCTGCTGACACCCTGACCGGTGAACAGACCGTCACCGTCACGAACTCGCCCAACAACGGCGTCGTGTTCGCGACGTGGGTCCCGTCGGGCGGGAAAGCCCTGCAACTCATAGAGATCGATGCGCCCTCCCCGGCCACGACCGACTATTCCTTCGTGTGGCCGACCCAGAAATACCTGGACGGCTCGGGCACCCTGTCCCTACAGGCAGGTTCGATCGGCTCGGCGGCCGTCATGATCGCCGTCACCCTGAGCAATGGCAACACAACGGACTTCCAACACAGCCCGAAGGACTGGATGAACTCCCTACCCGGATCGTGGACGGGGCCGGAGGATCCGACGATCCTCGCGGTCGGGGACGGCCCGTCGAACGAGGTGACGTCCAACGCCGTCGCCAGCCGGATCGCCGCACTCGATCCACCGTTGTTCCTGTTCCTCGGCGATGTCTATGAGACGGGCACGTTTACAGAGTTCCGGAACCATTACGGGGCTTCTGAGCTCGACACGCCTGGGGCGGGGACGCTCTGGGGAGAGACCGCCGACATCACGCAGCCCACCCTCGGGAATCACGAGAAGCCCAACTCAGCGGCCTTCATCGACTACTGGCACGGGAGGCCGCTCTTCACGAGCTTCACGTTCGGCGGGACCCTGTTCCTTGACATGAACTCAAGCGCGTCGATGAGCGCGACCAGCGCGCAGTACCAGTTCGTCAAGAGCGCGGTCACCAACCCTTCAGCCCCGAACTGCATCGTCGCCTTCTGGCATATCCCCGCCGTTGTAACGAACACGTCGGTGACGGCCGGTCAGACAGCCATGTGGGCGCTGCTCGCGAACAACGGCGTCGATCTACTGGTGACCGGGCACCAGCACAAGATGGTGGAGTTCAACCCGCTCGACGCCGATCTCAACCCCACGCCGCAGGCCCACCTGGTGCAGCTGGTCTCCGGAGCGGGGGGGCACAAGCTCGCCGGGCCGACCTCCGTCGGAGCACGCGTCGCGTGGTCGAAGGGGGGCACGGCGGGATTGCTCTCGCTGTCGCTCGCCGGAGCAGCCGGGGGGAACGCTGCAACGAGTATCGGCTGGCAGTTCCAGACCGTAAGCGGGAGCGATCTCCATGATGGATCGGTCGACTGTGGCTCCGTCGCGAACCACGCCCCGGTCGTGAACTCCGAGCTCCCCCACGACGTCCGTGTCCTTCGACACCGCCGGGACGTACGTCCTGCGGCTCACCGGAGACGACAGCGCGCTCCAGTCCTCGGACGACGTCACGGTGACGGTGTTACCGGAAGGGGTGGCCACGCTCACGGTGCCCATCGGCGCGAGTTCGGACGACGCCGAAGAGTCATCCGTCGACGGATCGGTCGCGCTGGGGAACCCAGCCCTCAAGATCGTGAACCGCGCCGGTGTGAACCAGACCGTGGGGCTACGGTTCGCCGGATTGTCGATCCCGCAGGGCGCGACCATCCAGAATGCCTACATCCAGTTCCAGTGCAGGGTGCAGACCACCGCGGCTGCGTCGCTCTTGATCGAGGGGCAGGCAGCGGACAACCCAAGTACGTTCGCGAGGATCACGAACAACATCTCCTCCCGTGCTCGAACGTCGGCCGACGTCGGGTGGGTCCCGGCGCCGTGGGGAACGGTCGGAGCACAGGGTCCCGATCAACAGACGCCGGATCTCACCAGCGTCATGCAAGAGATCGTCAACCGCGGAGGATGGGGCCCCGGCGATCCCATGGTCTTCATCATCACCGGCACGGGAGTCCGCACGGCGGAAGCCTTCGACGGCCTGTTCGCGCCCGTCCTTCACGTGACGTACGCGTAGGTCCGCGGACGGGCATCGCCTCGTTCCGGCGTTGCCGGTTGGCACTCGCCTGGCTATCCTGTTAGCACTCAAGGCCTAGGAGTGCTAATGGCTCCTCGGGCCCGGACGGTAGGGAAGACCGAAGGAGGAGGTAGTCGAGGATGGCGGACTTCAAGCTCCAGCCGCTCGAGGACCGGATCGTCGTCAAGCCCGATGAGGGCGAGGAGACGACGAGCTCGGGCCTCGTGATCCCGGACACGGCCAAGGAGAAGCCCCAGGAGGGCACGGTCGTGGCGGCGGGCCCCGGCAGGTGGAACGACGACGGCACCGGCCGCGTCGCGCTCGACGTGAAGGTCGGCGACACGGTCATCTATTCGAAGTACGGCGGCACCGAGGTCAAGGTCGACGGCGATGAGTACCTCATCCTGTCGGCCCGGGATGTGCTCGCCGTCGCAGGCAAGTAAGGGGGGCCCACGTGGCTTCGAAGCTGCTGAAGTTCGGTGAGGAAGCACGGCGCGGCCTGGAGGCCGGCGTCGACAAGCTCGCCGACGCGGTCGCCATCACGCTCGGCCCCAAGGGCCAGAACGTGGTGCTCGACAAGAAGTGGGGCGCACCCACCATCACGAACGACGGCGTCACGATCGCCAAGGAGATCGAGCTCGAGGACCCCTGGGAGAACATGGGCGCCCAGCTCACCAAGGAGGTCGCGACCAAGACGAACGACGTCGCCGGCGACGGCACCACGACGGCAACCGTGCTCGCCCGGGCCATGGTCAAGGGCGGGATGAAGAACGTCGCGGCCGGCGCCAACCCGATGGCCCTTAAGCGGGGGATCGAGAAGGCGGTCGAGGCCGCCGTCGAGGCGATCAAGAGCGAGTCCAAGGAGATCGAGTCGAAGGAAGAGATCGCGCAGATCGCTGCGATCTCGGCCGCCGACACCGAGATCGGAACGACGATCGCGGAGGCGCTGGACAAGGTCGGCAAGGACGGCGTGATCACCGTCGAGGAATCGAACACCTTCGGGATCGAGCTCGAGTTCACCGAGGGGATGCAGCTCGACAAGGGCTACATCTCGCCCTACTTCGTGTCGGATCCTGAGCGCCAGGAGGCCGTTCTCGAAGAGCCGTACGTGCTCATCGTGAACAAGAAGATCTCCAGCGCTCAGGAGCTGCTCCCGCTGTTGGAGAAGGTCCTGAACACCAGCAAGCCCCTGGCCGTCATCGCGGAGGATGTCGACGGCGAGGCACTCGCGACGCTCGTCGTCAACAAGATCCGCGGGACGTTCAATGCGGTCGGCATCAAGGCTCCTGGATTCGGCGACCGCCGCAAGGCGATGCTCCAGGACATCGCGACCCTCACCGGGGGACAGGTGGTCTCGGAAGAGGTCGGCCTGAAGCTCGAGAACGTGAACCTCGATCTCCTCGGCAAGGCGCGCAAGGTCGTCGTCACGAAGGACGACACGACGATCGTGGAAGGCGCCGGCTCCCAGGAGGACGTTCAGGGTCGCATCAACCAGATCAAGGCCGAGATCGACAAGACGGACTCCGACTGGGACCGCGAGAAGCTCCAAGAGCGCCTCGCCAAGCTCAGCGGAGGCGTCGCGGTTATCAAGGTCGGCGCCGCCACCGAGGTGGAGCTCAAGGAGAAGAAGCACCGCATCGAGGACGCCGTGTCGGCAACCCGTGCTGCGGTCGAGGAGGGCATCGTCCCAGGCGGCGGCGTGACGCTGATCCGAGCCGAGGCGGTCCTGGACAAGCTCGACCTGACGGACGACGAGGCGACAGGCGCGGACATCGTCCGTCACGCTCTCGCCGAGCCGGCGCGCCGGATCGCTCAGAACGCCGGCTACGAGGGCGCGGTCATCGTCGAGCAGATCCGTACCGAGGGAGATGGTCGAGGCTTCGACGCGGCCCTCGGTGAATGGGTCGATATGGTCAAGGCCGGGATCATCGATCCGGCCAAGGTCACCCGCTCGGCCCTGCAGAACGCTGCCTCCATCGCGGCCATCGTGCTGACCGCGGAGTCCGCGGTGGTCGAGAAGCCCGAGGAGGAAGAGCCGGCGCCCGCGGGCGGCGGCCACATGCACTGAGACCGGGCCGGACGAGAACGACCACGAGGGCGGGGCGCGAGCCCCGCCCTCGTCCTCTGTCGGCCCCTTGAGCGGGAGCTCATGCATACACTCGTGCCCGTGTTCGAGGACCTGCTCGCGGGCTGGGACGGCGAGGAGATCGTCACCCGCTACGACGGCCCGACCGAGACCTGGATGTTCGTCGGGGTGCATTCGACCGTGCTCGGACCCGCGATGGGCGGCACCCGGATGAAGGCCTACTCGGCTCCGGGAGACGGTCTCGGCGACGTCCTTCGCCTCTCCCAGGCGATGACCTTCAAGCAAGCGGCCGCGCATCTTCCCTACGGAGGCGGCAAGGCCGTCCTGGCCGTCCCGAACGTGCCTCCCCCCGGGTCGTCGGCCCGACGCGAGATCCTGCTCCGGTACGCGGCACTCGTCGATTCGCTCCACGGGACGTACGTGACGGCGGCGGACATGAACACCGGCGCACCTGATATGGACGTGATCGGCGAGCGGACGAACCACGTGCTCGGACGCTCGAGGGACCGGGGGGGTTCGGGCGATCCCGCACCGGGCACGGCCTTGGGGGTGTTCCACGGGATCCGATCGGCGTGGCGCCACGTCAGCGGTTCTGCGGAGCTGGATGGCGTCGTCGTCCTGGTGCAGGGTGTTGGCTCGGTTGGCGACCGCCTCGCCGATCATCTCGGCGAGGCGGGCGCTCACCTACTCCTCGCCGATGTCGATGAAGGGCGTGCCGAGAAGACGGCCGAGCGCGTCGGCGGCACGGTCATCCAGCCGGACTCGGTCATCGCGACGGCCTGTGACGTCTTCGCGCCGTGCGCGGCCGGTGCGGTCCTCACGGCGGCGACGATCCCGCGGCTGGCGTGTCGCGTCGTGGCTGGAGCGGCGAACAATCAGCTCGGCAGTGGTGAGGATGCCGCGCTGCTTGCGCAGCGCGGCATCCTCTACGCCCCCGATTACGTGATCAACGCGGGTGGCGTGATCCACCTGGCGGGCTACGAGACGCTCGGATGGGACGAGGCCATGATGCGGGCGCGCCTGGCGGGGATAGGCGAGACCCTTGCCGGGATCTTCGCAACGGCGGACGCGGAGGGGATCACCACCGCCGAAGCCGCCGACCGGCTTGCCCTGGCGCGTCTCGCCGCGGGCGATCCCGGTTGAGGGCCGAGATGGTCGGTGGCCGCTCCGGTTACGACAGGACGCGCTTGCGGAATCCGTCGATCCCGAGCGCCAGGAACAGCGCGGTGAACCCGATCAACCCCCCGTAGACCGCCACGTAGGGCATGTGCGGCACCTGGGGCGTCAAGGAGATCCGCATCCCTTCGCTCATGTACACGAGCGGATTGAGCAGGACCACGGCCTTGAGCCACGGGATCGGGGTGAGGGTCGCCCAGGGGTAGTAGGTGGCTCCGAGGAACACGATGGGGATCACCACGATCCCGAACAAGAGCGGCACCTGTCGCGGTTGCACGCGGGTGCCGAGGACCAGCCCCAAGGAAGAGGCGGTCCCCGCAGCGAGGGGAAGCAACGTGAACAGCAGCAAAGGCCGAACATCCAGATGGACGGGAGTGGCCGGGACGAACATCGCGAGCGGGAACACGATGGCTGCGGCGATCAGACCCTGAAGCGCCCCTGCCACCACCTTCTCCACCGCGACGCTCCAGACGGGGAGCGGGGCCATCACCCGGTCCTCGATCTCCCTGCTGTAGCCGAATTCCTGAACGAGGGGCAGCGCGACCGACTGGATGCCCTGGAAGATGCAGGCGATCGCGACCACGCCGGGGACCAGGATGCTCGAGAACGCGGCGGCTCCCGCGGCTCCGCCGACGCCCTGACCGATCTTGGGGAACACGTACGCGAACACGAAAACGAACAGGAGTGGCTGCATCACGGTCCGCGCGATGAACTGGACGAACTCCTTTCGGAGCACCGACAGATCGCGAAGCAGGAGGGCGCCGAACGCGACCGTCGGCGTGCTGCTGAAGGCCCCCGTCGCCGGAAGGCCCTCGACCACCGTGGTCGTCGTTCCGTTCATTCGCGTAGATCCTTCCCGGTGAGATTGATGAAGACGGTCTCGAGGGTGGGCTCGTCGAGCGACACGTCGTGCACGGGGAACCCGCCGGCCTCGGCCGCCTGGATCACGCGCGGCAGGACGCCGGCGGAGCCGCGGACGGTCAGCTGGACCGTTCCACCCAGGACGGCGGTCCCGGTGACCCCTTCCAGGTCGCGAAGGTGGGCCCCGAGGCGCTCGGGTTGCTCACCCGCCTGGACCCGGACGATCGCGTCGCCGCCGACCGTCCGCTTGAGACCCGCCGGCGTGTCGAGCGCCAGGATCCGGCCGTGGTCCATGATCGCGACCCGCTGGCAGAGCTTGTCGGCCTCCTCCATGAAATGGGTGGTCAGCACGATCGTCTGGCCCTCTCGGTGGATCTGACCGAGGATCTCCCACAGAGCCAGCCGGGATTGGGGGTCGAGCCCGGACGTCGGTTCGTCCAGGAACAGGACATCGGGGCGGTGGGCCACGGCTCGGGCGAACAGCAGACGCTGCGCCATCCCACCGGACAGGGTCGAGACGTCGGCGTCGGCCCGGTCGGACAACCGGAAGAGCTCGAGGAGGCCGTCCGCCGTCCGTGCCGCCGCCCGCGCTCCCATGCCGAAGTACCGTCCGTGGAAGTAGAGGTTCTCCCGGACCGTCAGGCTTCGATCGAGCGTGTTCGTCTGGGAGACCACCCCGACCTTCGCCTTGGCCGACGGCGGGTCCGCGACCACGTCGATGCCGGCGACGATGGCCTTGCCCGAGGTGGGGATGACCCGCGTCGTCAGCATCCCCACGGTGGTGGTCTTGCCCGCACCGTTCGGTCCGAGCAGGCCGAAGATCTCGCCGGCGCGGACGTCCAGGTCGAGCGCGTCGACCGCTTTGACACCGGTGGGGTAGACCTTGGTCAGCTGGGTCGCCCGGATGACGAGCCCATCATCGGCTGCATCGGCCGTCGTGGTCGTGGTTGAAGGAACGGTATCCACGGGTACCCACGATACGGCGGGTCCGGGGTTCGGACACTCCGGCGCGGATCAGACGATCGGTTTCTCGACGCCGGCTCGAGCGATCCCGGACACGAGCCCCGCGACGAGCACGATGTTGGTGACGGCGAAGATCCACCAGAACCACGCTGCCGACCCAGCCGGCACCGAGACCATCGCGTGCAGCGTGGTCACGAGCGCCGTCAGGCCCGACTCGAGGACGAACGCCCACGACCACCACCACGCGTCGTCCAGCCGGCGCGAGATCATCAGCGCCAGCGCCGCCGAGGACAGGCCGGCGATGCCGCAGACCCGAACGTACGTGTAGTCGGGGTAGGGCACCTGATCGAACCAGGTGACCAGGATCCATCGCGGGCTAACCGCGATCGCGGTTCCGCACACTCCCCAGACGGCAGCGAACAGCAGAAGCGCGCGTCGCAGGAACGCCATCCCGGGCCCTTCCTCCTTGCTCGGGCCCGAAGCGGCCCAAAGTCGCTGGTAGGATACGCGAACCGCGGATGGCTCCTGTCGCACGAGCGCGCCCGCCGTCCGCTCATCGGACCGCGGACCGGAGGGGATACGAGCAACATGCAGGACGGCCCCAGGGTCGCAGTGATCGGACTCGACTGCGTAACCCCCACGCTCCTGTTCGACGATCTTCGTTCCGAGGTCCCCACCATCGCGAAGCTGATGGACAACGGCATGTACGGCGACCTCGCCAGCATCACCCCTCCGATCACCGTGCCCGCCTGGGCGTGCGGGCTGACGGGTCAGACCCCTGGGCAGCTCGGCATCTACGGGTTCCGCAATCGCAAGGACGTCACCTACGACGGACTCTCGATCGTCCATTCCGGCTCCGTGAAGGAGCCCGCCGTCTGGGACGCGTTGGGTGCGAGCGGCATGCGTTCGCTCCTGATCGGGGTGCCGCCCTCGTATCCACCGCCCGCCGACTTCCCCGGTTGGCGCGTCGGGTGCTTCCTCACGCCTCCCTCGGCGGACCGCTACGCCTATCCGCAGGATCTCCAGGCCGAGATCGAAGAGGAGCTCGGGGGGAAGGGCCAGTACATCTTCGACATCCCGAACTTCCGGGAGGCCGGCTTCGACGTCACGTTGGATCAGGTGTTCAAGATGACCGAGCGGCGATTCCGGGTGGGTCGACGGCTGATCCAGAACAAGCCTTGGGACTTCTTCATGCTCTGCGACATCGCGCCGGACCGCCTGCATCACGTCTTCTGGCAGTACGTGGATCCGGCGCACCCGCGACACGAACCCGGCAACCGGTACGAGGGAGTGTTCCACGACTACTACCGCTTCTTGGATCGCGAGCTGGCATCGCTCGTCGAGCTGATCCCCGAGGACGCGGTGACGATCGTGATGTCCGATCACGGCGCCCGCCCCATGATGGGCGGTCTGTGCTTCAACGACTGGTTGATCCAAGAGGGATACCTCGTGCTCGACGAGCCCGTCGACGGAGGCCCGGTTCCCTTCAAGGATGTCTCGGTCGATTGGTCCCGGACCGCGGCGTGGGGCGACGGCGGCTATTACGGGCGGTTGTTCCTCAACGTCAAGGGGCGCGAGACGCAGGGTGTCGTCGACCCCTCGCGCTACGAAGCGACTCGAGACGAGCTGATCCAGAAGCTCGAAGCTGCTCCCGGACCGGACGGCACGCCGCTCGGGACGAGGGTCCTCAAGCCGCAGGACGTCTATCCCGAGGTTCGGGGTGTCGCCCCCGACCTCCTCGTCTATTTCGGCGACCTGTCGTGGCGCTCCGTGGGCTCGATCGGCAACCCGAGCATGTTCACGTACGAGAACGACACCGGCCCCGACGGGGCCAACCATGACCGGGACGGCGTCTTCATCATGAACGGTGCTCCCCGCCAGCCCACCGGCAAGATCGAGGGACTCCGCCTCGTCGACGTGGGTCCGACCATCCTCTCCCTCTACGACATCGACGCGTCCCGGGCGCTGCCCGCGGCTGTCGGAAGGAGCTTCCTCGCATGACCGAGCGGCGCGGTTTCACCGTCTGGTTCACCGGCCTTTCGGGCGCCGGCAAATCGACGATCGCCGAGATGCTGTACCACGAGTTCCAGGCCCGCGGGATGAAGACCGAGATCCTCGATGGTGATGTCGTGCGGCAGAACCTGTCCAAGGGTCTCGGCTTCTCCAAGGAGGACCGCGATCTCAACATCATGCGGATCGGGTTCGTGGCGAACCTCCTCACGCGCAACGGCGTCGCTACGATCTGTTGCCCTATCAGCCCGTACCGAGAGACCCGGGACGCTGTTCGCGCAGAGGTCGGGGACTTCGTCGAGGTGTACGTCCACGCGACCGTCGCAGAGATCGCGGCGCACCGGGACCCGAAAGGCCTTTACAAGAAGGCGCTGGCGGGAGAGTTGACCGGCTTCACGGGCGTCGATCCAGACGCGCCGTACGAGGCGCCGGAGCACCCTGAGCTCGTCGTCGACACGATGGTGGAGACGCCCGAAGAGTCCCTGCAGCGCGTGCTCACGACGCTGACCGCGCTCGGGTACCTCGAGAGCGACGAGCCGATGGTCGAGGGCGACCGCGTGCACTCCGGCATGACCGATCTGCGCGTGCACGAGACGGGGCACGTCGTCAAGGAACACTGAGCGTCGATACCATCCGGTCGTGCGGAACGATTCGCCCGATCCGATCGCCGATCCCGCCGGCTATCAACAGCACCTGTTGGGTCTGCTCGGCGACGACGATCCCGCCGAGGTGCAGTCTTCGACGGCGGCTTCGGTCCGAGCCCTGCTCCGGGACGCGGGGACCCACGCCAGCGACCCGCCAGAGCCGGCGGAATGGTCGGTGGTGCAATGCGTCGCGCACATGACCGACGCAGAGCTGGTCGTGAGCGGGCGGTACCGCTGGATCCTGGCCCACGATCGTCCGCCATTGATGGGCTACGACCAGGATCGGTGGGTCGACGAGCTCCATCGGCCGCCCGAGCCGGCAGAAGAGCTGCTCGCCGTGTTCGAACCGCTCCGGGCGGCGAACGTCGCCCTGTGGTACCGCACCCCTGAGGAGCGGAGGGACCGTCTCGGGATCCACGCGGAGCGCGGACCCGAGAGCTACGAGCTGACGTTCCGGCTGATCGCCGGGCACGACCGGTTCCATCTGGCGCAAGCCGATCGCGCGCTGACAGCGATCCGCGCTTCGTAGCTCCCGAGGCGCCACAGGTCCTCTGCTACCCTCTCGCCATGTAGGCCTTCGACGCCCACCCGGCGACGGGTGGGCGTTCGCGTTCTCTGGGGGAGCACATGGAATTCGAGATCGGCATCGGCAAGACGGCGCGTCGGGCCTACGGGTTCGACGAGGTCGCCATCGTTCCGTCGCGAAGGACCCGCGACCCCGAGGACGTCAGCATCGCGTGGGAGATCGACGCGTACACCTTCGGTCTGCCGATGATGACCGCGGCGATACGACGAGATCGCGGGGCTCCCGGACGATAAGGCCACCCGCCGGATGCAGGAGCTCTACGCCGAGCCGATCCGCGAGGACCTGATCGGTCGTCGCATCCAGGAGATCAAGGCCGGCGGCGTGGTCGCCTGCGCCTCGCTCACCCCGCAGCGGGTGGAGCGCTACGCGAAGCTGGTCCTCGAGGCGGAGCTCGACATCCTCGTGATCCAGGGGACGGTCGTTTCGGGCGAGCACGTCTCCAGTCAGCATGAGCCGCTCAACCTCAAGGAGTTCGTCCCGTCGTTCGACATCCCCGTGATCGTCGGAGGGTGCGCGTCGTATGCGACCGCGCTGCACCTGATGAGGACCGGAGCGGTCGGCGTCCTCGTGGGTGTCGGACCGGGGAACGCGTGCACGAGTCGAGGGGTCCTCGGGGTCGGCGTGCCGCAAGCGACGGCGATCGCCGACGCGGCCGCAGCTCGGCGGGAGCACCAGCACGAGACCGGGCGCTACTGCCACGTGATCGCGGACGGAGGCATGCGCACCGGCGGCGACATCGCGAAGGCGATCGCCTGCGGAGCGGACGCGGTGATGATCGGTTCCCCGCTCACACGGTCCCTCGAGGCTCCGGGTCGCGGTTACCACTGGGGGATGGCGACGTTCCATCCGACCCTGCCTCGTGGCGCCCGCGTCAAGACGCAGCAGGTGGCGTCGCTCCGGGAGATCCTGGTGGGGCCGGCGCACGAGAACGACGGCACCTTCAACCTCTTCGGCGCGCTCGCGACCTCGATGGCCACCACCGGCTACGAGACGATCAAGGAGTTCCAGAAAGCCGAGCTGGTGATCGCCCCGGCGATCAAGACCGAGGGCAAGACGTATCAGACCCAGCAACGGGTGGGGATGGGCCACTAGTCGATGCCCGAACAGCCCCGCCCGGTCCTCGTCGTCGACCTGGGGGCGCAGTACGCACAACTGATCGCCCGTCGGGTCCGGGAAGCGCACGTCTACTCCGAGATCGTTCCCCACGATCTGGATGCGAAGGGCTTCGCCGCGAAGCGTCCAGCCGGCATCATCCTGTCCGGCGGCCCGGCGAGCGTCTACGAGCCGGGAGCACCCCAGCTCGACCCGCACATCTTCGACCTGGGCGTGCCGGTCCTCGGCATCTGCTACGGCCACCAGCTGATGGCGCGGGCGTTGGGCGGGGAGGTCGCGGCGACCGGGCAGCGGGAATACGGTGCGACCGTCCTGCACGTGTCGCAGCCGACCCTGCTGCTGCGCGACCTCCCTGCGACCGACACGGTCTGGATGTCCCACGGCGACGCCGTCACGCGGTCTCCGGAGGGGTTCCGCGTCACGGCCTCCACCGAGCAGATCGCGATCGCAGCGATGGAAGATCCCGACCGGGCTTTGTTCGCCGTGCAGTTCCACCCCGAGGTGTCACACACGCCGAACGGGCAGGCGGTCATGAAGCGGTTCCTGGTGGATGGGTGCGGGCTGCTCCCGGATTGGACGCCGACCAACATCATCGAGGACGCGGTCGAGCGGATCCGCGCCACCGTCGGCGACGCGAAGGTCTACTGCGCCCTGTCCGGTGGGGTGGATTCGAGCGTCGCGGCGCTCTTGGTGCACCGGGCCGTCGGCGGTCAACTGACCTGCGTGTTCGTGGACACCGGGCTCCTGCGTGCTGGCGAGCCCGAGCAGGTCGAAGAGACCTTCGCTCGGCATCTTCACGTGCCGTTCGTCCACGTGAAAGCCGGCGACGACTTCTTCGCCAGCCTCGCCGGCGTGACGGACCCGGAGGCGAAACGCCGGATCATCGGTGCTGGATTCGTCCACGCCTTCGAGGAGGCCGCCGGGCCGCACACCGATCAGCGCTTCCTGGTGCAGGGCACGCTCTATCCGGACGTGATCGAGAGCGGCTCGAAGACGGGAGCGACGATCAAGACCCACCACAACGTCGGTGGCTTGCCCGACCAGATCGATTTCGACGGCATCGTCGAACCCCTCCGCGACCTGTTCAAGGACGAGGTCCGCAAGGTCGGAGAGGAGCTGGGGATGCCGGAGGAGATCGTTCAACGGCAACCGTTCCCCGGGCCGGGCCTGGCCGTGCGGATCGTGGGGGAGGTGACGCCCGAACGAGCGGAGAAGGTGCGGGCCGCCGATGCGATCGTCCGCGACGAGATCCGTCGTGCCGGCCTCGAACGCGAGACCTGGCAAGCCTTCTGCGTCCTCCTCGGAGATGTCCATGCGGTCGGCGTGATGGGTGATCGTTCGCGAGGTTCCGGGCGTGAACCGCGTGGCGTACGACATCACCTCCAAGCCGCCGGGCACGATCGAATGGGAGTAGGGCCGGCCGACATCGCCGGTGATGCCTTCCAGGACCTGATGCCGTTCAACCACTGCTGGGGCTGCGGTGCCGACAACCCGGCCGGTCTCCGGCTCAAGAGCAGGTGGTCAGCGGACGATCCCGAGGTCGCGATCGCGACGTTCCGTCCGCGCCCCGAGCACATGGCGGGCCCGCGGCACGTCCTCAACGGGGGCATCATCGCCACGATCCTCGACTGCCACGGCGTGTGCACCTCTGTGGCGGACGCGTATCGACGGGAGGGACGAGCGATCGGTCGTGGCGACACGATCTGGTTCGCGACCGGCTCGCTCGACGTCAGGTTTCTGGCGCCGGTCCCGGTCGATGCCGCTGTCGAGCTTCGAGCCAGGGTCGTCGAGCACAGGGAGCGGAAGACGGGCCTCGACTGCACGCTCGCGGCGGCCGACGACATCTGCGCCCGGGCGGCCGTGACGGCCGTCCGCGTGCCGCCGTCCTGGCTCCAGGCCTGAGACGGTGGGGCCGCTCCTTCCGGAGCGGCCCCATCCTTCCCACGTCCCGCGTCAGGGAAGCGTGTTCGCCTCGTCAAGCGCGGCGAGGAACGACCCATCGGGGAACGACTTCGGCGTCTCGGCCAACGAGCCCTCCGGAGGCGACGTCGGCTGAGCGTAGCCTCCCGTCCGCCCTCAGGTCGGCGAGCGGGTGAGATCCGCCTCCACGATCAGTCGCTGCGAGCTGGCGTACTTCGGATTGCAGGTGGTGAGGACCAGCGTGGGCCGGCTGGTCTGTCGCAGGACGACGCCCGCCGTCGCTTCGGGCAGGACGAAGTTCCTCGTGACGGCGTACGTGTACGTGCCGAACCCGGTGAGCAGCTGGATCGTGTCGCCCGGCCGGACCTGATCCAGGTTGAAGAACGGGTGCAGGTAGGTCGTGCGGTGCCCCGCGATGCCGACGCGACCCATCCCGTCCCACGGGTCCGCGGTGTCGACGTAATGCCCGGGCCCGGACTTCAGCGATGTGTAGTCGGTGCCCTGCACGACCACCATGTCCAGGCCGATCCGGGGGATCCTGATCACCCCGTAGGCGCTTCCGGGGATGACAGGCGATCCGGGCCGCGGGCCCTCGGAGGGCGGCCGGGGGTTCGCGATCTGCCCTTCGATCGCCGGTCGCAAGGCATCCTGTGCCCGCTGCGTCTGCAGGCCGGTTCCCCAGAGGAGCCAGGCGACGTACCCGGCGAAGAACGCCGCGCCCATCAGGCAGAGCAGCCCGAACCACCGGACCGGTGTCCGCCAATCCAGACGGCGTCGCGCGGGGACGCCGGTTACCAGGGCGCTCACGGCATGAACCGTACCGTGGGCCATCCGGTCCAACATCGGCCGGACGTCGCGTCCGTTCGGACTCCTACACTGGGCGCGCATGTCCTCGCCGATGTCCCCCCTGCTCGAGCCTCTCAACGACATCCAGCGCGAGGCGGTCCTGCACACCGAGGGCCCGGTCCTGATCGTCGCCGGCGCGGGGAGCGGCAAGACCCGGGCGCTCACCCATCGGATCGCCTACCTGATCAGGGAACACGGGGTCAGCCCTCACCAGATCCTCGCCATCACCTTCACGAACAAGGCGGCGCGGGAGATGGCCGAACGGGTCGAGCGGCTGGTTGGCTCGGGCGTCGCCCGGAGCATGTGGATCCTGACGTTCCACGCGACGTGCGCCCGCATCCTCCGCCGCGAGCACACGCATCTCGGCGTTCCCTCGGGCTTCACGATCTACGACGACGGTGACACCGAACGGCTGATCGCCGGCATCCTCAAGGAGCTCGATGTCGACCCGAAGCGGTTCCCTCCGAAGGCGATGGCCGCGGCGATCTCCAAGGCGAAGGACCGCGTGATCGCGCCCGACGCATTCGCCCAGATGGCGTCGAACTTCTACGAGGAGATCGTCGCGAAGGTCTACGTGGGGTACGAGCGGCGGAAGCACGACGCGGGCGCGTTGGACTTCGATGACCTCATCAGCGAGACGGTCCGGCTCTTCCGCGACCACCCCGACGTCTTGCGTCACTATCAGGAGCGGTTCCGGTACATCCTCGTGGACGAGTATCAGGACACGTCCAGGGCGCAGTACGAGCTGGTGAACCAGCTTGCCAGCTTGTACCGGAACGTGTGCGTCGTCGGTGATGCAGATCAGGGCGTCTACTCGTGGCGAGGCGCCACGATCCAGAACATCCTCGACTTCGAACGCGACTATCCGGACGCCCAGGTCTTCCTGATGGAGCAGAACTACCGCTCCACCGGCAACATCCTCGCGGTCGCGAACGCGCTGATCGAGCACAACACGCAGCGGAAGCCCAAGACCCTGTGGACGGATTCGGCCGCGGGCGAGCTCGTGGTCAACTTCCGCGCGAACGACGAGCACGAAGAGGCGCTCTTCGTCGCCTCGGAGAGTCAGCGGCTCCGGGACGAGGACGGACATCGCTACCGGGACGTCGCGGTCTTCTACCGGACCAACGCGCAGTCCCGGGTGATCGAGGACATCTTCATGCGCGTCGGCATGCCCTACCGCGTGTTCGGCGGGGTTCGGTTCTTCCAGCGGCGCGAGGTCAAGGACGTGCTCGGATACCTCCGCCTGCTGCTCAACCCACAGGACGTGATCAGCTTCCGCCGCGTCGTCAACATGCCGAAGCGGGGGATCGGGGACCAGACGGTCGCGGCGGTCGAGGCGTTCGCCCGCGACGAAGACGTCGACGTCGTCGAGGCGTGCCGGCGAGTAGACGAGATCTCGCTGTTGAACGCGCGGGCCAAAGGGGCGGTCGCGGGGTTCAACCAGGTCATGATCGCGCTCGAGGGCCATCTGGCGGACGGAGCGACGGCCGCCAGGATGGTCGAGTTGGCCGCGCAGGAGTCCGGGTACCTCGCCGAGCTCGAAGAGGAGCGCACGATCGAGGCGCAAGGGCGGATCGAGAACATCCAGGAGCTGGCGGGCGCGGCGATGGAGACCGCGGCGCGCGATCCCGAGAGCGGTCTCGCCGGTTTCCTGGAGCAGGTGTCGCTGGTGGGTGAGCAGGACGACTACGAGGAGGAGGACTCGAGCGTCACGCTGATGACGCTGCACATCGCGAAGGGTCTGGAGTTCCCGGTGGTGTTCGTCGTGGGGATGGAGGACGGGATCTTCCCGCACTTCCGCTCGATGACCGATCAGGCGGAGCTCGAGGAGGAGCGCAGGCTGGCGTACGTCGGCATCACGCGAGCACAGGAACGCCTGTACCTCACGCACGCGTGGAGCCGGACGCTGTTCGGACAGACCAGCTACAACCCGCCGTCACGCTTCCTGGGTGAGATCCCCGAGCACCTGGTCGAGGCGAAGGAGTCCGAGACGCGCGTCCAACAGCGTTCTCGGTCGAGGTACGGCCGGGCGCAGGTCGACGGCGGGAAGAGCGGCGGGTACACCGTCGTCGGACTGCCCGGGCGGAGCGGCGAGGTGGCGGTCGACCGAGGATGGAAGGCGCCCTCGGTGCCGCCGATCCCCAAGCGCGAGACCCCGGCAGTCAAGGCAGGCGACACGGTCCTGCACGAGCGATGGGGTGAGGGGGTGATCGTGCAGATGACCGGGTACGGCGAGGATGCTGAGGCGACGATCCGGTTCGCCGAGGTGGGGGAGAAGCGTGTCCTGCTCGCCTACGCGCCGCTGAGGAAGGTCGGATAGGAGGAGCACGATGGCGGGCATGCAACCCCACGACGTCTTCCGCTTCACGAGCACGACCGACCCTCGCCTGTCTCCGGACGGGGCGTCGGTCGCCTACGTCGTCGCGTCGGTGGACGAGGAGAGCGGAGAGCCGCGGAGCTCGATCTGGTCGGTGCCGGTCGACGGGTCGACGGAGCCTCGCCGACTCACGTTCGGACCGAAGCGGGACGCGACCCCGCGATGGTCTCCCGATGGACGTTGGCTCGCGTTCACGTCGGTCCGAGATGGTGAGGTCGCGCAGCTGTACGTGGCGCCGGTCGATGCTCCGGGCGAGGCCCGCCGGCTGACCGATCTGAAGGAAGACGTGCACGGCCCGGTGTGGGCGCCGGAAGGTTCGCGCATCGCGTTCACGGCACGCGACCACGATCCGGACGATGACATCGACGAGCCCTCCCGCCGGCCGCCGCGTCGGATCGATCGACTGCAGTATCGGTTGGACAAGGAAGGGTGGACGGCCAGACGGACGCATCACGTGTGGATCGTCGGCTTGAACGACGGCGACCGACCGACACAGCTCACGTCGGGCGACTACGAGGACCTGGATCCCACGTGGGCGCCCGATGGCTCCCGGATCGCCTTCGTGTCGGCCCGCCACGAGGACTGGGACCTCACGACGACGTCGGACGTCTACGTCGTGCCGTCATCGGGTGGCGAGCCGAAGCGGCTGACCGCGACGGACGGCGCCTACGCCCGTCCCTCTTGGTCCCCGGATGGAGGCTGCATCGCCGCGTTCTTCGTACCGGGTGCGTTCGATGACCCTCGGCACGCCCGCGTGGTCGTGGTCGATGCCGCCGACGGCGAGCGTTCGATGCTCACCGAGGACCTGGATCGCAACTGCCTGCCGTACCCGCCGATCCGAGAGCCGGTGTGGGACGACGAGCAGTTGATCTTCGCGATCGAAGACGCGGGAACGGTGCCGCTGTTCCGAGTCCCCACGGACGGTTCGTCGCAGCCATGGCGTGTCTCGGGACAGGATGGCTGGGTCACCGGGTACGACCTGGCCGCCGGGATCCTCGTCCACACGCTCACCACCCCGACCACACCGTCGGAGCTCTTCGTCGGCGACCGCCGTTTGACGGACGTCTCGCTTCCGTTCGGGAAGGAAGTCGAGCTGTCGGAGCCCGAGCCGTTCACCGCGGTCGCGCCCGACGGCGCGCAGATCGATGCCTGGGTGATGCGACCCGTCGACTTCGACGAGGAGCAGACGTATCCCGCCGTGCTCAACATCCACGGAGGACCCTTCACCCAATACGGACAGCGGTTCTTCGACGAGTTCCAGGTTCAAACCGGTGCGGGATCCGTCGTCGTCTACGCGAACCCGCGCGGGTCCTCGGGCTATGCGGAGGAGTGGGGACGTGCGATCCGTGGGCCCGTCGAGGGCGGCCCCGGATGGGGATCGGTCGACTACGACGACCTGATGGCGGTCGTCGACGAGGCCGTGAAACGGTATCGGTTCATCGACCCCGATCGCCTCGCGGTGATGGGAGGGTCCTACGGCGGCTACATGACCTCATGGATCGTCGGGCACACCGATCGGTTCCGCTGCGCCATCTCGGAACGGGCGGTGAACGACATGGCCTCGGAGGACGGCACCGCTGATCTCGCCGGGTTCTTCCGTGGCTACGTCGGGGCTGCCGCCTGGGAGGAGCCGGAGGCGTACGCGCGGATCTCACCGCTCTCCTACGCAGCGGACATGACCACCCCCCTGCTGATCCTGCACTCCGAGGAGGATCTTCGTTGCCCCATCAACCAAGGTGAGCAGCTGTTCACCGTGCTTCGGAGCATGCGGCGGGATGTGGAGCTCGTTCGTTTTCCGGCGGAGAGTCACGAGCTCACGCGATCGGGCAGCCCGACCCATCGCGTGCAGCGCTTCTAGATCGTGCTGGAGTTCCTGAACCGGCACCTTCGGGAGGGCGCCTCAGCCTGAGAGGCGCCGCAGGACGTTCCGCGTGATCTGTTCGACCGTGCCGTCACTCAACCCGTAGGCCCAGTCGGTCACCCCGGCGTTGATGACGGTGCCGCCGCCCGGGGTCGTGAAGGCGCCGAGGACGGCGTGATTGTGCTCCAGGCGATACGCGCTCGCCTCCCATCCATCGCCGAACACCGCCGCGGCGGCGTGCTCCAGCTCCCCAGGTTCGTTCGCGTAGCGCATCGGCTGCTCGTCGCGCTTCCACAATCGAGCCGGCGCGGTCGCGAGCACCTCCAGGGTCTCGGGGGCGCCGTCCGCGTGGGTCGGGACCGGAAGCCCCTCGGCGCCGGTCGTGAGCTCGCACCCGTCGACCTCGTAGGCGACGATCGAATCGGCGAGCCCCAGCGCATCCCCGTACCGGAGCCGCGTCCCTTCGAATATCCAATGGTTCGGACGGCAGACCGTGTATGCGCCCGAGGCGCGAGGGACGCCGAGGCCGTAGCGCGAGTACCCGCCGCGGGTGAAGGTCAACCCGGTCGTCGAGGTCTCGGGCCGCCCGATGCGCCGGTCCGACCACAGGCCGGTCAACGATCGTTCGTTGACCGTCCCGAGCACCGGATCCTCATCCGCCCGGTACTTGAAGGAGGTCATCGTGCGCCGCTCGTCATCGAATCGGACCTGCCAGCAGCAGGTGTTCCCGCCGAAGATCGCGGCGTTGCCCCCGGCGGCGGTGAACGCATCGAGCCGGTCGCGCATCCCCCAGGACCAATACTCGTCGTGCCCGACCGAGACGAGGAGCCGGCGGTCCTGTAGCAGGTCGGGGCGGGCATCGAGGTCGGTGGAGATCGCGATGTCGACGGCGAACCCGCTTCGCTCGGCCCAGCGCAGGACCGGCCGCTCCCAGTTCCACCACCCGGCGCCGCCGCTCCACACCGACAGTCCGAGCCGCTCCGCCCATTCGAAGTACCACAGTCCCTCCCGGTCCGGGAGCGGCTGCATCTTCCGTCGATGGGGCTCCGGCTTGACCAGGAACCCCGGGGCCAGCGGTCGCTCCGAGGAGACCTGCGTTCCGCCCGTGTAGAGCGACGGCCCTCCCCAGTCGTTGTAGGCGTCGTACGTGGCCGTCGAGAGCACCATGAGGATCGGCGCCGCCTCTCGGGGGCGCGATCGGACGACGAAGAACGCATCGGCACGCTGGTCGCCCGAGGTCAGGGTCACGGCGTAGTACCCGGAGCGCCAGCGTTCGCCGACCGGGACCTCCAACGCGGCCGGCCACCCGCAGCCCATGGAACTCGCATCCTCCGGCACGGCGTGGTGGCCGGCCGCCCCCTCGGCGGACCACACCTCCTCGCGGTTCGCCCCGTCGCGCGCGACCTCGACCGCGAACCCCTCGAGGTCGGTGGAGGCGTGGATCGCGACGGCTTCGCCGGGCTCGACCGACCGTGGCCAGCAGTACGCCTCGAGCATCGCCGGAGACTAGCGGAAGGAAACTAGTGGAAGAGTGCGAAGTATCCGGCGATCAGGATCAGCACGCCGACGACGACGGGGGCGATCACCCACGCGAGCCCGAGCCGGCCTCGGTACGGACCGAGCGTCCCGACCTTCGTGGTCGGCTTCAATCCCGGCGGCCGGATCGTCATCTTCTTGCGCGACATCGTTCCGAGTGTACGAGGGCATCCTCGGCCGGAGCGGCACCGACCTTCGGCCCATTGACACAGCGCCTCCGGGCTGGCGTGATGGTTCTCGTCCGAGCCGGGAGGGGAAACCGATGCGGAAGCAACGTTCGACGCGCCTGTTCGCAGCCGCCGCACTTGCCTCATTGGTCATCACTGCGCTGGTTGGGAACACCGCTTCGGCCCACAAGATCCCGCGATGGGTCAAGCACGTACAGCATTGGAACGGCGGGATCTCCAACGGTGTGCGCGAGCGCGCTGCGCAGGCGTCGGGCGGCCTCGTGATCCCCCAGACCCTCTCCCGGCCTGTCGTGAAGATCGGATCGCCGGCTCTCGACAACGTGCAGATGAACGGTGACAGCGATCCGCCGCTCCCGCAGGACGAGCCGTCGATCGCCGAGAGCCTCGACGACCCGATGAACGCCGTGGCGGCATCCAACGACTACACCGGTGACGGGTTCTGGATCGGGTCCACGACGGATGGCGGGCAGACCTGGGCGAGCCAGTGGAAGGACCCGAAGTTCAGCTTCGACGGCGGACGATGCTTCGCGTCGGATCCCTCCGTGGCGTACAGCCTCCGCGACCACGCCTTCTACCTCTCGACCCTCTGCTACTTCTCCACGACGCCGGCATCGGAGATCCAGGTATGGAAGTCGGTCGATGGTGGGGGAACGTGGAGCTCGTCGCAGCAGCCGGCGCTCGTGGTCACGAATCACGCGACGGACGGGTCGATCGACGCCTCCGTCTTCTACGACAAGGAGCTGATGGCGGTCGACAACACGCCCGGCAGTCCGTACTTCGGACGGCTCTACGTCACGTATACGAAGTTCCACATGACGGGCGGCTCGTACGCACGGAGCGACTACTGCCCGGTGCAGGCGGCGTACACGGACGCGATCCCGACGGCGGATCCGGCCGCGTCGTCGTGGGGTCACACGGCGATCGTCCCGGATGCGCCTGGCGCCAAGGGCACGGGATCGTCCGCGAACCAGTTCTCCACGCCGCTCGTCGACGATCAGGGAGCGCTCGACGTCGCGTTCGTGCAGGAGGACTGCAACACGAGCATCGATCACGCGTTGTACTTCGCCCGCTCGGACACCGGCGGCGCGTCCTTCGGCGGGATCGTTCGCGTGGATCGGCCCGGGTGGTTCTCGGACAACCCGAACGCGAACGACAACCTTCCCGGCAAGTGCGGACATCTCGTTGCAATCGTCCGACGACTTCGGCGCCACGTGGACCGCCCCGAGGACGATCAGCGTGAGATCGAACGGCAAGGCGGCTCCACGTGATCAGTTCTTCCCGGCGATCGGGGTCGACCCGGACGGCGTATGGTTCGCGATCTGGCAGGACACGCGTCTGGACCCTGCGAACCATCTGATCTCGACGTTCCAGGGTGAGTCGTCCAACGGCGGACAGACGTGGACCAACCATCTGATCTCGACGGCGTCGTTCGATCCGCGGAAGTCATTCTTCACGTGTGGGTGCTTCATCGGTGACTACAACCAGATCGCGGTGTCCTCCGAGGTAGTGCTCCCGGCATGGACCGACGGCAGGGACTCGCCACCGAAGCCGGCCGGAGACTCGAACGTCTGGACCAACGTGGAGATCAGGTCCTAAGGGAAAGCTACGCGCGGAAGCGAGCCGGGCGGTCGGGAGGCCGCCCGGCAGCGCAACCTGAGCGCTTCGTTACACTCGGGCGCGATGGGTGAGAAGTACCGCATCGTCGTCGCGAAGCCCGGTCTGGACGGCCACGACCGCGGTGCGAAGATCGTGGCACGCGCGCTCCGAGATGCCGGATTCGAGGTGATCTACACCGGGCTGCACCAGACCCCGGAGCAGATCGTGGAGACCGCGATCCAGGAGGACGCCGACGCGGTCGGGTTGTCGCTGCACTCGGGCGCCCACATGACGCTCTTCCCGAAGGTCGTCCGGATGATGCGGGAGCGCGGCGCCGAAGACATCCTCGTCTTCGGCGGTGGGATCGTACCGGACGCCGACATCAGGAAGCTCGAGGCCGAAGGCGTCGAGCGGATCTTCACGCCGGGCGCCACCACGACCGAGATCGTCGATTGGCTCCGTGGCCGGCTCGAACGGGCGTCGGCGGGCTGATCCCGAGGGACCGATGGATCTCTACGAGCACATGGGCAAGGACCTGTTCCGCGTCCAGGGCATCCCGACACCGGCGGGCAGGGTCTGTCGGACCCCGCAAGAAGCGGCCGACGCGGCCCGCACCTTCGGCGGCTCGGCGGTCGTCAAGGTCCAGGTGCAGATCGGCGGTCGTGGCAAGGGAGGCGGGGTTGAGCTCTGTCGCTCGCCGGACGGTGCCGCGGCGGCGGCCGAGCGGATGCTCCGAGACGGGTTCATGGGCCACGTGGTCGACCGCGTGCTCGCGGAGGAGCTCCTCCCGATCGCGCAGGAGTTCTACACGTCGATCGTGCTCGAACGGACCACGGGCGGATACCTCGCGATGATGACCGCCGAGGGCGGCGTCGACATCGAGGCCCTCGCCCGCGAGCGGCCGGAGACCATCCGCCGGGTCCAGATCGATCCGCTGCTCCGCCTTCGCACCTACCACGTCCGCGAGCTCACGGGAGCCCTGCCGGTCGCGGCGCGCGAAGGCGCAGCCGATGTCGTTCGGAAGCTGTTCGAACTCCTGTGGGAGCGCGACGCGACGCTCGTTGAGGTGAACCCCCTCGTGCTCCTCGACGACGGCCGCGTGGTCGCGCTCGACGCGAAGGTCACGGTCGACGACAACGCGCTGCCCCGTCACCCTGACCTGGCCGCGTTGGCGCAGGAGTTCCCGATCGACCCCGTCGAGAAGCGCGCGAAGGATGCGGGTCTGCAATACGTCAAGCTCGAGGGCGAGGTTGGCATCATCGGCAACGGCGCCGGGCTCGTGATGGCGACGCTGGACATCGTTGCGCGTGCCGGCGCCAGGGCGGCCAACTTCCTGGACATCGGAGGCGGAGCGAGCGCCGACACGATGGCGACGTCGCTCGAGGTCATCCTGTCCGATCCGGCGGTCCGATGCGTCTTCGTCAACATCTTCGGCGGCATCACGCGATGCGACGTGGTCGCGAACGGTGTGCTCGAGGCGCTGACGCGCGTCGATGCGACGGTCCCGCTCGTGCTCCGCCTGGACGGGACGAACGCCGAGGAAGGCCGCAGGATCATCGACGAGGCGAGGCATCCCATGATCGTTTCGGTCCCAACGATGGACGAAGCTGCTGCCGAGGCCGCGCGGCTATCGCGTGAGGCCGCGTGAGCGTTCTCGTCGGCGCCGACACGAAGCTGCTGGTCCAGGGGATGACCGGCAAGGAGGGCACGTTCCACACCCTCCGGAACCGGGCGTACGGGACGGACGTCGTCGCCGGGGTGACGCCGGGCAAGGGCGGGCAGGACGTCGAGGGGATCCCGGTCTTCGACACGGTTGCCGAAGCCGTCGACGCGACGGGCGCGAACACCTCGATGATCTTCGTCGGACCGCGGTTCGCGGCCGAGGCCATCTTGGAGGCGGCCGACGCGCGGATCGGCCTCGTCGTGTGCATCACGGAGGGCATCGCGGCCCGTGACATGGCCGAGGTGCATGCGTACCTGGAAGGGACGGCGACCACGCTGGTCGGACCGAACTGCCCGGGCGTGATCAGCCCCGGACTCGCGAACGTCGGCATCATCCCCGGCGAGGTGTGTGCGCCGGGACGCGTCGGGTTCGTGAGCCGGTCGGGCACGCTCGTCTACCAGATCGTGTACGAGCTCACGTCCAGGGGGATCGGCCAGTCCACGTGCATCGGGATGGGCGGGGACCCGGTGCACGGGATCGGCTTCATCGAGTCGCTCGCCCTGTTCGAAGGGGATCCGGACACCGAACTGATGATCATGACCGGCGAGATCGGTGGCGACGACGAGGAGCGCGCCGCCTCGTACATCGCCGAACGGGTCGCGAAGCCCGTCGTCGCGTACATCGCGGGGTTCGAAGCCCCGGTGGGGAAGCGCATGGGTCACGCGGGCGCCATCGTGACCGGGTCCACCGGAACCGCGGCCGCGAAGGCCGAGGCGCTCGAGTCGGTCGGGGTACAGGTGGCCCGGACCCCCTCGCAGGTCGCCCGGCTGGTGGCGGACCGGCTCACGGGATGAGCGCCGGGTTCCCGGCCGCACCCGAGACCCCCGCCGACACGCGTCCGACGGCGTTGCTGCGCTCGGGGGTACGCCGGGGCGCGCTCCTGGTCTTCCTCCCGGTGTTCGTGGCCGGGCAGGCGATCGCGTGGCTCACGTACGCCGTGAGCCGTTGGTACCGGCCGTGGTCGTGGTTCAAGATCGGGCTCGCGGAGACGCTCGCGAGCGCACGGGTCACGTTCACCGCACGGAGCTCGGGTGGGCCCGCAGGGATCGGGCCGTCTTCTCAGGCTGGATCGGTGCTGGAGGTCGGGATCGGCGCGCTCGCGATCGCGGTCGTCGTGCTCGCCTTCCGAGCGGGGCGCGAACAGGCTCACGGGCTGGAGGAGCGCCCGCTCGCCGCCGCGATCGCCGGCGCCGGACCGTCCCTAGGGTTCGCCGTCCCGATGGCCGTGATCGCGCCGTTCGTGACGCTCGGGTTCCCGCAGTTCGGGATCGATCATCTCCGGCCGGTGTGGTGGGAGGCGCTCGTCCTGCCACTCATCGTGTGTGCCTCGTGTGGGGCGATCGGCGGTCTCTCGGCCGCGCGCGCGGCGCTCGAGGCACGGGGACGCTGGGGCCCCCGGGCGGTCGGCGCGGCCCGCGGCGGGTTCACCGGCTTCTCGTGGGGCCTCGCGCTGGCGTTCGCCGGGTTCCTGGTGCTCGCCGTGTTGGAACCGGGAGCCACCGGAGCGTACGCGCGGTTCGTCGATCGTTCGAGCGGGAGCGGGGCGGCCCTCCTCGTGCAACACGCGCTCCTGCTGCCGAACCAGTTCGGGATGATGCTCGCCACGTCGATGGGCATCCCGACGAGCCTCGACGTCGGGGCGACGACGGTCGTCCGGCTCACCCTGTCCGGGATCCACACGGAGGGGAACGTCGGTGCGGGGTTGGCAGCGCTCGTCGGTGCACCGTCGACGGCCGCCGCCTTTCCCGTCTGGTACCTGGCCTTCCTCGCGATCCCGGCAGCAGCGACGGTGATCGGCGGACGGTCGGCGGGGCGCGCCGCGGGAGGGCGGCCGGAGGCCGCCCTCCGCGGCGCGCTCGCCGGGGTGGTCTACGCCGTGCTCTGTGGGGTCGCCTCCTGGGCGGCCACGATCGTCCTCCCGCCGTGGTCGGCGATCCTCGGCGGGTCGCTCCGGCTCGGCGTCGATCCGGCCAGCACGATGCTGGTCGCGCTTCTGTGGGGGGTGGTCGGCGGAGCGATCGGATCGACGTCGTGGCAGGTACCGCAGCCCGCCGCGCAGCCTTGAAGCGGCCGTCCCGCTAGGCGCCGACCTCGCTGAAGTTGTTCTCGATCTGGGTGTACCGGCGCCACGCCTGGCCCCATCCGTCATCGGTACGCGGGAACCGCTCGACCGGCGTGTTCGGGTTCTGCCGGTCCCAGATGCCGAAGAAGGTGCGGCCGTAACCAAGGAGGTAGCGGGTGCCGGTGTGCGTGTACTGCACGACCGCGCTGTCGCTCGGGTCGGGCTGGGTCTGTGGCGCGGGGGCTGAGGTCGCCTCTGGTCCGCTCGTCGTCGCCGCCGTATCGGGGACGGCAACGTGGTTCGGCTCCTGCGCGACGAATCGTAACCAGGCCTGCCGCCAGCCGTCGTCGGTTCGTGGGAACCGCTCCGTCGGAGCGCTCGGCTCCTGCCGGTCCCAGATGCCGAAGAAGCCTTCGCCGTAGCCGAGCACGTATCGGTATCCCGAGTGCGTGTACTTCTGCGCCGCACCCGACGGGACCCCGGAAGTGGTCGCCGGCTCGGGAGTCGGTGTCGGCGTGGCGGCTCCCCACGGCGTCGACTGCTCCGCGACCGGCGCCTCCGATCCGCTGCCGCTCGTGTTGGACTTGTCGGAGGACGATGCCGACGGCGCGGTCGTGGAAGACGACGTCTGGTTCGTCGGCTCCGGCTTCTGCGCCATGGCTTCCGCACGCGGGACGGTCAGGTCGCTGTAGCAGTAGCGGCACTTGATCGCCTCGTCCTGGATCTCTTCCGCGCAGTACGGGCACTTCTTCACCGCGATCCTCCAGCTGGTAGGCGGTCTTCGGGTGGCCAGCTTACCGTCTCCGGTTGGCGCCCAGGCTCGGCGGTAGCATGCGCCTCCATGAGCGAGAGGATCGCCGTGTTGGTCTCCGGGTCGGGCACCAACCTGCAAGCACTCATCGACGATCCCTTCATCCGGCCGCATCTGACGCTGGTGCTGTCGGACCGACCAGGTATCCGCGCGCTCGACCGCGCCGAAGCGGCGGGGATCCCCACCGTGGTCCTCGAACCGAGGTCCTACCCCGACCGGGAGAGCTTCGATCAGGCGATCCTGGATCTGTTCCTCGAGCGAGACATCGACGCGTTGGTGAGTGCCGGCTATCTCCGGGTGCTGGGCAAGCGGGTGCTTGACGTCTACGAGGGCCGGTGGCTCAACGTCCACCCGGCGCTCCTCCCGGCCTTCCCGGGCATGCATGGTGTTCGGGATGCACTCGCCTACGGCGTGCACGTGACGGGGGTGACCGTGCATCTGGTCGACGAGGGCGTGGACTCCGGTCCGATCGTGCTCCAGGGATCGGTGGAGGTCCGGCCGGACGACGACTGGGATTCCCTGGAACTTCGGATCCACGAGGTCGAGCACCGCCTCCTGCCGCGCGCGGTCCGCGCGATGATCGACGGAAGGCTGCGGCGGGACGGCCGGCGCGTTCGCATCGTCGAGGAGGAGCCGTGAGCATGCATACGGGCCACCCGATCCGTCGCGCGCTGCTCGCCGTCTACGACAAGACCGGGATCGTCGAACTCGCGCAGGGACTGCGCGAGTTCGACGTCGAGCTGGTCTCGAGCGGCGGAACGGCCGCAGCGCTGCGCGCCGCCGGCCTCGACGTCACCGAGGTCGCGGAAGTGACGGGGTCGCCGGAGATGCTGGGTGGGCGCGTGAAGACGCTCCACCCGAAGATCCATGCGGGACTGCTCGCCGATCGCCGCAACAAGGACCACGTGGCGCAACTCCGCGAGCACGCCATCGATCCCTTCGACCTCGTCGTCGTGAACCTCTACCCCTTCCGGGAGACGGTCGCGAGCGGAGCGACCGCCGACGACGTGATCGAGAAGATCGACATCGGCGGCCCGGCGATGATCCGGGCGGCCGCGAAGAACTTCGAGTCGGTCGGTGTCGTGGTCAGTGCTGATCGCTACGGGTCGGTGCTCGACGAGATCGCCCGGGAAGGCGGTCTCACGCGCGCGACCCGTTCCGCGCTCGCGGCCGAGGCCTTCGCCCACACGGCCGCCTACGACGTCGCGATCGCGCGATGGTTCGCGGAGCGATCAGCGCCCGACGGCCGGCTGCCGGGGTTCGTGGGTCTCGCCCTCGCGAAGATCTCCGATCTTCGTTACGGCGAGAACCCGCATCAACGCGGCGCGCTCTACCGGGAGGCCGGTGGCCCCGGCGTGCTGGGCGGTGCCGAGGTCCTCCAGGGCAAGGAGATGTCGTTCAACAACTGGCTGGACACCTGGGCGGCCTACGACCTCGCGATCGCGCTCCCGAAGGATGCGTGCGTGATCGTGAAGCACAACAACCCTTGTGGCGCGGCCGCGCGCGAGAACTGCGCGGCGTCGTACGCGGCCGCGTACGAGTGCGACAGCGTGAGCGCCTTCGGTGGGATCGTGGCGTTCCATGGCGAGTGCGACGCGCTGGCAGCCGATGCGATGCGGGACGTGTTCACGGAGGTCGTCGTGGCGCCCGGGTTCTCGGATGACGCGCTCGCGGCGTTCGCCACCCGGCCCAACCTCCGGGTCGTTCGGGCTCCGCTGGAACGGGCGACAGGCCTCGACGTCCGAACGATCCCCGGAGGAGCGCTCGTCCAAGATGTCGATCTGATGGGGGAGTCACCCTCGGACTTCCGGGTGGCGTCAACGCGAGAACCCTCGGCGCAGGAACGGGAAGACCTCTCGCTGGCGTGGACGATCGCGTGGCGGGTCAAGTCGAACACGATCGTGTTCGTGCGCGATCGTGCGACGGTCGGGATCGGCGCCGGGCAGATGTCGCGCGTCGACGCATCCTGGATCGCCGCGCGGAAAGCCGGGGACCGCGCGAAGGGCGCCGTGCTTGCCTCCGACGCATTCTTCCCCTTCCCGGACGCGCTGGAGGTCGCCGCCGAAGCGGGCTGCACGGCGGTGATCCATCCGGGAGGGTCGAAGGGAGACCAAGAGGTCCTCGCGACGGCGGAGGCGCACGGGATGGCGGTGATCATCACCGGGACGCGTCATTTCCGACACTGAACGCGCCGTCCGGCTTCAGCATCGCGGCCGGTAGGATTCCGCCGTGACCGCCAGGATCCTCGACGGCAAGACGACCTCCGCGCAGATCCGTTCGGAGGTCGCGGAGCGGGTCCAGGCGTTATCGGACAAGGGCATCATCCCCGGCCTGGCCGCCGTCCTGGTCGGCGACGACCCGGCCTCCCGGATCTACGTAGGTCAGAAGCACAAGGCATCTGCGGACGTCGGGATCCGCTCCGAACAGGTGGACCTCCCCGCCTATGTCACGGAGCACGAACTGCTCGCCACGATCCGCCGGCTGAACCGCGACCCCGAGATCCACGGCATCATCGTCCAGCTGCCGCTACCGGGACATCTGCCGGAGCTCGACATCCAACGCGCGATCTTGCCCGAGAAGGATGTGGACGGTCTTCACCCATGGAACATCGGCATGATGGTGCGCCGCGGGCCGTGCTTCCTCCCCGCCACGCCGTACGGGATCGTCGAGCTCCTGCTCCGGTGCGAGGTTCCTCTGGAGGGAGCGGAGGCGACGATCGTCGGATACGGCGAGCTGGTAGGGGCGCCCCTGTCGGTGATGCTCACGCAGAACTCGGTCCGAGGCAACGCCACCGTGACGTCCACCCACATCCGCACCCGGGATCTTCGCGCCCACACGCTCCGCGCCGACATCCTGGTCGCGGCCGCGGGGGTGCCGCAGCTGATCGGCGCGGACATGGTCAAGCCGGGCGCAACCGTCGTCGACGTCGGCGTGCACCGGACGGATCACGGGCTGGTCGGTGACGTCCGGTTCGACGAGGTCGCCGAGGTCGCCGGGGCGATCAGCCCCGTCCCCGGCGGCGTCGGTCCCATGACCGTCGCGATGCTCCTCGTCAACACGGTCCAGGCCGCCGAGGCGCAGGCCTACGGGCGGCCGTGACCCGTCCCCCGGGACGCCTCGCGACGCTGCTCGCTCGCGGGGGGTTCGCCGTCACGGGAGAGATCGTTCCGCCCAAGGGAGCTTCCGGCGACCCCGTCTCCGAGCACGCACGAGGACTCGTCGGCTACGTCGATGCAGTCAACCTGACCGACAACCCGGTCGCGAGCGCCCACATGTCGCCCCTCGCGGGCGTGCGTTTCGTCGCGGAGGCGGGGATCGAGCCGACCGTGCAGCTCACCGTTCGCGACCGGAACCGCCTGGGGCTCACGGCGGATCTGCTCGGCGCATGGGCTCTGGGCGCGAGGAACGTGTTCTGCCTTTCCGGCGACCCCGTCCACGTGGGGGACCATCCGGACGCGGCCGTGGTGGGAGACCTGACGGTGGGCGAGGTGATCGGTCTCGCGCGACGGATGCGTGACGATGGAACGACCCTCGCGAACACCGAGCTCGCCGACCCTCCCCGCTACCTGATCGGTGTCGCCGACGTGCCGTTCGCGGAGCCGTACGACCCGTCCCGGCTGGAATCGAAGCTCGACGCGGGCGCGGACTTCGTCACCACGCAGATCGTCTACGACGCCGAGCGCCTGGCTGGATGGGCGGAGGCGATGCGTCCGCGCGGGCTCTTCGAGCGGGCGAAGGTGATCATCGGGGTCACGCCGCTCCGGAACGCGAAGCAGGCGCGGTTCATGGACGAGAAGCTCCCCGGGGTGCGGGTCCCGTCGCCGACGATCGCCGCGCTCGAGGCCGCCGGCGAGGACGCCGGCGCCGTCGGGATGGATCTCACGGTCCAGCTGGTCGAAGCGATCCGGACGATCCCCGACATCGCCGGGATCCACGTGATGGCGATGGGGCATGATGCGGTGACCCGGGACCTGGTCGAGCGGACGGGCCTGTTCCCTCGGCCGACCGTCTAGGGCACCCGGAGGGCTCCGGCCGGTCAGGAACGAGCGACCGGATCCGTCATCGCTCGTCGACCGGGACGTACCTGCGATCTCGCGGTCCGACGTATTCGGAACCGGGCCGGATGATGCGGTTGTTCGCGTACTGCTCGCGCACGTGCGCGGTCCAGCCGACCATCCTGGCGAGCGCGAAGATCGGCGTCATCAGGTCGGTCGGGATCCCGAGCATGTGGTAGACGCCCGCCGCGTACAGGTCGACGTTCGGATAGAGCCCCTTCTGTTCGAAGGTGGTCTCCTCGAGGGCGGAGAAGATCTCGTACCACTTCGGTTGGTTCCGTCGCTCACCGAGGTCCTTGCAGAGCTGCTTCAGCACGGTCGCGCGTGGGTCCATCGTCGTGTACACCGCGTGTCCGAATCCGAAGATCTTCTCCTTCCGTGCGAGGCGGTCCCGGACGTACGCCTCGGCGTTCTCGGGTTTGCCGACCTCCTCGGCCATCTTCTGTGCCTCTTCGTTCGCACCGCCGTGGAGCGGCCCTTTGAGTGCTCCGATCGCGCCCGTCATCGCCGAGAACGTGTCGGACAACGTCGACGCGATGATCCTCGCCGTGAACGTGGACGCGTTCATCGTATGGTCCGCGTAGAGGACGAACGTGGTGTCGAGGACGTCGGCGTCCTTGGGATCCGGTTCCTGCCCGTGGAGCATCCAGAGGAAGTTGGCGGCGTGCGAGAGGCCGGGATCGGGCGGGATCACCTCGCGTCCCGTCCGGACCCGGTCGAAGGTCGCGATCAGCGTCGGCGTCCCGGCGATCAGCCGCATGGCCTTGCGGTACTCGGCCTCGGGCGACTCGTCCCATCCGTCCGGGTCGAACGCGGAGGATGCGGACACCGAGGTCCGCAGCATCGACATCGGCGACGTGTTTTGTGCCAGCGTCGGCATCATCTTCGCGAGGAACGGATGGAGCTCGCGTTCACGGACCAGGAACCGGTTCAGCTTCTCCAGCTCTGCCCTCGTGGGGAGCTCGAGGTTGTGGAGGAGGTAGATGACCTCCTCGAAGCTGGCGTTGCGAGCGAGGTCCTCGATCTCGTACCCGACGTACCATAGGCGGCCGGCCGCTCCGTCGATATCGGAGATCCTCGTCTGCGCGGCGATCACCTCGCGCAGCCCCTTGTCGCTCATACCACTCAGGATAGTCGGGCCGGATGCCGTCGGCCGCTACCCTGACCGACCATGGCGATCCGCGTGACCCTCGTGCCGGGAGACGGGATCGGTCCCGAGGTGATCGGGGCTACCCGTCGAGCGATCGACGCCACCGGCGTTCCGGTCGAGTGGGATCCGCAGGAGATCGGCGCACGCGCGTTCGTTCGGACCGGCGACCCCTTGCCGAGCGCGACGCTCGATTCGATCAGGGCGAACCGCGTCGCGCTCAAAGGGCCGGTCGAGACCCCGCCGGCATCCGGGATGCGAAGCGTGAACCTCGCGCTCCGCCGCACGCTGGATCTCTACGCGAACATCCGGCCCTGCCGCCTCCACGCGGGGGTCCCGTCTCTCTATGACGCGGTCGACCTGGTGGTCGTCCGAGAGAACACCGAGGACACGTACACCGGCATCGAGCTCGAGATGGGAACCCCTGCGGTCCAGGAGCTGATCGGCTTCATCGCCGCGACCACGGGAGCGGTCGTTCCGTCGGACAGTGGGATCTCGGTGAAGGAGATCACGGAGCACGGCAGCGAGCGGATCGCGCGGTTCGCCTTCGGCTACGCGCGCGCGAACGGGCGCGCCAAGGTCACGGCGAGCCATAAAGCGAACATCATGAAGTTCTCCGACGGGCTCTTCCTCGACGTCGTGCGGCGCGTCGCGAAGGAGTACCCGGAGATCGACTTCGAGGATCGGATCATCGATGCGCTCTGCATGCAGCTGGTCCAAGCACCCGAGCGGTTCGACGTGCTGGTGCTCCCGAACATGTACGGGGATCTGGTCGCCGAGCTCTGCGCCGGGATGATCGGCGGGCCGGCCGTCGCGCCGGGTGCACACTTCGGCGGGACGGCAGGACGCGAGCTGGCGGTGTTCGAGGCAACCCATGGGACGGCGCAGAGGCTCGCCGGTGCGAACCGGGCGAACCCGGTCGGGGCGATCCTCTCGGGATCCATGATGCTCCGGCACCTGGGAGGAACGAGCGCTGCCGATGCGCTCGAGGCGGCCGTCGTCGAGGTCCTCCGTGACGGAGCCGATGTGACCCCGGATCTGCGGGCGCCGGGCGATGATCGCCCGACCGTCGCCACGGCGGAGATGACCGACGCCGTGATCGCGCGCCTGTAACTCGCCGATCGCGCGATCGAACGGCCGCTACCATGGCGCGCCTCATGGGACGAGGAGAGAGCGCGTGAAGATCACCGTCGTCGGCAGCGGCTTCGTCGGACAGACGACGGCGATGCGGCTGCTCGAGAAGGACCTCGGGGAGATCTGTCTGATCGACATCATCGAGGGCAAGCCGCAGGGGCTGGCTTTGGATCTCAACGAGGCGTCTCCGATCGAGGGCTATCTGCCGCTGATCGCCGGGACGAACGACTACGCGGATACGGCCGGCTCCGACGTCGTCGTGATCACCGCGGGGTTCCCCCGGCAGCCCGGCATGAGCCGGATGGACCTGTTGGGGAAGAACGCGTCGATCATGACCGACGTGGTCTCGAGCGTCGTGCCCGGCTCGCCGGCCACCATCCTGATCGTGGTCTCGAACCCGCTGGATGAGATGACCTTCCTTGCAGCGGAGCGGAGCGGGTTCCCGCGTGAGCGTGTCCTCGGGATGGCCGGCGTCCTCGATTCGGCGCGCCTCCGCTTCTTCATCGGGCAGGAGCTCGGCGTCCCGCCCAGGGAGGTCGAGGCGATGACGCTCGGCTCGCACGGAGACTCGATGGTCGCCCTGCCGAGGCATGCGACCGTGAACGGGCGGCCGCTTCCCGAGCTCGTCGACGAGCCGACGCTCGACCGTCTGTTCCGGCGAACGCGCGACGGCGGCGCCGAGGTCGTGGCGCTCCTCAAGAGCGGCTCCGCTTACTTCGCCCCCAGCGCGGCGATCGCGTCGATGGTGGAGGCCATCGTCAACGACACGAAGGCGACGCTGCCGGTGTGCGCCTGGGTGACCGGACAGTACGGGATCTCCGACGTTTACGTGGGGGTGCCGGCGCGGCTCGGCCGCGCCGGCGTCGAAGAGATCGTCGAGCTCGACCTCAACGAGGACGAGCTCGTGAAGCTCCGCGCGGCTGCCGAAGGCATCCGCGCGAAGTGCGCCGACCTCGCGTCGCTCTAGGCCGTACGATCGCGTTGATGTGGCGGTTCGTGAACCTCACCCGCGTCCATACGAGGAACTTCTTCACGAACTGGTCGACCTACGACGCGCCCGTGGGTACCAAGCTCCGGCTCACCGCCAGGAACCGGCTGAAGGCGCTGCGGACGGGGTGTTGTGGCAACCACGGCGAACCCGGCTGCTGACAACTGCCCGCGGATCCCGGTCGGGGTCCCGAGGATCACCGCCAGCACTAACCGGCGTCGCCGCGGAGCACCTCGTTCGCGAGCGCCTCGCCCATCTCGAGCGTGCTCGCCTGGCCGCCGAGATCCGGTGTCCGGATCTCGGCGCGGCCGAGCACCCGATCGACGGCTCGCTCGACGGCGTCCGCGGCCCTCAGTTCCCCGAGGTGCCGGAGCATCATCGATCCGGAGAGCACCATCGCGATGGGGTTGGCGATCCCTTGCCCGGCGATGTCCGGCGCGCTGCCGTGAACCGGTTCGAACACGGCGTACTCCCAACCGATGTTCGCGCCCGGGATCAGGCCCAGCCCTCCCACCAAGCCGGCGCAGAGGTCGCTCAGGATGTCTCCGTACAGGTTGGGGAGCAGGAGCACATCGAAGTCCTGTGGCGAGCGGACGAGCCGGGCAGAGAGGGTGTCGATGTGGACGTCCTCCCAGGCGACGTCCGGATAGTCGCCTGCGTCCGTGCGAGCGGTCTCGAGGAAGATGCCGTCGGAGTAGCGCATCACGTTCGCCTTGTGGCCGACCGTGACCTTCCGCCGGCGGTTGGCTCGGACGTACTCGAACGCGAAGCGGACGATCCGCCTTGCGCCCGAGACGCTGATGGGCTTGAGCGTGATCCCGGCGTCCCCGGGGATCTCGAACCCGCCGAGATCGTGGAGCTTCCGGCGGAGGGTCGTCGCGTCGGGCGTACCTCGTGCGAATTCGATCCCGCGATAGAGGTCCTCCGTGTTCTCGCGGATCACGACGAGGTTGACGCCGTGGTGCCTGGTGGGGACACCGGGGAGCGAACGGGCCGGGCGGACGGCGGCGAACAGGTCGAGACCCTGCCGCAGGGCCACGTTGACGCTCCGGAACCCATCACCAACCGGGGTGGTGATCGGACCCTTGATCGCCGTCCGGCATCGCCGGACCGCCTCCAGCGTGCCTTCGGGGAGCAGGGCGCCGTCGGTCTCGAGCGCCGAAGCGCCCGCCGGTCGCTGTTCCCATCCGAGGTCGACCCCGGTGGCGTCGAGCACCAACCGTGTCGCGGCGGAGACCTCCGGGCCGATACCGTCGCCGGGGATCAGAACCACCTCGTGCGTCATCGAGCGTGACGCTACCCGATGAAACGAGCGATCCGACCGTCCGTGCTACGGTCGTTCCTCTCGCAGGAAGGGACTGGTGGCGGGTCAGAAGCGCTCGAACAGGATCGCGCGCTTCACCTCCTGGATCGCCTTCGTGACCTCGATGCCTCGCGGACACGCGTCCGTACAGTTGAACGTCGTGCGGCATCGGAAGACCCCGGTCTTCTCCGAGAGGATCTTCATCCGTTCGCGTCCCGCCTCGTCGCGCGAATCGAAGATGAACCGGTGCGCGTTGACGATGGCGGCCGGTCCGACGTAGGCCCCGTCGCCCCAGAACACCGGGCACGACGTGGTGCATGCCGCGCAGAGGATGCACTTGGTCGTGTCGTCGTACCGGTGGCGATCCTCCGGCGATTGCCGGCGTTCCTTCTCTGGTTCGCCCGAGTCGTTGATCAGGTACGGGAGGATCGAGCGGTAGCCGTCCATGAACGGCTCCATGTCGACGATCAGATCCTTCAGAACGGACAGGCCGCGGATCGGTTCGATCGTGACCCTCGGTGCCACGTCCTGCGCCAACACCTTGCACGCGAGCTGGTTCCGCCCGTTGATCAGCATCGCGTCGGACCCACATATCCCGTGGGCGCACGATCGGCGGAAGCTGAGGGTCCCGTCGTGGTGCCACTTGATCTGATGGAGCACCTCGACGAGCCGTTCGAGCGGGTCGCACCGAACCGACCATTCGTCCCACCATGAGTCCTCGGAGACCTCGGGGTTGAACCGGCGCACCCGGACCGTGAGCGGGATCGTGTCCGTGGTGGGGCGCTCCCGGTCGGAGGCGTCGAGGACGTCCGCGGCGCTCACCATCAGTACTTGCGCTCCATCGGCACGTACGGGCCCATCTTCACGGGCTTGTACTCGATGCGGATCGACCCGTCAGGCTCCCGATAGGCGAGCGTGTGCTTCAGCCAGTTGGCGTCATCGCGGAGCGGGTGGTCCTCGCGGAAGTGGGCGCCCCGGCTCTCGGTGCGCTCGAGCGCGCCCGCCACGAGCGCGTCCGCGCAGTCCAGCAGGTAGCCGAGCTCGACCGTCTCCATGAGATCGGTGTTGTACCGGGCTCCCTTGTCGGTGAGCTCCTTACGGATCTCGCCGGCGTTGTCACCCGTCGTGCGTCCCAAGATGCCGTCGAGGAGCTCCAGGGTCGGCCGCTCCGGATGCTCCCATGGGGTGGCAAGGTCGGTCTCGCGGACGAACCTGGCCGCGTCGTCTCCGGCTCGACGGCCGAACACCACGAGATCGAGCAGGGAGTTGGTACCCAGTCGATTGGCCCCGTGGACGGAGACGCACGCGCATTCACCGACCGCGTAGAGGCCCGGCACGACGTCCTCATCCGCGCCCACGACCACGCGGCCGTCGGTGTCGGTTGGGATCCCCCCCATCGCGTAGTGCGCCGTCGGTTGGATCGGGACCGGCTCCTCCAGGGGTTCCACCTTCAGGTAGATCCGGGCGAACTCCGTGATGTCGGGCAGCTTCTCCTCGACCACCTTGGGATCCAGGTGGGAGATGTCCAGGTACACCCAGTCGCCGTTGGGTCCGCCGCCGCGGCCCTCCTTGATCTCCTGGTAGATCGCCCGCGAGACCATGTCCCGTGGTGCCAGGTCCTTGATCGTGGGGGCGTATCGCTCCATGAACCGCTCGCCCTCGCTGTTCAGGACGATGCCGCCTTCGCCGCGCGCGGCCTCGGACAAGAGCACGCCCAACCGGGCGAGGCCGGTCGGATGGAACTGGAACATCTCCATGTCCTCGAGGGGGATGCCGCGTCGCCACACCACGGCGGGTCCGTCACCGGTGAGCGCGTGGGCGTTGGAGGTGACGCGGAACATCCGCCCGTAGCCGCCCGTGGCGAACACCACCGCCTTGGCGCGGAAGACGTGGAGCTCCCCGGTCGCGAGCTCGAAGGCGATGATGCCCACGGTGACGCCGGCGTCATCCCGCAGCAGATCCAGGCAGTAGAACTCGTTGAAGAATCGGACGTCGCGTTTGACGCACTGCTGGTAGAGCGTCTGCAGGATCATATGCCCGGTCCGGTCCGCCGCGTAGCACGCTCTTTTGACCGGCGCCTCGCCGTGGTTGCGGGTATGTCCTCCGAACCGCCGCTGGTCGATCCGCCCGTCCGGGGTCCGGTTGAAGGGAAGACCCCAGCGCTCCAACTGATAGATCGCCTCGACGGCCTCTTCGGTCATCAGCAGTGCCGCCGGCTGATCGACGAGGTAGTCGCCACCCTTCACGGTGTCGAACGCGTGCCACTCCGGCGAGTCCTCCTCGACGTTGCCGAGCGCGGCGCAGACACCGCCCTGGGCGGCTCCGGTGTGGGAACGGGTCGGATACAACTTGGAGAGCACCGCGGTTCTGCACCGCTCGGAGAGCTCGATCGCCGCGCGCAGCCCGCCACCGCCGCCGCCGACCACCACCGCGTCGTACGTATGGGTCGTGGTCATCCGATGGGTCCCCACCCGGTGGGGTCGAACGTCACGACGATGACCGTGCCGAGCACCATCAGCGTGAACCCGATCACGTAGAACGCCATCGTGATCGCGAAGCGCCACCCGGGTGGGCGCACGTAGTCGAGCGTGATGGTGCGCAGCCCGTTGATCCCGTGCAGCAGCGCGAGCATCAAGAGCATCCAGTCCCACGTCCGCCAGAACGGGCTCTGCCAGCGAACCGCCACGAAGCCGAAGTTGATCCGATCGACCCCACCCGCCGGCAGATGCATGATCAGCGTGTGCCCGACGGCCAGGACCAGCAGCAGGAGGCCGCTGATCCGCATGAAGACCCAGGTCCAAAGCTCGAAGCCGCCGATCGGCCGCCCGCGGCCGAGCGCGGCTTCACGCGCGTCGGGCGGAGCGGCCGGGCGAGGGGACGTGGTGGTCGCCATGGTCACCTCCGGGCGAGGTCCCAGGCCTGCCCGAGCATGATCCAAGCGGTCGGGATCAAGGTCAGGATGAAGACGGCCGTGAACGCGATCGAGATCGGTCTGATCCGCGACACCAAGCGTGGGAAGAAGTCGATCAACGTGATCTTGAGGCCGTTCAATGCGTGATAGAGCACCGCGACGACCAGCCCCAACTCCAAGAGACGGACGATCGGGTTGTCGTAGGCAGCCGTGATCCGGTCGTACGCCTCCGGGCCCCAGCCGACCGCGGCCGTGTCCACGACGTGTGCGAACAGGAACAGGATGACGGCGACGCCGGTGATGCGGTGAAGGATCCACGACCACTGGCCCTCGTGGCCCCGGTAGATCGAGCCGTAGTCGCTCTTGGACTTCCTCGATCGGATCGCCACGCCGTGGTCGCTCCTCGTTCGCCCCAGGGACGTTCCCTTCCAGGCTATCGCGTCACCGACGACGGTCGTTGGCCGGGCGGTCCAGCGAGCCCGGCGGAGTCTACTCCGAACCGTCCCCTGGAAGGCTCATGCGACCCGGACGGCTGCGAGAACCCCTTCGCGCGTGGGCACGATCGTCGAGACGAATCGCTCGTCCTGGGCGATCAGGTGGTTGTGCTCTCGGATCGCTTCCGGGCCGTCTCCGTCATCGAACACCGTCCCGCCTCCATACCCGAGCGTGTTGTCACAGAGATAGAGCCCGCCGACCCGGATCCGCTCCGATGCCGCTCGCCAGGCGTCCGGGTAGCCCGTCTTGTCGATGTCGCAGAAAACGACATCGAAGGGGCCGTCGAGCAGCGATAGCTGCTCGACGGCGTCGCCCACGTGATACGTCACGCGTTCGCCGAGGCCGGCGCGAGCGAGGAAGCTCGCGCCGGCCTCGGTGTTCGCCGCATCACCGTCGGTGCAGTGCACCTCGCCTCCGGGGCCCACCGCTCGCGCGAACCAGTAGGCCGAGTACCCGAACCCGGAGCCGAGCTCCATCACCCGGCGCGCTCCGATCGACCGCGCCAACACCTCCAGCGTGACGCCGACGTTCCGCCCCACGATCGGGAAGCCTCGCCGGGTGGCCTCGGCCTCCATCTCCAACAGCACCGGCTCGTCGAAGCGCTTGAGCCGCTCGGCCATGTACGCCTCGATCCGGGGATCCACGATGTCCATGACCTCCACGCTACCCGACCCGGCGGGTGGGATAGGCTCCGGCGGATGTCGGAGACGAGCGGATCGGGCCGTCGCAGTCGGATCGTCGAGCTGCTGCGCGAGGGTCATCGACCGATCACCGGCTCGGAGCTGTCGTTGTCGCTCGGCGTGTCCCGGCAGGCGATCGTGAACGACATGGCGATCCTCCGTGCGGCGGGTGAGCCGATCGACGGCAGCCCGCAGGGCTACCACTGGGACGGGGATCCGACGAGCGGCGTCTTCGCGATCCTGACCTGTGTCCATGACCGGGAGGGATCGCGGAGGGAGCTCGAGACGCTCGTCGCGCACGGCGTCGCCGTGCACGACGTCGTGATCGATCATGCGCTCTACGGCGAGGTCCGGGCGGACCTCATGATCTCCTCGCACCGCGACGTCGATCGGTACATGGAGGTGCTCCACGGATCCGACACGCAGCTGCTGTCGTCGCTGACCGGTGGAGTCCACCGGCACCGCGTTCGCGCCCCCGACGACGTCGCCCTCGCATCCGCGCGGGGGGATCTCGAGCTGCTCGGGTTCCTCCGCGAGGGGTGATGCGGTGAGCGACGAGCGCCGCGTCACGGACTCGGGCATCGAGCTCCGGGCCCTCTACGAGCCGAGAGACCTCGACGGATGGGACCCCGGCGACCGCCTCGGCGACCCCGGGGCGTTCCCGTTCACGCGCGGCCCGTACCCCTCGATGTACCGCGGCCGTCTGTGGACGATGCGCCAGTACGCAGGCTTGGGCGCCGCCGAGGACACCAACCGCCGGTTCCGCTACCTGCTGGAACACGGTCAGACGGGCCTGTCGGTCGCGTTCGATCTGCCGACCCAGATGGGTCTGGACTCGGACCATCCTCGAGCGGAAGGTGAGGTAGGCAGGACCGGGGTCGCGATCGATTCGGTCGAGGACATGGAGCGACTCTTCGCCGGGATCCCCCTCGGCGAGGTGTCGACGTCGATGACGATCAACGCCACCGCGCCGATCCTGCTGCTGCTCTACGAGCTCGTCGCCGAGGGACAGGGCGTCGCCGCCGCGAACCTCGCCGGGACCGTCCAGAACGACCTCCTGAAGGAGTACGCGGCACGCGGCACATACATCTATCCGCCGGAACCCTCGATGCGGCTGATCACCGACCTGTTCTCCTACTGCAACGACCGGATCCCCCGCTGGAACACGATCTCGATCAGCGGGTATCACATGCGCGAGGCCGGGGCGACGGCCGCGCAGGAGATCGCGTTCACGCTCGCGGACGGGATCGCGTACGTGCAGGCGGCACTCGACGCCGGCCTGAGCGTCGACGACTTCGCTCCGCGCCTGTCGTTCTTCTTCGCCTGCCACATGAACTTCTTCGAGGAGGTCGCGAAGTTCCGTGCCGCGCGGCGTTTGTGGGCCCTGATCATGCGGGACCGGTTCGGAGCGAAGGATGAGCGTTCGATGACGCTCCGGTTCCACACGCAGACCGGTGGGGCCACGCTCACGGCGCAACAGCCGGAGAACAACATCGTGCGGACCGCGCTCGAGGCCCTGTCGGCGGTGCTCGGCGGCACCCAATCGCTCCATACGAACGCCTTCGACGAGGCGTTGGCGCTCCCGACGGAGCGCTCCGCCGCGATCGCCCTCCGGACCCAGCAGGTGATCGGCTACGAGACCGGGATCTCGGAGGTGGCGGACCCACTGGGCGGCTCCTACTTCGTCGAATCGCTCACCGACGACCTCGAGCGAGCCGCACGGGAGTACCTCGAGAAGGTCGACGCGATGGGTGGGGCGGTGGCGGCGATCGAGGCGGGCTTCTATCAGGACGAGATCCACGAGGCGGCGTTCCGCATGCAGCGATCGATCGAGCGAGGGGAGCGTGTCGTGGTCGGACTCAACCGGTTCCAGGTCGGCGAGACGACCTCGCTCGAGCTGCAGGGGATCGGAGAAGATGAGGTCGCCCGTCAGATCGAACGGCTGCGGGCGCTCCGGGCTTCTCGCGACGACGCGGCCGTCCAGGCGGGGCTCGCGGACGTAGCACGGGCGGCGCGCACCCCCGAGAACCTCCTCCCGCCGATGAAGGAAGCGCTCCGCGCACGGGCGACGCTCGGCGAGGTCTCGGACACGCTGCGGGACGTGTTCGGCGAGTACCGGCCGCGCTAGCGCCTCGCGCGTTGGGTCGTCGGTCAGAACAGGTCCGCCGTGGCGTGGATCATCGCCGCGAGGCCGGCGACGCCGAGCGCGACCGCGACGAACCGGTTCCTCGGCCACATCAGAGCCCCGAGGCCGAGGCAGGCGAGCCCCACGAGGAGCTCGGTGACGCTCGTCACGTTGGCCACGGCGCGGCAAGGCTAGCCGCTACGCTGTGCCGCCATGGACGTCGCGATCGTGGGCGGAACCGGCGCCGAGGGGTTCGGGCTCGCGCAGCGACTCGCGAAGGCGGGCCACCACGTGACGATCGGCTCGCGGCTCGCGGAGAAGGCGGCCGCGAGCGTCGAGGAAGCGAAGTCCTCGCTGGGTCCCGACGCGTCCGTCGACGGAGACGTGAACGCGGCGTCGGTGGTGGGGAAGGCCGTCGTCTTCGTCACGGTCCCGTTCGCCGGCCAGGCGATGGTCTACGAAGCGTTCAAGGATGCCCTCGCTCCCGGAACGGTCGTCTGCGACTGCACGAGCCCCCTCATGACGGCCGTCGGCGGCCGAGCCAGCCACGCCCTGCGGCCGTGGCACGGCTCGGCCGCCGAGTTCGCGAAGTCCCTGCTGCCGAAGGGCACTCGGTTGGTCGCGGCCTTCCACACGGTCGCGGCCGACGTCCTTCGGGATCTGGACGCGGAGGTCGACTCCGACGCCCTCGTTATGGGTGATGATGCCGACGCCAAGGCGGTCGTGGGGGCGCTGATCGCCGACATCCCCGGCATGCGGTGGGTGGATTGCGGCGGCCTACAGATGGCCAGGATCGCCGAGGGCCTCACCCCGCTGCTGATCTCGATCAATGCGCGCTACAAGGTGCGCGAGTCCGGGTTCCGGGTCACCGGCCGGGACGTCTGGGGCGATCCGCGGGGATGAGATGAGCGGTCCCGGGACCTCGGTCCGGATCGATGATTGTTCGCTGTGGGTGGTCGAGCGAGGGCCCGAAGACGGGTTCCCGTTGATCGCTCTGCACGGCGGGCCCGGGCTCGACCATCACGAGTTCGGCGACTACCTGGATCCCGTCTGCAACGACGGGGTCCGCCTGCTGCTCGTCGACCAGCGGGCTCAGGGAAGATCGGAGCCCACTCCGCCCGGCACCTGGACGCTCGAACGGATGGCGCAGGACGTGATCATGCTCGCGTTGGCGCTGAAGCTCCGGCGTTACGCGGTGCTCGGCCATTCCTACGGAGCGTTCGTGGCGTTGCAGAACGCGGTCGACTATCCGGGTCAGGCCGTCGCGACGGTCGTGGGCGGCGGCGTGGCATCCGTCCGCGATCTGGAGGGAGTCGCTGATGCGCTCGAGTCGTTCGAGCCGGCCGAGCTGCGCGAGCAGGTCGCGTCGTCCTGGGAGCGGGCACCGAGCGTTACGACGCCCGAGGAGGTCGCTTCGCTGCACCATGACCAGCTGCCGTTCCACTTCCGAGACCCGAACGATCCGCGGATCGCCGAGTACGAACGCCGATCGGCCGGCGGCGCGTACGCGCCCGAGGTCCTCCGCCGCTTCGCGACCGCCGGGAACGGGGGCATCGATCTCGAGGACCGGCTCCCCGAGGTCACCCAACCGGTGCTGGTCCTGGCGGGCCGCCACGACCGCACCTGTCCGGCCGAAACGTCGGAACGGATGGCTGGCCTGCTTCCCCGGGGCGAACTTCACGTGTTCGAGGAGAGCGCCCACATGACGTTCGTCGAGGAGCCGGACCGGTACCTGGAGGTACTTCGTGGGTTCCTCGCCCGATCACGGTGACAGGCCCTCCGCCCGGCGCCAGTGGTCCTCCAGCAGCCGCGCGTACCGCTCGGGCTCGGCCCGGTGCGGTGGATCGAAGTGGTGCCGTCCGTCGAACACGTCGAGGCGGAAGTCCGGGAACGACGTTGCGAGACGCTCGGCCATGCGCCGGTAGTAGTCCGGGTTGCTGAGCCCACCGAGCACGAAGAGGACGGGGCGGTCGAACGCCCGCATGTCGGCGCTCGAGAACGCGAACCGTTCGAACGCCGCCGCGATCGCGCGCGTCCCGTCGGGACGACTCGCCATCCACGACGGAGGCGGACCGGGTGGAGGTTCCGGGGGTTCGACGCCGTCCGCGAGCTGCGCGCGCATGAACGCCGGCAACATCTGCTCGGGCGGCAGCGCGGTCGCGTCGATCGCCCGATCCGCCGCCGCTGCCTCCTCGGGGGTCCGGCCCTCGATCCCCGCCCACGCCGGCTCGGCCAGGGTCAGGCTCCGCAACCGATCGGGTCGCGTCAGCGCATAGGCCAGGGACGATGCCCCACCGCCCGAGTACCCGACCAGGTGGAACCGTGCGAACCCGGCCTCGTCCGCGACCCGATCGATCCCGGCGACCTCGGTGTCCAGCCCGTAGGCGGGAGGGACCTCGCTTGTCCCATACACCTCCAGCTCTTTCGCCCGGGCGCTGACGTCCCGGTCGAACGCTCCCATCAAGGCCGCGTACGCGATGTGGGCGGGCAAGATCGCCCCCGGAAGCAGGATCGCGTCCATCGCAAGAGAGTCTCGCAGTCGATGTGAACGGAGCGCGATGGTCGTGATGGCCGTCCCGAGGAACGAGGCGCTCGTTCGCCGCTTCTACGAGGAGGTCTGGAACGGGGGGAACGTTGCGGTCGCCGAAGAGATCTTCGCGCCGGACTACCTCCGGCACGACCTGGCGCCCAACCCGCGCCGCCCCGGGTGGTGCGGGCATGGCCGCGATCGCGACCGCCTTCCGCGCCGCGTTCCCGGACCTCAGGATGGACGTCGATCTGATCCTTTCGGACGGCGACCTCGTCGCGGCACGCTGGACCAGCACGGGCACGTTCAGCGGGCCGTGGGGCGACGTGGCTCCCACCGGCGCTCGCGCGACCTTCAGCGGCGTGAACATCTTCCGGATCCGCGACGGGCGCGTCGTCGAGCTCTGGAACCACCGCGACGATCTCGGGCTCATGGAACAGGTCGGTGCGCGGGTGTTCGCCGGAAGCCAACGCGATCCCATGGGCGAGCGCGCCGACCGCGCCGAACGCTAATCGATCACGGCGAGCAGGGCGTCGAGCTCCACGACCTGTCCGACCCGGATCGGGAGGTCGGTGATCTCGCCCTCCCGCGTCGAGGCGATGTGGTTCTCCATCTTCATCGCTTCGAGGATGCAGACGACGTCGCCGGCCTGGATCGGTTGGCCCTTCTCGACGAGGACCTTCACGATCGTCCCCTGCATCGGCGCGCGGATCTCGCCGTGCACGTGTTCGCCGTGATGCGTCGCGTGCGACGACGGGGCCTTGGGTGCCGCGACGCGGCGCTCGTCGAAGATGCGGATCGGTACCCGCCGCCCGTCGACCTCCACGAGGATGTCGCGTGCCCGCGTCGACCGTGGCTGCGCGACGGCAGGCTCCAGGTCGGCTTGCGCCGGCAGGTGCGCGTCGACCAGGGCGCGTTCGAGCCACGTGGTCGTATGGGTCGACGTTCTGAACGCCTTCGACTCCAGGATCCATCGGTGAACAGGGATCGTGGTCGGCACCCCTTCCACGACGAACTCGTCGAGCGCGCGAAGCATGCGGCGTCGGGCCTGCTCGCGATCGATCCCGCTCACGATGAGCTTCGCGAACAAGGAGTCGTAGTCCCCCGGGATATCGCGCCGGGCGCCGACCCCGCTGTCCACACGAACGAACGGTCCGCTGGGCTCCTCGTATCGGCTGATCCGCCCCGGTCCCGGGAGGAAGTTCCGCCCCGGGTCCTCGGCATTGATCCGGCATTCGATCGCGTGGCCGTTCGCGCTGACCTCCAGACCCGCGAGGGAGCCACCCAACGCGACCTGGATCTGCAGGGCGACCACGTCGAGCCCCGTCACCATCTCGGTGACGGGGTGCTCGACCTGGATCCGGGTGTTCATCTCGAGGAAGTAGAAGGAGCCGTCTTCGTCGAGGATGCATTCCACCGTTCCGGCGTTGAGGTAGCTGGCTTCCTTCGTGAGGGAGATCGCCGCCTCGGCGAACCGCTCGCGAAGCCCTTCGTCGAACTGCGGCGACGGCGTCTCCTCGATCAGCTTCTGGTGGCGTCGCTGGACGGAGCAGTCGCGCTCGCCCAAGAACACGACCTTGCCCTTCGCATCGGCGATGATCTGCGCCTCGACGTGTCGGGCGTGATCGACGTACCGCTCGAGGAACACTTCGGAGCGGCCGAAGTACGACTTCGCCTCGCGGGCCGCCCGCTTGAGTGACTCCTCCAATCGATCCGCGTCCCGAACGACATGCATGCCCTTGCCCCCACCCCCGAACGCCGCCTTGACGAGCAGCGGGAACCCGATGCGAGGCGCCTCCTTCCTCGCGATGGCGACATCGACCGGCTCCCGTGTCCCCGGGATGATGGGGACACCCGCCGCGTCGGCGATCCGTCTCGCCGCGGCCTTGTCTCCCAGGCGCTCGATCGCCGCGGCTGGGGGACCCACGAACGTGAACCCTGCCTCTTCCACGGCCGTGGCGAAGTGGGCCCGTTCGGCGAGGAAGCCGTAGCCGGGGTGGATCAGCGTCGAGCGCGACTTCTGGGCGGCCTCGAGGATGGCCCCGATCGAGAGGTAGGAGTCGGTGGCAAGCGCTGGACCGATCCGGTACGACTGATCGGCCATCTCCACGTGCAGCGCGTCGCGGTCGGCATCGGAATACACCGCGACGGTCGGGATCCCCATCTCGCGACACGTCCGCATGATGCGAACCGCGATCTCGCCACGGTTCGCGACCAGCAGCTTGGGTCGTTTCGTCGGGGTCTTCGTCACTCGCGTATCGTTCTCCCCTGCGGCCTCATCCGAACCCCTCTCGCGAGGAGCGCGACGTGCTGACCCGTGATGACCTGCTGGAGGTCCTCGCCGCGATCACCGTCACGGCTCCGGTTCGGTCGGACGAGGTTACTCCCTCGACGAACGCTACCGCGGTGGCGTTGGCGGAAGCGGGCGAGCCCGAGTGGACGCTTGTGGCGACCGCGCACCAGACCGAGGGGAAGGGCCGGCTCGGTCGTTCCTGGTCCGATGTCGCTGACGGCAGCCTGTTGTTCTCGTTCGTGCTCCGTCCCCACCTCACCTCCGCGCGGACCGGATTGCTGTCCCTGCTGGCCGGCGCAGAGATGGCCAACGCGATCCGCGCCACCACCGGCCGCCGCGCGACCTGCAAATGGCCGAACGACCTGATCCTCCATGACACCAAGGTCGGCGGTGTCCTGCTCGAGTCGAGCGTCGTCGACTCGGCCGTGCGATACGTCGTCGTCGGGATCGGCGTGAACCTCGAGCCGCCGCACGACGTCCCGGGTGCGGGAGGGATCGGCACCGCCGTCGGGCAGCGAGACCTCCTGCGTGCGTTCTTCACCCGGTTCGCCGCCGCGTACGGCGCTGCGGACGTCGCGTTCCCGCAACGGGTCCGAAGCGCGTGGCTCTCGATGTCCTCGACGGTGGGCCAGGTCGTCCGAGCGACGACCGTCGACGGAAGCGAGGTGACCGGTCGCGCCGTCGGGATCGACGACTTCGGCAGCCTGCTCCTATCGACCGACGCGGGCGAGGCTCGGGTCACGTACGGCGAGGTCGAGCATCTCGGGATCGGCTGATCTCCCGCGGTTGCCGGGGCGTGATGCGGGGGGTACGGTCCCGCCATGCCGTTCCCGAGACGTCTGCTGATCCCCGACGAACAGCTCGTCCTCGATCTCCGCCCGCACCCGATCGCACTCGTGATGCCCGCCGTCCTCACGATCGTGGCGTTCGTGGCCGCCGCCTGGCTGAGCGCCAACACCACCGTCGACTGGCTCTGGTGGGCGTTGTTCCTCCTCGTCGTCCTGCTCTACCCGGTGCCGAAGCTCATCGCGTGGCTCACCTCGAACTTCGCCGTGACGAGCGACCGGGTGATCCACCGTCAGGGGTTCATCGCCAAGCGATCCATGGAGATCCCGCTGGAGGCCATCAACGACGTTCGCTTCGAGCAGGGGATCCTTGACCGGATCGTCGGCGCCGGGACCCTCGTCATCTCGTCGGCGTCGGAGTTCGGTCGCAACAGCTTCGACAACATCCGGAACCCGGAGGGGGTCCAGATGGTCATCTACGAACAGGGCGAGTCCAACAAGAAGCGGATGTACCAGGGCTCGGCGGGCGGGCAGGGCTCTCCGCCACCCCCCCCGACGGCACCGTCCACGACGACCGAGCTCGAAAGGCTGGCGAAGCTGCGCGCCGAGGGCGTGCTGTCCGAGGAAGAGTTCCAAGCCCAGAAGGCCAAGATCCTGCGCGAGGGATAGCCCTTACGTCATCGTCGTCTTGGATCCGCAGGCCGCCGTCATCTGCCGCCGTCAACGGGTGGACGGGCTCCCTATCCGGCGCCGAGGTCGTCGGTGGCGAGGGGCGCCCTGAACCGTGCACGAGAGACCCTGGAGCGCAATGGGTGGCAGCAGGCCTTGCGCGAGCCCGATCTCTTCGGATCCGTCCGAGCCGGCGAAAGGGGTGGTTGAAACCTGTGATCCGGAGGGGCAGGCTCTCGGGACCGCTTCGGTCTCAGCGTTCCCCGGCCGATACGGTAAGGGTCCGCATGTCGAGAGGTCAGGCAACCTTCCCCGTCGGGCTGCGAGTGGTCGCGGCCACCAGCGCGCTCCTGGCGCTGTCTTGGTACGCGCCCAACGCGAGCGCGAACCCGCCGACCAGCAAGCAGGACGTCCATCAGGCGGAGCGGGCCTACCAGGCCGCAGTGGCACGGGTCAGTGCCATCAGGGACCAGGTCGCCTCGATCCAAACGAGGCTCCAGACGGCGATCGCGGCGGTCGAGAAGCAGCAGCAGCTCCTGGAGCAGATCACCGCCGACCTGCTGGAGACACGCGCTCGGATCGCCGACGCGCAGGCCCGGTACGACGCGATCCTGGCCCAGCTCAACAGCCGCGCCGTGCAAGCGTTCATGTCGGGACCCGCCTCGAACCTCGATTGGATCTTGGGGGCGACCTCGCTGGTGGATCTGTCGGACCGGGTGGAGTTCGTGGATGCCGTCAGCCAGTCCGACGCCGACCTCGCTGCACAGGTTGACTACCTGCATCAGCAGCTCCTGTTCGACGAGGCGCGGTTGGAGGACCTCCAGACGCAGCGCAGGGTCAAGCTTGCCCAAGCGAAGGCCACCCAGGACCAGATCGCGAGGGACCTCCAGCAGCAAGAGAACCTGCAAGCGGAAGCCACCCAGATCGCGGAGCAGTACTTCCACAAGTACCGGTCGGTGAAGAAGAAGCGAGCCCAGGAGATCCAAGCGGCAGCGCAGGCTGCCGCGGCGAGCACCAGCCACCACGACCCGGTCCCGCTGCCGGCGGAGTACCGGCACATCCTCAAGATCTGCCCGGTCCAGAAACCCGTCTACTTCAGCGACGGCTTCGGGGCGCCTCGATACACCGGGCACTACCACCTCCACGCCGGGGTTGACCTCGTGACGGCGAAGGGGCAGGAGATCTATGCACCGTTCGACGGGGTGGCCCGTACGTCGTATAACGCCCTCGGCGGCAACGCCGTGTACGTGACGGGACAGGACGGCTACGTCTACAACGCCCATGTGGACCACTACTCAGCACTGTCCAACGGTCCGGTGAAGACGGGCGATGTGATCGGGTACGTCGGCGACACCGGTGACGCGATCGGCACCCCGCACGATCACTTCGAGTTCCACCCGTTCTTCCCGGTCCCCTCCGACTGGCCGGTCAGTTACTACGGCTATCGCGTGATCGGGACCGCGATCAACCCGTACCCGTTGCTCGTCGCGGCCTGCGGCTAGGTTCGCTCATCCGGCCGGAGCGGGCGCGATCGTGAGCGCCCAACTCGACTCGTAGCTCCGGCCATCCCGAGCGGTTGCCACGATGTCCACGACGTAGGCGCCGGGATCGAGCGTGGCGTTCGCGGCCACGTGCCCTGCGGAGAAGCGCTGGATCTGCGGACGCAGCGGTTCACCGCCTTCGGGTGTGACGACGATGACGACCCCGCTGAGGGGGAGCTCCGCGCCGTCCGGCGCGAACGCGGTCGCGTGGATGGGGTTGGGGCCTGCCGTGGCCTGATCGACGAAGGACTGCAACGAGACCCCGTCCGGGAACGAGGTGGTCGCGGTCACCGGTGCGTCCGGGAACGCGACGGTCGAGGTCGATCCCTCGGAGTTCGTGACCAAGTTCATCGGCACCTCCACGGTGCTCGCTCCGGATCGGATGAGCGCCGTGACCCTCCAGGTCCCCATCACCGAGACGGCGGTTCCCTGCCCGACCCAGGCGCCCTTCATCCCCTCGGCGCCCGGGGCCTGGGAGCCCATGTCCTGGTGGTCCATCGGTTGGGTCAGCCGGATCTGCGAGACGGGAAGATCCGGGCGCGTCACCGACCGGAACCGCAGGGTCACGGCGTCGGCGCTCACGGGCGAGCCGGTGTCGTAGCTGGTCACCTCGGCGCGGAACGCGTTCGGCCCCGCGAAGCCGGGCGTCATGGAGAGCGAGACCCGCGTGGTGGTGGCGAAGTCGGCGCCGGTCGCCGAACCGGCGACCGGCGCCGGCCCGGTCGCCGCGGCGGCTGCCGCGGCGACCGGGGGGTTCAGTCCGCTGAGCACACCCGTGAGGACCAACACGCCGAGCGCGAGGGTGGTCTCGGCTCCGATGAAGCGCCGCAGGGGTCCTTCGTCGTGAGCCAGGATCGCCACGTTCCGGAGCCGGTTCGTGGCGCCGAGTCCGATCAGCACCAGACCTGCCGCGGCCTTCGCGATCAAGATCAGCCCGTAGCTAGCTCGCAGACCGTCGAGGAGGTTGGACATCCCGCCGAGCTCGCTGATGGCGCGCAGGAGGCCGGTGACGGCCACGACGCCTACCGACCAGACGGCCAGGTCGGAGAACCGCCGAGCCTCCTGCAGCGGAGGTCGACCGGTGCCGAGCCGCTCCCGCAGCAGCACCAGCAGCAGTACGAGCCCGCCGATCCACAGACCGGCCGCCACGAGATGGAGCCACTGATACGCCTGCTGCAGGAGCGGGTCGGGCGCGGCGGCCGCGTGCCCGCTGGAGACCCGGATCGCCATCGCGACGACGGCCGCCGCGCCCGACCCCCACAGGGCGGCGCGCCACCGCTCGCGGGCGGCGGCGAGCACGGCGCAGACCGCGGCGGCGAGCGTGGCGACGATCAGCCAGAGGTAGGGCCGCCCGGTCGCGGTCTGCACGAGATCGTTGAGCGCAACGCCAACCGTCTGCTGCTCCGCGACGAGCAGGCCGACTGCGCCCGCGAACGCGACGAGGGCGGCCGCCAGGCCGACGATCCGGAGCGAGCGAGGCGCACCGCCGAAGAGGCCGAGCCCGACCACCGCGGCTCCGAGGAGCAGCATCGACCCGGCATACAGGGCGGTCTTCGCCGAAACGGCGAGGGGCGTCGGACCGGAGGTGCTGGCGGCCGGCGCGGCCCCCGGTGAGATGGCGCCCTGCACCGGCCCAACGCCGAAAGCGAACACCCCGGCCGTCTCGTGACCGTCCTGCCTGGACACCACCTGCCAGCTCACGGTGTACACGCCGTCGGGCATGCGGGCGGGCAGCGACACCATCAAGGTGCGCGGCGGCTGGAGGGTCGGAGGACCGACCGAGAGCTTCGTGCCCCCGGAGCCGAGGAGGAGGATCGTCGACAACGCGGGATCCGGCGACTCGGTGAAGGTGAGGCGGATCTCGCTCGGCGCCTTCGGGAGCGACGCGCCGCTCGCGGGGTCCGACGATGCCAGGTTCGCGTGTGCCGAGGCACGGCTCCCGGCGGTCGCGAGAACGATCATCGCCAGCAGACCGATGACGATGACGTTCGCGAGCCGCCTCACGGGGCGGCCCCCTTGACGAAGTCGACGGATGCCGTGACGGGCGGCGCGAACGGGAGATGATCGGCCGCGACGAACTCGGCCGTCAGGACGTGCGGACCCGCGGGCACATCGCTCAGATCGATCACCTGTTCCGTCCCGTAGGTCATCGACACCAGTGCGCCGTCCAGAAGGAGGTGCACGTGGCCGGTATCAGGGGCGATCGAGGTCGTCGTCGCCTGGACGATCGTTCCCCCCGTGAGGTTGAGCACCACGTTCATCTCCGAACCGCTCACTCGCTCGTGTTCGTGCGGTTGCAGGAACGCGATCGTCGCGGTCGCGGCGGGCCGGATCGCGGTCGCAGACGTCTTCGGTCCGAGCAGCGCTCGGGGGACGAACGCCGACGTGATGACGAGCACTCCGGCGATCACGAGCAGCCCATACGCAGCCGCGAGCGGCACACGAGGGAACCCGTTGCCATGCAGCCTCGTCCACCCGATCCAACCGGTCCAGATCGCCGCGAACAGCATGACGATCGCGAGGGACTCATCCGTGCCGCCGGTGTGCGCGATCATGCGGTGCTCACGACTCGCGTCGTCCCCTCCGCGTGCGCGCGAAGGCCGTGGCGCCCATCCCGAGGCCGATCGAACCGACGACCACGCCGATGATCGCGACCGTCGTGGCGGAGCCGGCCGCGCTCTTCGCCGAGGCCGCCGCGGCGGTCGCGTCGGACAGCCGTCCGGCGTCCTGCTGGATCCGATCGGCGAGCTCCTGGTTCGTGGGCGTGTTCACGGGCGGAAACGCCGCCTCGGCGGGATCTTGGACCTCGTCGAAGGTCTTGGGACCCGACGTGAGGGTTTCGTCGATCTTCGTGCCGCGCACCGTGCCGGCGAGATGGAACGTGTACGGGCCCGGCTGCGATGGGATGAACCAGGCCCGGTAGTCCCCGGGCGTGCCGTCCCCTCCCACCTCGAAGTTGGGCTCGAGCCGGAGGTCCGTCTGCTGCCCACCGAACGAGACCGTGACCTCCAACGCGTCCCCGAGTCCGACGATCGCGCGGCCGTGCTCCGTGAGGATGATCTGCACGCTGTTGGGTTGCCCGACGTAGGCCGGCTCGGTGCCGAACCCGATCTCCATGTGGATCGGGCCGGCTTGCCGCTGCGCGTGCGCCAGCGCCTCGGGCGCTCCGACGATCACCGTGAGTACGGCGAGCGCAGACGCCACGGCGAGCGCGCGCATGGAACGGTGCATGGTCGAACTCCTTCGGTCGACGGCCGGGACGCTCCTGACGGAGCCGGACGTCTACCGGGGAGGTCCGCGCTCGCCGAGGACGAGCCGGTCGGTGAACGCCGGGACTCCGGCGCGGAGGGAGAGCAACACCGGAACGCTGCGACGGGGGGTCGGTGAAGCGGGCCCGAGGATCCCTGCGGCCGCGTCGGCTGCTCGAAGGACCAGCTTGATCACGGTCGCCATCAACACGCCGACGGCCAGCTGCGCGACCGCGCCGACCGGCAGGACGTGCGTCAGGTCGTGCAGCGGCGCGCGCGCGGCGGATCGCTCGGCGACCTCGATCGCCGCGAAAGCCAGGAACTGGAAGGAGACGACCCGTGACGCGAGCGCGCGGAACGCCATCTCGCTCGCACCTCGTCCACGACCCAGCCGCCCGAGGAACGCCGTTGCGAGTCCGACCACGGTGGACACGAGCCCGGCGTGCACGGCGACGGGAAGGTACGCGTGTCCGGTGGAAGCCAGGAGCTGCGACCGAGTCTGGGCGAGGGGCGCGAGGATCGCGTACGTGAGCGCGTGACCGACGAACACACCGGTGAACGCGATCGACCAGACGATGCTGCGAGGGACGGGCAGCCGCGACATCGCCCCTATGCTACGTGCTCTCGATACGGGGGGAGCGGGTCGTGCTGGCGAAGGACGTGACGCGGGTCGGCGTGGTGGGTTTCGGTCTGATGGGTTCCGGGATCGCTCACGTCGTCGCTCGCGTCGGGATCGATGTCACCGTGGTGGAGCCCACCGAAGACCTCTTGGCGCGCGGACGCGAGCGGCTCGATGCGTCGACCGGCAGGGCGGTCGAGCGGGGCCGCGAGCTCGATCGCGTCGTCGGCCCTGACGCGGTGTTCGCGTCGAACACCTCGTCGATCCCGATCGCGACGCTCGCGTCGGCGACGTCTCGCCCGGACAGGGTCGTGGGCCTGCACTTCTTCAACCCCCCGCCGGCGATGGATCTGATCGAGGTCACGCCGTCGCTCATGACGAGCGCGGACACGGTCTCGTTCGCGCGCAGGTTCGGCGAGCGTCTGGGCAAGACGACGGTGCTCGCGAAGGACGAGGCGGGGTTCATCGTGAATCGGCTCCTCATCCCGTACCTGTGCGCCGCGATCCGGTTGCTCGACGAGGGGTTGGCCACTCGTGAGGACATCGACATGTCGATCGCGCTCGGGTTGAACCATCCGATGGGTCCGCTCCGCCTGGCCGACCTGATCGGACTCGACACCGTCCTGCAGATCGCCGACGTGCTCTTCGACGAGTTCCGCGAGCCGGCCTACGCGCCCCCGCCGCGACTGCGGCGGATGGTCGCGGCCGGCCGGCTGGGGCGCAAGTCGGGTGCCGGTTTCTACGATTACGGCTGAGCTCGGATCACCGTTCCTCGGGCTCCGACGGCTTCGTCTCCTCCACGCACCGACATCCACGCGATCCGACGGTCGCCGCGTGCCTCGTCCTGGGCGCGAGGTCCAACCGATCTCCCGCGTGTAAGGCGACATCGCCATCCCCGGTATGGAAGACGATCGACCCTTCGAGGCAGAACAGGACCTTGTGATCGTCGTGCTCGTGCCAGCCGTAGCGATCCCGGGGATCGTTGCTCCAAGCGCGAGGCGCCGAGCATCCCTCTCGCCGCAGCGAGTCCGTCGCGTCGTCAGCCGTGGCCGCGCCGGGCGAGACGCGAGCGCGCATCTAGAGCGTGATCCCGAGGACGGCACGAGCTCGCTCGAGATCGTCGCTCGGCACCATCAGCGCGCCGGTCGCGCGGCCCCGATCGTCGCTGGTCGCGGTCTCGACGTGGACCTCGATCCCCGCATCGCGGAGTCGCTCGAGCTGGGTCGCCATCCCGGCGAGCACGCCGGAGGCGACCTCGACGAAGGGGTCGTCGTCGTCCGTCGCATCGTCATCTCCGGCCTCCACGACGGCATCGATCAAACTCGGGTCACCCGTGTACTCGACCAGCACGGCCTGCGCCGCCGCGAGGTTCGTGTCATGGATCAGGACCTCGACACCGCCGTCCTCCGTTCGCTCGCCCAGCCTCGTACCGATCCCCTCCGCTCCCAGGGCCTCGATCAGGCCCGGTGCGTCGTCTTCGACCATGACGGCGAGGATCAACCGCTTGGGTGGACGTTCCTCACGGTCGAACAGATCGGACGACGACGCGTTTCCGCTCGCTTCATCGGTGTCCGCGCGGTAGGCGAAGCTCGCGGGAGCAACCCGGTGGGTCGGCCCATGCTCGAGCAGGCCGCCGCACTCGGTACAGATCGTGTATCCCGCTCGGTTCTCGGCACCGCAGTCGGGGCAATGGACGACGTCGCTCATCCGATCGGCGTCAACGAACGTCGGCGCGCCCGTTCATGGGCGGCACGCCCTTGCGGGCGAACTCGACCCACTGCCCGTGCCACGGCTCGCGTGCGAACCGCCGCACCTGGAGCGCGCCGTACCCGGTCGCCTCGATCCGGCCCTGGAGCACCCACGGCGCGGGCTTCGGATCGTCCTCGACGAAGTAGCGCTCGAGCGCCATGAGGGCGGCGCGTTCCTCTTCCGGGGTCAACCCCTCCGGAAGGTCGAAGCGCCGTCCGCCCTCGGTTTCGAACATGCGGCTCCTCCTAGAGCGGGATGTTCCCGTGCTTGCGGGCGGGGACGGACTCCCGTTTCGTGGAGAGCATCCGGAGCGCCCGGATCAGGCGGGGCCGGGTCTCGGCGGGCTCGATCACCTCGTCCACGAACCCCCGCTCGGCGGCCGCATACGGGGTCGAGAACTTGTCTCGGTACTCGCGGATCAGCTCGGCGCGCTTCAGTCCTGGGTCGGCGGCCCGCTCGATCTCTCTCTTGAACACGATGTTGACCGCTCCCTCGGCCCCCATCACCGCGATCTCGGCCGTCGGCCAGGCGAACGAGACGTCCGCCCGAAGGTGCTTGGAGTTCATGACGAGGTAGGCGCCGCCGTACGCCTTACGCGTGATCACCGTCATCCGTGGCACGGTCGCCTCCGCGAACGCGTAGAGCAACTTGGCTCCGTGCCGGATGATGCCGTTGTACTCCTGTTGCGTTCCCGGCAGGAACCCCGGCACGTCGACGAAGGTCAGGATCGGGATGTTGAACGCGTCGCAGAACCGAACGAACCGCGACGCCTTCTCGCTGGCGTCGATGTCGAGCGTCCCGGCTCGAACCTTCGGCTGATTCGCGACCACCCCGATGCTCCGTCCGTCGAGCCGCGCGAACCCGATCACGATGCTGTCGGCCCAGAGCGGGAAGACCTCGAGGAAGTCCCCGTCGTCCACCACGTAGCGGATCACCTCGTGCATGTCATAGGGCTCTTGCGCCCGATCGGGGATCAGGTGCGTCAGCGCCTCGGCTCGACGCTCGGGGTCGTCGGTGCTCGCGTACCCGGGCGGATCTTCGAGGTTGTTCGATGGGAGGAACGACAGCAGGTACCGGACGCGCTGCAGGACGTCCTCGTCGTCCTCGCCCACGAACGAGGCGACGCCGGATTCGGTCGCGTGCGTCATGGCACCGCCGAGCGCCTCCATCGTCACGTCTTCGCCCGTCACCGTCTTGATCACATCCGGGCCCGTGATGAACATATGCGACGTTTCCTTCACCATGAAGGTGAAGTCGGTGATCGCCGGTGAGTACACCGCGCCGCCGGCGCACGGGCCCATGATCACGCTGATCTGCGGGATCACGCCGGACGCGCGGACGTTCCGCTCGAAGATGTATCCATAGCCGGCGAGGCTGGCGGCGCCCTCCTGGATCCGTGCCCCGCCGGAGTCGTTGATCTGGATGAAGGGCGCACCGGTCTGCAAGGCGAGGTCCATGACCTTGCACACCTTCTGCGCGTGTACCTCGCCCATCGATCCACCGAACACGGTGAAGTCCTGCGACGCCACGAAGACCTTCCGTCCGTCGATCGTGCCGTAGCCCGTGATCGCTCCGTCGCCGGCCGGTCGACGCTTCTCCATCCCGAAGTCATGCGAGCGATGGACGGCGAAGGGATCGGTCTCCACGAAGGACCCGATGTCCATCAGGATGTCGAGCCGCTCGCGTGCGGTCAGCTTGCCCTTGTCGTGCTGTCGCTGAGCTGCCTCGCGTCCTCCCGGCTGGAGCGCGGACCTGCGGCGCTTGTGGAGCTCGTCGATCCGATCCTCGATCGTGCGGTCGGCGGGGGCGGCTGCCTTCTCGGTCTTCGCCATAGCGGGGAGTCTAGCGACGGCGCCGCTAGCAGGCCTTCACGGGCCAGCCGGCACGCCGCCAACCTCCGAGCGCACGCACCATCCGGACCGTCACGATCGCGTTCGAGCGACCGGAGAGCGCCGAGGACGACAGCATCCAACTCGGTTGCGTGTACGTCGTGAAACGCAACGGCCAGTAGGTCGCCGAGTGCTGGTAGAGGCCAAGGTACTTCCCCTTGGGCGAGCTGGCGGACGGGATGAGTCCGCTCTCGCGCCGAGCGATGCAGATCGCGCGTGCCGCCCCGCCCGTGATGGGACCGTACACGCCAACGGCGCACCGGATCAGTCGTTCGGAGAAGTGCTGGATCGCCTCCCCGTCGCGGCGGGTGAGCTCGCAGGGGTGATGCGGATGTCGTCCCGCCGCCGCCGGGGATGGGAGGAGGAGGGTCGAGACGACGAGGACCGCGACCAGCAGGAGCGTGCGCACGCGTCGCTGCACGGATCCGGACCCTAGCACGAGCGTTCCACGACGCCCCGCGCGCCGGTTGGCTTGCAGAGCACCCCTCAGCGCGCGTCCCCCGGTCCGCCGGCGCGCCAGTACTCGCCGTGGTCTCGACCGAGGAGGCCCTCGTCCACGAGCGCTCGGCGGAGCGCGGCGTGATCGTTGAAGAACCGCGCGACGATGCCGTTGACCTCCTTCTCGTCGTAGCGCCGTCCCGGTTCGAACTCGATCGCGATCCGTTCGAGGACCATCCGGCGCTTCGACCTCTTCGTCGGGATCTCGGTCAGGCGGCCGTTGCGGAAGAACGTCCGCAGGACCGACCTCTCGGTCGGGGTGACCGCTCCGAGCACCAGCCCGGTCTCGCGCGGCGGGCCGACCTGCTCCGCGGCCCACCGCAACGTGTCCCGGTCGAGCCAGTAGGAAGCGCGATCCTGGCTCACCCTCGCCACGCCGGCCGACGCGAGACGGTTGAGGTGGGTGCGGACCCGTTCGACCGGGAGGTCGAGCGCCTCGGCGAGCGTCCGTGCGCTCGCGGGCCCTCGAGCGAGGATGCCGGCGATCGCCAGGCGTTGGGGGTCGGCGAGCGCGCGCAGGATCTCGTCGGGCGTCTCGGCCATGTCGGTGCTCCCCCGTAGCATGCTCGCATGCAGCTGACGGACCCGCAGCGTCGGACCCTCCAGCAGCTGATCGGCACCGGGGAGCGCCCGGTGTTCCCTGCGGACCTCGCGCAACGGCTCCGCGATCGGATCGAGGGAGCGGCCCGGAGCCTCGACCTGCCGGACGGGCTCTGGCTCGGCAAGGAGAAGCTGAACGATCTCGGCCGGTGCGAGGGCGCCTTCTCCTCCAAGATCGCGGGCGAAGCGCCGCCGTTCGAGCATGGACGCGCGAGCGCCACGGGCGTCCTCCAGCACCGCGCGATCGAGGTGGTGGTCGGCGCGCGCGAGGCCCTCGACCCCCATACCGCTGCCGAGCTCTCCGTCGAACGCACCGTGGAGAAGGAGGAGCGCTTCGCGGAGTACTGGGCGGGGCTGCCCGCTCCGGAGCGCGACGACATCCAGATGGAGGTCGTTCGGCGGACGATCCTGTTCGAGGCGTCGTTCCCGCCGCTCCGAGAGCTCCGTCGCGAGCTCTCGCCCGCGACGGAGCTCTCGGTGCGCGCCGAGCTGCTCGGCGGGGCGCTCGTGATCTCGGGCAAGCTCGATCTGCTCCTGGGGGCGCCGGACCGGCTGGAGCCCATGCGCGCCACGCGGATCGCGATCGACCTGAAGACGGGAAGCGCCTATCCCCAATACGCCGAGGACAACCGGCTCTACGCGCTGGTCCTCGCGTTGCGTTTCGGCGTCCCGCCGTTCCGGGTCGCCTCGTTCTTCCTCGAGGGCGGGACGTGGCAGGCCGAGGACGTCGATGAAGGCACCCTGTTCCATGCCGCCGATCGGGTCGTGGAGGCTGCTCGGTCCGCGGCCGCGATCCACAACGGTCGGGAGCCGGGCCTCACGCCAGGCCCGTGGTGTGGCTGGTGCCCGCGGGTGCAGGTGTGCCCCGCGGCCGACCCCGATGCCCGGTCATCGGTGGCGGAACCATCCGTTGTCGGCTCAGCCGACCGTCGCTAGGGTTCCGCAACCCACTGGCGCGGCGTGAGCGAGGGGTTCGTTGCATGGGCAAGGACGTCTACGACATCGGTGAGCTCCCGCCGCTCGGCGAGGTTCCACCCCGCATGCATGGGATGCTCGTCCGTCCCGACCGGCTCGGCGACCCCAGCGACGCCATACGGGACGAGGTGATCGACGTCCCCCAGGTCGGGCCGCACGACGTCCTGGTCGCCACCATGGCTGCGGGGGTCAACTTCAACAACGTCTGGGCCGCCCGGGGTGTCCCGATCGACGTCACGAAGGGTCAGTCGCGATGGGGTGAGCCCACCGACTTCCACATCGTCGGCTCGGACGCGAGTGGGGTCGTTTACGCCGTGGGCTCGGACGTGCGAGATGTCCAACCGGGAGATGAGGTGGTCGTTCACCCGGGGCAATGGAACCTCGACGACCCCTGGGTCATGTCGGGCAAGGATCCGGGGCTCGCATCCAGCTTCCGCGTGTGGGGCTACGACACGTGCTGGGGATCCATGGCGCAGTTCACGAAGGTCCAGGAGCACCAGTGCTTGCCGAAGGCAGATCATCTGACGTGGGAGGAGGCCGCGGCTCCGACGCTCACGGGTGGCACCGCGTACCGGATGCTCTTCGGGTGGCCACCCCACACGGTTGAACAGGGTGACCTCGTCCTCGTCTGGGGCGGAGCGGGGGGATTGGGGTCACTGGCGATCCAGCTGGTCACCCACGCCGGCGGTCGGGCGGTCGCGGTGGTCGGCTCTCCGGAGAAGGCCGAGTACTGCCGGTCACTCGGCGCGGTCGGCTCCATCAACCGGAAGGACTTCAGCCATTGGGGCGTGCCCCCCAGGTGGGACGCGCCCGGATGGAAGGAGTGGCTGGAGGGTGCGAAGGCGTTCGGGAAGGCGATCTGGGAGGCGGTGGGCGAGAAGACCAACCCTCGCATCGTCTTCGAGCATCCCGGGGAGGACACTATCCCCACATCGAACTTCGTGTGCGACCGGGGCGGGATGATCGTGATCTGCGCGGGAACCTCGGGATACGACACCCTGATCGACGTTCGCTACCTCTGGTACCTGCAGAAGCGATACCAGGGCTCCCACCTGATGAACACCGAGCAAGCGGCCGCGTTCAACGACCTCGTGCGTGACGGGACGATCACTGCGACGCTCGGCACCGCGTACGCCTACGACCAGATCCCCGCCGTCCATCACCTGATGGAGGAAGGCGGGCTCCCGGAGGGGAACGTCAGCTGCCTCGTGAACGCGCCGCAGACGGGCCTCACGACCCTTCGCTGAAGGCCTGAGGGCTGGCGGGTCGGTTCAGCCCGGCTGGACGAGCTCGACCAAGACACCGCCCATCGATCTCGGATGCACGAACGCGATCAAGGTGTCCCTCGAGCCCTGCCGGGGCACACGGTCCACCAGACCCGCGCCCTGCGCGCTCAGGTCCTCCAGCGCGGCGGCGACGTCACGGACCCGATAGGCGACGTGGTGGAGACCCGGTCCACGCGTCGCGAGCGAGCGTCCCACCGAGGAGTCCGGCCCGATCGCCCCGAGCAGCTGGATGAACGAGGACCCGACCGCGAAGAGCACTTCGTCGACCCCTTGGTCCTCGACGCGTTCTCGGTGGACAGGCTCGATCCCCAGCAACGTGCGGTACCGCTCGACCGAACCCTCCAGATCCTCGACCGCGATCCCTACGTGGTCGATGTCCAAGAGATGGATCGTCACGCTTCCCCCATCACGATCTCCTGCGCCGACCCATCGCGAAGAGACCCTATCCATCTTCCCTCGATGCTGCGGCCGAGGTTCCCCAGAGGTCTGGACATCCGGTCCCCCGACCGAGCCGAAGGTCCGATAGCCGGGTGAGGCCATCCGATGTACGGTGGATCGATCGGGAATCTCCCCACGACGAGGAGCACGCGCTCGTGAACGACAGGACGCCAGCCAGCCCCGCCGCACTCCTCGAGGGGTCCCAGCTCATGCGCCAGGGGACAGCCGACGTCTTCCGTCATCGTGAACGCAGCCGTCTGAAGAAAGTGCTCCGCGCCATCGCGGTGGTGTTCCTGCTCGATGCGTTCCTCTACGACTGGTACACGACGGGACACCGGATCGGGTTGCCGTCGTTCGGGCCCGAGTTCATCTACTTCTTGCCGGTGATCGGCATCTTCGTCGCGATCGCTTTCATGGCGCTGATGCCTTTCATGTTCGGTCGCTCACCGCACCTCACCGTGTACCCGGAGCAGGTGGAGATCGGACTCACCGAGATCAAAGGTCTGGACACGCAGGTCGATGAAGTGATCCGGACCCTCGACGTCTTCCTGGGGTACGCGACCTTCCGGGACGAGCTCGGCGGGACGCCACGGCGCGGCATCCTCTTCGAGGGGCCGCCGGGCACCGGGAAGACCTTCCTCGCCAAGGCGATGGCGAAGCAGGCGGGCGTGCCGTTCATGTTCATCCCCGCGCCGTCGTTCGTCTCCATGTGGCAGGGCATGACGGCCTGGCGGATCCGGGCCTTCTTCAAGAAGCTCCGAAAGGCGGCGCGCAAGGAAGGGGGCGCGATCGGCTTCATCGAGGAGATCGATGCGGTGGCGATGTCGCGTGGCGGTGTGTCCTCCGCCACGGCAGCGCCGAGCGACCTCGCGCGTACCACGTCCGCGTTCTTCGGCTCCGGCGAGGGGAGCATGGTGAACGAGCTGCTGATCCAGCTGCAGTCCTTCGACACCCCACCGTGGCGGGACCGGGTGCGGGGCAAGCTGATCGCGTGGGTGAACGGATACCTCCCGCCCAACCGCCAGTTCCACTCGATCCGGCCCGAGTACCACAACATCTTGCTGATCGCGGCGACCAACCGCGGCGACTCCCTCGATCCCGCCCTCCTTCGTCCGGGTCGGTTCGACCGCCGTCTGTACTTCGACCTTCCGACGAAGCAGGAGCGTCGAGACCTGATCGATTTCTTCCTGGCTCGGAAGTCCCACGACGAGCGATTGGACGTCGATGCCGATCGCGAACGGATCGCGCACGAGACGTTCGGCTACACCCCGGTCATGATCGAGCACCTGTTCGACGAAGCCTTGCTGGTGTCGCTCCGCGAGGGACGAAAGCGGATGAACTTCGAAGACGTGATGGAGGCGAAGTTCACGGAGGAGATCGGCACCAAGCAGGTGACCAACTACACGGAGACCGATCGAGACGCCGTCGCCACCCATGAGGCGGGGCACGCCACCGTCGCCTACCTGGTCGGCGTCGGACGGCGGCTCGAGGTGTTGTCCATCATCAAGCGTCGCGGCGCGCTGGGACTGCTCGCGCACAGCGACGAGGAGGAGCGCCTCACGCGAACGAAGACCGAGCTCGAGGCCGGGATCGCGATCGCACTCGGAGGTCTCGCCGCCGAGGAGATGTGCTTCGGTGAGTCGGGGACGGGCCCGGGCGCCGACCTCGCAGCGGCAACGTCACTCGCGGCGCAGATGGTGGGGTCCTTCGGGATGGCGGGATCCCTCATCAGCTACGAGGCCGTCGCCGACGGACCCCTGTCTCGCTCGAACCTCGTGGGCAAGGTGCTCGGGAACCCCGAGACGAAACAGCGGGTGGAGGACATCTTGGATGGCCAGCGCGAGCGCGTCCGCGAGGTGCTCGCCGAGAACCGCGACATCCACGCAGCGCTCCGCGACGCCTTGATGGAGCACGACGAGCTCGTCCGCGACGAGATCCTCGAGGTCATCGAGAAGGCGCTCGCGAACCGGCTCTGACCTCCCTCCAGGGGCCGCGCTCGTACACTCGGTGCATGACCAGCTCGTTCATCGTCGCCGGGGCGCGAACGCCCATCGGGAGGTTCCGCGGCGGTCTCGCGCCGCTGCGCGCGGTGGACCTCGGAGGCGCCGCGATCCGCTCCGCGCTCGAGCGAGCAGGGATCGAGCCCGACCACGTGGAGTACACCGTCATGGGGCACGTCCTGCAGGCGGGGCAGGGCCAGATCACCGCGCGACAGGCCTCGATCGCCGCGGGGGTCCCGAAGGAGATCCCTGCGCTCACGGTCAACAAGGTGTGCCTGTCCGGCATGTCGGCCATCGCGATCGCCGATCAGATGATCCGTGCGGGCGAGCTCGAGATCGCCGTCGCGGGCGGCATGGAATCGATGACGAACGCCCCGTACCTCGCACCGACCGCCCGTGAGGGGGCGCGGCTGGGCGACGCACCGCTGATCGACGCCATGATCCACGACGGGCTCTGGTGCGCCTTCGACGACCGTCACATGGGCGCGGGGACCGACGCGATGAACGACGAGTACGGCGTCACGCGGGAAGCGCAGGACGCCTGGGCCGCCCGCTCGCATGTGCGCGCGGCAGCCGCCTGGGATCAGGGCCGGATGGAGGAAGAAGTGGTGGCCGTCTCCGTCCCCCAGCGAGGGGGCGAGGTCGTCGAGGTCGGGCGTGACGAGGGGATCCGAGCGGACAGCACGCCGGAGGCGCTCGCGGGGTTGCGGCCGGCGTTCTCGCCGGACGGAACCGTGACCGCGGGCAACGCCTCGCAGATCAGCGACGGCGCGTGCGCCGTCGTGATCGCCTCGGACGCGGCGGTCGAGCGGCTCGGTATCGAGCCGCTCGCCGAGATCGTCTCCTACGGGATGTCGGCCGATCGGTACGCGTCGCTGCACACGGTCCCGGCCCTCGCGATGGAGAAGGCACTCAAGAAGGCGGGCCGATCCACCGCGGACCTGGGGCTCGTCGAGATCAACGAGGCGTTCGCCGGGGTCGCATCGCACGCGGCTCGCCTGCTCGAGCTCGATGAGGCGATCGTCAACGTCAACGGGGGAGCGGTCGCGCTCGGTCATCCGATCGGTGCGAGCGGCGCGCGGATCGTCCTGACGCTCGCGCTCGAGATGTGTCGGCGGGGCGTCGCCCTGGGCGGCGCCGCTATCTGTGGCGGCGGCGGCCAGGGCGACGCCCTGGTCCTGCGCCTGGCGTGATCCGGCGCGACCGGCTCAGCTCTCGAGCTCGGCGAGACGGCGGAGCTCGGCGGCCAGCTGCTGATGCGCGGCCTCGGCCTGCCACGGCTCGTCCTGTGGCTGCCCCGTGGCATCGTCGACGAGGATCTTGACCTCGGGCGCGATCGCGCCACCCGCCTGGACCTCCGGATCGGGGAGGAAGACCCGGAACGCCGACCCGCCGCCATCGCGGCTCTCGGCCTTCACGGTGCCGCCGTGGGCCTCGGCGAGCCGTCGCACGACGGGGGAGATGGAGGCGTCCGAGGACGGCTCCGGATCCTCGACCGACAGCATCGCGCCTCCCTCGACGTGCTGGAGCCGAACGACGATCGTCTTGCCGCTTTGGGTGCGCTCGCTCGAGGCACGGAGCAGGCCATTGAGGATCTGCTCCGTGCGGACCTGGTCGATCCGCACCTTGGTGGGCTCCGCGACGACGCGGATGTCGTGATCGGAGTCGGCCATCGCTTCTTCGACGACCCTGTTCACCAGGGACTCCATGTCGGTGCGCCGGATGTTGAGTTTGATCGCACCTGCGGCAAGCCGCTCGGCGTCGGCGATGTCGGCGACCAGGTTGTCCAGCCGCCGGGCGTGTCCAGTGAGCTGCTTGATCAGCTGCGCCTGGTCCTTCTGGTCCTTCTTGTGCTTGAGGAGCTGCGTGATCCCGTTGATCTTGGCGACCGACTTCTTGGCGTCGAGCGAGAGCTCCTTCATGAACGGCGTTGTCCCTCGACGATCCTCGACCGGTACCTCGACGACAGCGACCTGCTCGTCGCGGGCGACGGCGTCGGCCGTCTCTTGTTCCCGCGTCTCGCGGAGCGCATCAGACATCTGGTGCATCCGGAGATCGCCTTCGATGACCTCCAGACGGTTGCGGGCCGTGATCAGATCCGTCTCCAGCTCCTTCACGCGGTCCTCGGCCGCGATCAGCTTCTCGGTCTGACCGGCGAGCCGCTCTTGGGTCACCTGGAGCAGCTGGTCGATCTGAGCGCGGCCCTGGTCGTCGGCAAGCTCGAGCTGGCGGCGTGCCTCGAAGTCCTGGAGGCGCCGGTTGAGCTCCGCGTTCTCCGCGGCGGCGTCCTCGAGCTGACGCACCAGCTTCTCCGCCCGCGCCTGCTGGGACGCACGATCACGATCGGCCTTCAGCGAGACGTCCTCGGTCTCGGCGTTGCGGAGCCGCTCGGCCTCGAGCTCTGTCCGCATCTGCTCGATCGTTCCGTCCGCCCGAGCAAGATCCTCCTGCAACGCCGTGAGGGAGCGTCGCATCTCGTCGGCCTCCTTGCGCGCCTGGCCGACCGCCGCGGTGCGCTCCTTGACCTCGGAGGTGTGACCTTTGAGCTCGCCGCGGATCCGGGCGATCTCGTTGTGCGCCTCGAGGAGTTGCTGTTCGCGGCTGGCGGCCTCGGCCCGGGCGGCCGTGACCTCGTCGCGCACTCCCTGCAGATCGTGTACGGCCGTGCGCGCCGCCGTTTCGGCGTCGGTGACCCGCCCGTGCAGTTCCACCTCGCGCTGTTCCAGCTGGCTGCGGTAGGACGCCTCGATCTCCTCGAGCTGACGTTGGAACTCCTCGCGCGTCGCCCGGACCTTCTCCTCCAGCTCGGCCTCACGCTCAACGAGATCGGCACGATGCGAGGCCTGCCCGCTCTCGAGCTCGGCCTTCGCGGCCCGGAGCTCGTCCTCGAGCATCGCCGCGCGCTGCTCCTCGTTGCGGAGCGCGCGGAGCTCGGTGTGTGCATCCTCCAGCTCACGCTGCGCGGTGACGAGTTGCGATCCCGCGGTGGTCAGCGCGTCTCGCATCTGCACCATCTCCACGTTCGCCGCGTCCAGCTCCTCCTGGGTGTGTGAGGTGGTCCCGGTCGATGCCCGCATCGAGGCGAGCTCCCGCCGGGTGGCATCCAGCTGCTCCTTCGTCACGTCGAGCTCGGCGTTCAAGCCGATCGCTTCCAGCTCGGCTTCGCGCAGCCGCAGATCCTGCTCGTCGTCGTCAACGACCCGCATCGCCTCCTGGATCGTTTCCTGGAGCTGCGTCGCGAGACGCTCGCGCTCTTTCGTGACGGTTCGCAGTTGCAGCTCGAGCTCCTGGACCTGCCCCTCCGCCCGCAAGGCCCGCTCCTCGATCCGCGGGTCCCCGGCGGGGACCGAGCGGGGCTCGCGAGCGAGCTGCTGGAACGACTGGAGCTCTTCCAACGTCTTGCGGTACTGATCCTGCAAGAGCCCGAGCCGCTCCTCGGCGGCTCGCGCCCGTTCCTCCGCGCGCCGTCTCGCCTCGCCTTCCTCTCTGAGCCCTGGGTGAGGAGCCGCTGCGCGCACGGGGCGGGGGATCACGACGGGTCGCGTCTCCACGCGACCGTCGGCGGTGTCGCTGACCACCGCGAGGACCCGAGCAACGCCGAAGACCGCGACGCCGAGGAGTACCAGCAATGCGAACAGGAACAGGGCGTTCGTCCGCCAGGGACCGGCCGCGCTCGCGATCGGCGCGTCGGGGTGCGTGAGCTCGACGACGGCCGGGCCGCCGACGCCCGAGCGGAAGCGCAGCGGGAGCTCGACGGACAACCTGCCGTCGAACTCGCTCGTCAACGGGACCCCGCGGAGCGCCTCCTTGATCGAGTCTTTCTCACCGGGGAGCTGCGTGCCGATCCTGCTCGTCGCCGTCGAATACAGGATGGTGCCTTCGGGGGAGAACAGGGTGACCGAGTCGAAGTCGCTGGGATCGATCACGATCGACTGGATCTGAGCGGTGAGCTGGCTGGCGCGCGCCGCCGAAGCCGGGCCCGTGAGGTCGTCGGGGGTGAACGCGAGGGTGAGCGAGCTGTCGGTGATCGTCTGCGCCTGGTGGACGATCTGAGCCTGGGCCGCGTGACGTGCGTGGACGCCCATCAACAGCGATCCGATGATGCCGAGCACGAGGAGCGCCCCGAGCGCTGCCAGCAGCGTCCGCGCGATCCTCCCGTACCCCTTCAACGAAGCGATCATCCCCGTCCCCTCACTGCCACCCGTCGTGTCGCAACCACTCGTTCGAACTGGTCTCCGAAGGTGGTTATCGGCAGGGTTCCGCGCGAGCTTCAGCGGCAGATCGGTGTAGGGCCATCGGCCGATATCGGAGGAAGGCCCTAGGCCGGGCCAGCGCCGGAGAGCACCCGGGTCTCACCCGTGCGGACGTCCTTGTCGAGCACGATCAGGTCCTCCATGAGCTGACGCATCTGCTCGACGTGGGAGACGACGACGACCAGGCGATCGACGTCACCGGCCACGAGGCGGCCGATCCCGTCCATCGCACGGTCGAGGTGTTCGGCATCGAGGCTCCCGAACCCTTCGTCGAGCAGGAAGCTGTCGAGGCGACCACCTCCCCGCGCGACCATCTCGGCGAGCGCGAGCGCGAGGGCGAGCGATGCGAGGAAGGTTTCGCCGCCCGAGAGCGAGTCCGCGGTCCGGTCGGCGGCCCCGGCGTTCATGTCGAGCACGTGGAAGGCATCGTCATCGCTGAACCGGTATGCCCCGTCGGTCAGCTCCTCGAGGTGCACGCTTCCCAGGTCCGCGAGTGCGGCTCGCTCCTCTTCCAGGAGGTACGCGAGGAACCGCGACGGTTGCAGATCGGCGACGAGCCGTCGCGCGACGTTCCGAGCTCCGGTCGCGACGACGAGGCGAGCCTCGAGATCGGCGCCCGCCGCCAGGGTTTCCTCGATCGTTCGGACGCGCTCGGCCGATGCGGCGGCGGCGGCCGCGGCGTCGGCGACCACGCGGGCGACGTCCGCGTCGGGCGGAAGGTCGAAGGCCGCGAGCTCGGCGGCGACTGCCTCCGTCGCCGCGTGGGCCTCTGCCGCCGCCCGGTCGCCGGCTTCGGCAGCTTCAGTGAGCCGCTCCACGAGCGTCTCGCCGATCTCCACGTAGGAGCTGCGGACGTCGGCCGCAGCGGTGCCGACGGGGCGGGGCTGCCCCAGCAGTCCCCAGGCCGACGCCAGCTGGTTCGCGAGGGTGGCGAGCCCGCGACCCGTCTCGTCCGCCTGGACACGGCAGGTCTCCAACTGGGTGCGGGCCGCGTCGGCGGCAGCCGACGCGGCCCGAACCGCGGTCTCCGCCAGCTCGAGCTCGTGCTGGCGTTCGTCCAACAACGCCCGCGGATCGCCGTCGCCCAGCCGGTCGACGAGCTCGCTCTTCGTCGTGGCGAGTGCGGCTTCGGCGTCCCGGGCGGCGTCCTGACCTGCGACGAGTTGGATCGCGAGGGCCTCTGCCCGCTCGCTGCCGGCGGCCGACTGCTCGAGGGCGGTGGCGGCCCCCGCAGCCGCTTGCTCCTTGGTGTTGCGCGCCTTGGTCTCGACCGTCCGAGCCTTCGCGAGCGCACGGTCCGCCGCCGCGACCTTGGGGGCGGCGCCGGCGCGCGGGACGCGTTCGACGACGCGGTCGCACACGGGGCAGGGCTCTCCGGCCGTCAGGTCACGTCGGAGCTCATGCGCCATCTCGGCGTGCTGCGTGACGTGCAGCGCGGCCTCGGCCTCGGTGCTGGCGCTCTCCGCCGCTTCGAGGGCGGTCGTCGCGGCGTCGAGCGCTTCGCGCTTCTTCGTGGCGGCGCGCGCCAGGTCGTCCGCGGCGGCACGGGCCGCCTCCGCCTCCCGCGCGGCGACCTCCACCGCTCTAGCCGCCTGTTCAACGGCTCTCGCTTCGTGGTCCAGCTTCTCGACCAAGGCCGCGAAGGCCTGGAAGGCCGCGTGGCCGCCGATGCGTTCCGAGATCGCTTCGAGCTCGGCCTCGGCGACCTTCCTGGCTTCGTCCGCGGCGGTCACGTCCTCCTGCGCGATGCGCACGGCCTCAGTGGCTGCCGCCGCTGCTTCGGCCACCTCCTCGAGCCGTTCGGCCGTGGGCATGGCCGTCGCCGCCGCCTGGAGCTGCGCGGTCCGCGCCGACGCCTGGGCGGCATCGCGAAGCGCGGAATCTCGCGCTTGGGTGAGGCCGCCGAGCCTCTCACGCGCTGCGTCCAGGCTGGCGTGTCGCGCCGACGTCGCCGTGGCCTCCGCGCGTGCCTCGTCCAGGCGCGCACGCGCTTCGGCAAGCCGCGAGCCCTCCCGCTCGAGCTCGTCGAGCTCGAGCTCGGCGCCGCGGACCCGGTCCTTCGCCGCCGACAGCGCGGCATCGAAGCGTTCATAGCCGAACACGCCTTTCAGCACGGCGTTGCGATCGGTGGGGGTCGCCTTCAGGAACTCCGCGAACCGGTTCTGGGCGAGCAGGACCGACCGGCAGAACGCGTCGAAGGTCATCCCCAGCAAGCGCTCGACACGTTGACGCACCGGCTTCTCCTGCAGGACCGTCTCGAGCACCTCGGCGTCGTCCGCATCCTTCGCCAGGCGTTCGAGCCGATGCTGGCTCTGGCCCTTGCGTCGGAGCGCACGCTGCGCCCGCCAGATCTGACCGTCCACCTCGAACAGGAGCTCGACGTGGCAGCCGTCCTCGAGCTGGTGGATCAGGGATCGCGTATCGCGCTCGAACGATGGCGTCTTGCCGTAGAGCGCGAAGACGACGGCGTCGAGGATCGTCGACTTGCCGGCGCCGATCGGTCCGACGATGCCGACGAGCCGCCGGCCCCGGAGGTCGAAGGTCGTCCGGCCCCGGTACGACCGGAATCCTTGCACGGTCAGCTCACGCGGACGCATCCGCCACCTCCTCGAGCACCTCGCGGAAGAGCTCGAGCAACCCCGGGGGCGGTTCTTCGCCCGTGTCTCGCCGATAGTAGTCGGCGTACTGCTCGTCGTCGCCCGGCCGTGGCCCCGTCGAGCGGGGACGGCGTTCACCGGCCGGTCGATACGGCCGGACGTTGACGAGGAAGGGGAAGGTGTCGGCGGCGCGCCGACCCAGGTCCGAGTCGATCCCGCCGACCCGCACCGTGATATCGAGGTAGGCGTTCCGCAGTTCGTCGATCCGCGCGTCGATCTGGTCCCACGTCCCTTCGGCGCGAACCAGCGGCCGCCCGGAGGCGAGCGGGATCGAGGCGACCGTAGCCAGCCGGCCGGGTTCGACGTCGACGATCACGACCCGCTTGGCCTCGCCTGCCTCGCCGAAGTCGAGGGGAAGGAGCGACCCGGCGTACTGGCCCGGCACCGGTGAACCGGGGATCGATTGTGGTGCGTGGATGTGGCCGAGCGCGACGTATTGAGGTCCCGGAGGGATGGCCTGCGCCGACGCGACGTATGCCCCGCCGACGTGCAGCTCGCGCTCGGAGCCGCCCACCTTCACGCCACCGACCATGAAGTGGGCGACGAGCAACGGGACGAGGTTCGTTCCCGCTCGCGCGGCGAGCGCGGCGTCGAAGGCCGCGGTCAGGGCCGCGATGCGCTCGGCGTACTGGCCGTACCACTCACCCGCGTCGCGCATGAAGTCCACGACGCGACCCTCACGGAGGAACGGGATGCAGCCGACCAGCGCGGGGATGCCGAGCTGCTCGGGGCCGAGCACGCCGCCCTGATCGGGCCGGCGGATGGACCCGACCAGGTGGACGCCTCTGCCCTGATCGCGCACCAACGGCGCGAGCGCGTCGAACAGCTCGGGGGAATCATGATTCCCGGCAACGGCGACAACCGGGCGATCCTTGGCGAGCCGCAGGAGACCCCCGAGCCCCAGCGCGAGCGCGTCGACGGGGGGGATCGGCCGGTCGAAGACGTCGCCAGCGACGAGGACCAGGTCCACCTGGTGCTCGGTCGCGATCCGAGCGACCTCCTCGAGTGCGGCCGCCGTCTCGGCGGCACGATCGTGCCGGCCGAGACGGCGGCCGACGTGCCAGTCGGCGGTATGCAGGATCCGCATCAGCTGGGGGGACGCCGTGGCGGAGGGAGGACGGCGCCGATCTGCGGCGCCCTCATCACGTCAGCCCGGCGAACGGATCGTCACCGGCGTCCGCCACCTCCTCCTTCCTGGTCGCCCACGGCGGGAAGGGGAAGGTGACCACGAGCGGAACCGGGATCGCTGGCTGGCTGACGACCATCGTGCCGGGCTTCAACAGGCGTGCCCGAGACCGCGTGGACGGCAGCATCCATCCGTACTCGGCGCGCTCGGCCTCGGCCGAGTCCAGCCGGCCGGTGACGCGGATCGCGGCGTTCTCCAGAACCTCGGGAGCGACTCGGCTTGCCGTCTGCTGCGCGCCGACGAGCAACACGCCGAGAGAACGGCCGCGCTGGGCGATGTCGATGAGCATGTCCTTGAGCGGGCCGGTTCCGTCGCGTGGGGCGTACTTGTTGAGCTCATCGAGCACGATCACCGACAGCGGGAGCCGTTGGCCCGTGTCCTCCTTCTCCTTGAAGGTCTCGCGGAGGAGCGCGCCCACGACGAAGCGCTGGGCTTGCTCGTGCAGCGACTGGATCGCGACGACCGTGACGTTGGCGGCGCCGCGGTCGATCCGTCGATCCGCGTCCGCTCGGACCAGATGCCCGAGCCGGGCAGACGCTGCATGCAGCCGACGGAGGAAGGCTGCGATGGTGCCCGGCATCACGCGGGCCGTCCACGCGGGGTCGGCCTCCGAGCCGTCATCAGGCTCGAGGTGGATCTCGAGCGCGCGCACCATGGAGGGGAGATCGGCGATCACGACATCGGCCTGCGCGGCCGGGACGCGGTCGTCCCGCGACCAGCCATGGCCGTCGGGCGCCTGGGACGGATCGCGGAGGGCGACGGCTCCCGGCATGCCATCGACGCCGACAGCCCACCGTTTGAGCTGGAGTTGCACCCGTTCGCGGATGAACGGGATCTGGTTCTTCGCGTCGCTCGCATCGGTGAAGCAGAACTCGAGCAGGTCCTGTTCGATGAACGCGCGAGGCGTCCAAGAGAACACCTGCACGCCGTCGAAACGTCCACCCGTATCGGGGACGACGACGTCGCCGCTCTGGCGTCGCGGTGGCGCCCAGAAGCGGACGCTCGGGAACGGGGCAGGGTCCACGCCCAGGGCCGACCATGCCTCCCGGGCCCCCTCGTGTGCGTCGAACAACCGGTTGGACCGATCGAGCCAGAGCAGGTCCTCACCCTTGACGTTGAACACGAGGACACGGAGGTTGGCGGCGCCCGAGCCCACCACGTCCGGCACCGAGGTCAGCATGCGCAGGAAGAACAGCGCGAACGAGGTCTTGGTGGCCACCCCCGAGATCCCGCTGATGGACATGTGGCCGCCCTTGCGACCGTCGAAGAAGTCGAGGTCGACATGGACGGGGGCGCCGTCGCGGCCGAGCCCGATGGGTAACGGCCGCTCCATCTCATCGGCGTACAGGGCCTTGCGGCGCTCCTCGCCGGTCGCGCGCGCGACCTCCTCGCCGGGGTCCGCCGACACCCACACCTCGGGATCGACCCGCGTGACGGCGACCCGAGCCGTTCGCACCTTTGCCGCAGGCATGATGCCGAGCTCTGCGATCCGGTGCGTGTCCGATTCGTATTGGGCACCCTCGTACACCGCTTCGGCTTCGGTGATGACGCCGTAGGTCCTGACCTCCCCGACCTTCGGCACCTCGGTCCGGACGACGATCAGGTCGTCGAGTTGGAGGTACTCCTCTTCTTCCAAGACAACGCGGAACTCCGCAGTCGTCGTGTGCTCGGATCCGAGTACACGGCCGACGCGATCGTGGATCACGAGGCCATCCGTTCGTGCACCGCTTCTCGGAGCGCGCGGTACACGAGTCCGGGTTCGCCCATGCGATGGCGGAGCTGCCGCTCGAGCGCAGCGATCGGAACGAGGTTCTGCGGCGCCCGTGGATCCAGATGGGACTCCGACGCCACGAGTGGCAGCACCGCGGCCGTCCGGTCGGCAAGACGGATCACCTCGGCTGCAGGGAGCTGCCCGCTTGCTTCGCACCGGACGATCCCGGACCAGGCATGGCCGCCTCGCACGTCTGCCAGCCGCACGTACCACGAGTATCGGCGGTACTCCGAGATGGTGAACAACGGGGTGCGTTGCCGCGGTCCGAGCGCGGCGACCACGGTATTGCGCTCGGGCGGCAGATACGTAACGCGGTGGCTCTTGATCGATCCCACCGCGGGCACCGGAGCCAACTCGTTCAGCGGTCCGTCGGCGATCACGAAGCTGTCCGTGGCAGCGGCGGTGGCGACATGGCCCTCGGCCGTCCGCATCTTCGTATGCAACGTCCTGATCAGGCCCGCGGGGTCCGTGTCCGGTGTCGTCGTCGTGTCGTATGGCGGCTCGAGCGCCACGACGGGGAAGATCTCGGAACGCCCGCCCGCGAGCACCGCCCATCGGCCGATCCGCTCGTGCGCGATCGACGACCGGCACGCCTCTCGGTCCCAGACCGCCGCACCGACCGCGAACGTGCCGCAGATCCCGGCGACGGGACCGGACGGATCGTCGAGCGTGAGCCTCGCGTCGACACGCCGGACGCCGTCGACGAAGGCGATCCGGGGGACGCCGTCGTCGACGCCGTCGCGCGGGATCCAGTCCTCGGTCTCGACCGAGGTGTCGACCGACCCCTCGGCCGGCGCCAGCGCCTCGTCCGGATCCAACGGAGCGCCGTACTCGGGCGACCAACCCTCGACGAAGATCCGTGCCATCCGCCGGATACTACCCACGGCCACCGACGCTACCGCTCAAGCGGGCGTCGTCGTCCGCGACGACGTCGTCCACCGGTCGCCACCGGCGTAGGTGAGGACGCTTCTCCTCATGGCGCTCGGGCAGCAGTGCGGGTCACCGCGCGCGTAGACCGACTCCGTCAAGATCAGACCGACCGGATCCGTCGATGGGACGATGCGGGTGTCGCAGACGCTGCGATCGAACACCCGAGCACCGTCGGCGAGATCGATCGCGAGATAGACCCCACACCCTCCCGAGCCGCCCGTCTCGGCGAACACCAGCGCGTCGTCCGACGCGTCACCGGTGACGTCGCCGATCACCGCCGTGAGGCCGAATACCGGGTCCCGGTTCGCAGGGAACCCGACCGCGTCGATCGGGCGCCACGGCGACCCCGGATCGCCTCCGTGCAGCCATACCGCGATGCCTCGCTCGGTCCGGAAAGGATCGGCTCCGCGACGTTGCCAGGCGACCACGATCGCGTCGCCAGCGGAGGTACGCGCGTACCACGTCCCCGTGACCAGGTTCCCCTTGGGAACGAGGTCGCCGACCGGCACATCCCCGGCGGGCAGATCCGAGGGGTAGGCGGTGGGGAGCCCGCGGGGGAGTGACGGGATCCCTGACGGGGTGCCCGAGGTCGGGGGCCCTGCCGGCGCTCCAACGTGACACGCAACGAGGCCCACCGCCACGAGGCACTTCAGGACCCCGGCGGGCACCAGCCGACGACGATCGATCACGGGCCGATGGTCGCAGACGTTCGGGCGACCTGTGGGACTTCGCGGGTTCGGCGACCGACCCGCCTCGTTTTGGGAGGATGGAGGTGACCTCGGCGATCACGGCGGCCGGCCGGCGCGAGGCCCTGGCGACCGCGAAAGGAGCCCGACGACGCGATCGATCTCTGAGCTCGAAGGGGCCCGCTCGAGCCTCGCGCTCGCCGCGGGCAACGTGGCCATCTACCGGCTGGGCTGGTTGTCCGAGCAGGGGATCGGCGCGGTACAGGGGCTGCCGCATACCCTCAAGATCCTCCTCGAGGACCTGCTTCGGCGGGCGGGGAGCCGGGACGTCGCCGACGCCGACGTCGCCGCGCTCGCCGCGTGGCCGGCGCCGGCGCTCGCGATCGCGTTCATGCCCGGACGCGTCCTCATGCAGGATTTCACCGGCGTGCCCGCGGTCGTCGACCTGGCGGCGATGCGGAGTGCGGTGGCGCGTGGGGGTGCCGATCCGGCGCGCGTGAACCCGCACGTTCCGGTCGACCTCATCATCGACCATTCCGTCCAGGTTGATCTGTTCCGGTCGCGCGATGCGTACGAAGCCAACATCGACTGGGAGTACCGGCGGAACGCGGAGCGCTACGCCCTGCTCCGGTGGGCGCAACAGGCCTTCGCCAACGTCCGCGTGGTTCCGCCGGGCGCGGGGATCTGCCATCAGGTGAACCTGGAGCATCTCGGACATGTGGTCGCGTCCAGGGACGGGGTCGTGTTCCCCGACACACTCGTGGGCACGGATTCCCATACGACCATGGTCAACGGGCTCGGCGTGCTCGGCTGGGGGGTGGGTGGCATCGAGGCCGAGGCGGCGATGCTCGGACAGCCGATCTTCCTTTCGCAACCGCTCGTGCTCGGGGTTCGTGTCGTGGGTTCCCTTCCTGCCGGTACCACGGCTACCGACCTGGTCCTGAGGCTGACGCAGATGCTCCGAGCACACGGAGTGGTCGGGACGTTCGTCGAGTTCTTCGGCGACGGGTTGTCTTCATTGTCGGTGGCCGACCGGGCGACGTTGTCGAACATGTGTCCCGAATACGGGGCCACTTCCGCATTCTTCCCGGTCGACCACGAGACCCTTCGCTACCTCACCTTCACGGGTCGCGGTGACCTGGTCGATCTGGTCGAGCGGTACACGAAGGAACAGGGGTTGTTCCGGACCGACGGGGACCCGGAGCCCCGCTTCTCGGAGGTCGTGGAGATGGACCTTGCGGCGATGGAACCCTCGGTCGCCGGCCCGAAGCGTCCGCAGGACCGCGTGCCTCTCCCCGAGGTCTGGGGATCGTTCGTGGCGGCGTTCCGCGACCACGACGAGCCCGATCCCCGCCCGAGCGACGTCGGCAGGTTCGAGGAGGAGGGCGGGAACGTCGACGTCGAGGTGGATACCGACGCGACGACCGAGCCGGGCGCGGAGACTCCGATGTCGGTCGACGGCGACGTCGTGAAGCACGGCTCGGTCGTGATCGCCGCGATCACCTCCTGCACGAACACGTCCAACCCGTCGGTGATGCTCGCCGCCGGCCTCCTCGCGAAGAAGGCCGTGGAGGCGGGACTCGAGACGCGCTCGTGGGTCAAGACGTCGCTTGCACCGGGCTCGCGCGTCGTCACCGACTACCTCGACAGCGCGGGTCTGACGCCCTATCTCGAGAAGCTCGGGTTCGCGCTCGTCGGGTACGGCTGCACGACGTGCATCGGGAACTCCGGGCCACTGCCCGATCGCGTCGCGGCGGCGGTGGACGAGGGCGACCTCAACGTCGTGGCGGTCCTTTCCGGCAACCGGAACTTCGAGGGTCGGATCCACCCGCAGGTACGGGCGAGCTACCTGGCCTCGCCGCCGCTCTGCGTGGCGTACGCCCTTGCCGGTTCGGTCGAGGTCGATCTGACGAGCGAACCGCTCGGCGTGGGCACCGACGGACCCGTCTTCCTCCGGGATATCTGGCCGGCGCCCGCCGAGATCGCCTCCGCGATGGCAGCGGCGATCACGCAGGAGCAGTTCGTGCGTGAGTACGCCCACATCTGGGACGGCGACGAACGGTGGATGTCATTGCCGACCCCGAGCGGACCGGTCTACGCCTGGGACCCCGCGTCGACCTACGTGCAGGAACCGCCATTCTTCCGCCAGGAGGAGGCGCGACCGATCGCGGATATCGAGGGGGCGAGGGTCCTCGTGCGCGTCGGCGATTCGATCACGACCGATCACATCTCCCCGGCGGGCTCGATCAAAGCTGATTCGCCGGCGGGGCGCTACCTGCAGGAGCATGGCGTCCCTCCGGGTGAGTTCAATTCCTACGGTTCCCGTCGCGGGAACCACGAAGTGATGATGCGCGGCACGTTCGCCAACATCCGGCTCCGCAACGAGCTCGCACCCGGGACCGAGGGCTCGTGGACGGCCCATCTCCCGAGCGGAGAGGTGCTCTCGATCTTCGACGCCGCCGAGCGGTACCGGGACGAGGGCGTCCCCCTGGCAGTGCTCGCGGGGAAGGAGTACGGCAGCGGGTCCAGCCGCGACTGGGCGGCAAAGGGGCCCGCGCTCCTCGGCGTCCGTTTCGTGATCGCGGAGAGCTACGAGCGGATCCATCGCTCGAACCTGGTCGGGATGGGCGTCCTGCCGCTGCAGTACCTCGCAGGCACGTCCGCGGCGTCGTTCGGCCTGACCGGACGCGAGACGTACGCCGTCCGCGGGCTGACCGGCGGGATCGTGCCGGGGCAGGAGGTGGCCGTCGAAGCACTGGCTGAGGATGGACGGGTCATCTCGTTCCCGGCGACGCTCCGCGTCGACGGTGCCGCCGAGCTCGACTACCTCCGGGCCGGCGGGGTCCTCAACCTGGTCCTCGCGGACATGCTTCGACCCTGAAGCGGGCCATCCGGCAGGGGCTCACGCGAGCGTCGCGGTGTATACGGGTTGGGTCGTCGGAGCGGGTGGGCACGACCTGGGCTCGACCGTGACCGCCATCAGGTCGCTCCTGCTGACGTCGGCGTCGGTGAACGCGGAGAGCTCTCCGTCCGTGGGCGAGGCGCATCCGGCGGAGACGGGCGCGCTGCCGGTGATCATCCAGATCTCGTACGTCTTTCCCGCGCCGGGCGACGGGAGATCCTCCCCCCAGACGAGCGCCCCCGGCTGACCCGGTTCGTACAGCATCGCGAGGGTGCCTGCGCCGCCCTGGAACCGACGGACCTGTTGCGCGGCGCTCGCACCGGCGATCGGTTGCGTGCGCGGGCGGAGCGTCGCGACGCCCGCGATGACGACGACGAGCGCGGCGGCGACCACGACGAGCGCCGCGCGCCGTCGTGGTTGCCGCCCACGCGCCCGACCCGCCCCTCGCACCCCTTCGAGCACCCGGTCCGCGAGCTCCTCGCTGACCGGAACGGGGTCGAGCGCGAACGCAAGGAGAGCCGCCGTCTCCTCGAACCCGGTCTCGAGCCGGCGGCATTCCTCGCAGTCGCCATGTGCGGCCATCCCGGCGAGGAGGGCGGCATCGTCCTCGGGCTCCAGCCCGCCGAGCGCGCGCGCGGCGAGCAACTCTTCGATCGGTCCGTGGTCGCGCGCGCTCATCGGTCCGGCCTCCCGACCATCGAGCGCATCCTTCGCATGCCGAGCAGCGCCCGGGACTTGACCGTGCCGAGCGGGGCGCCGGTCTTCTGTGCGATCTGTGATTGCGACAGGCCGTCGAAGTACATGAGCTGCAACACCTCGCGCTGGTCGTCCGGGAGTGAGCGCAATGCGGTTCGGATCGCATCGCGCTCCGCCGGTGCCGCGACAGCCTCGACCACGGCTTCGGTCGGATCCTCGGTCTCCTCATGGATCCGCGCGACCATCTCGTGGGACCGCCGTCGCTGCGCTTCCTCGCGCCGGACCACGTCGACGGCACGATGGTGGACCATCGTCATCAACCAGGCCTTCACCGAGCCGCGTCGCTCGTCGAAGACGCCTGGATCCCGCCAGAGCGTCAGGAACGCTTCCTGCACGATCTCCTCCGCCAGCTGGGTCTGTCGAACCACACGAACGGCGAGTGCCATCGCGACGGGCGCATAGCTGGCGAACAGGCTGCGGAACGCCTCTTCGTCGCCTCCTTCGATGCGCCGAACGAGCTGGCGGTCGCGCGCGGCGGAGAGGTCCTCAACCATCCCCGACGCGACGCTCCTGCCCTGCATCGCTGCGGTCACCTGCGCGGGCGTCGATCCTCCACGTGAGCCCCGCCCGGTATCCGCCGCGGATGGCCGACCGGATGACCGATCCGCTCACCTCGCGCTCATGCTCCTCCGGCACGACCGAGCCGGCGGATCGCTCCCTCGAGCAGTTCCGCAAGGTGCAGGCCGCTGCCGGGCTCGTACCGGGCGGTGCCGACCGACAGCTTGAGGGCGCGCGGTCGATCGCGCCGGGCATCGTGCACGGCCATCGCCTCCACCAGGCGTGACAGGACGGTGGTCTCGGCGCCCTCCGCCTCACCGGTCAGCAGGATGCAGAACGTGTCGGGTGCGATCCTTCCCGGGACGTCGGAATCGCGGACGGAATCCAGCACCACTCCGGCGGCGTCGCGGGCGAGCTCGTCGGCCGCCTCCCTGCCGAGCGCAGCCTGGAGCGAGTCGTGCTCCTCGACCCGAACGAAGACGAAGACGACCGGGTTGCCCGCGCGATCGGCCATCCGCAGATGATGCTCGGCGATGGGTGCGAACCCGCGGAGGGTGGGGAGCGACGTCACCTCGTCGTTCGCCGCGAGCTCGCGCCGCATGCGCCGGGTGGCGACCGCGTACCGGATCGAGCGCGGCAGGAGCGGTCCGAGCAACTCGTCTCGCACGAGGTGGTCTTCCACACCCGCATGCATCGCGACTGCGCCGTCAGCCCTGCGGTCCGCCTGCGTGACGACGACCACCGCAGCGTCGGGCTCCACCGTGCGGACGCGACGGACGGCCTCCAAGGGAGCCTCGCTCTCGAGGGCGATCACGACGGCGTCGACGCCGGTCGGTGTTTCGATCACCGGAACGCGCTGAACGGCGAACCCATCCTCACGGGCGAGCGCGGCCACTTCGGCGTCGTCGAGACCGACGACGAGCACGCTCACCGGTTCCGTCAGCATCTCCCCCGTCCCTCTCCGGTGGTCGTCGCGGAAGGCGCCGCGCATCATCGCACATCGGTAGGGCCGGCCACCGCCCCGAGCGCACCACTCGAGAGCGCCGGCCGAGAGCACCCGCCGAGAGCGGCGGCCGAGGGCGCGGCGACCGCCACAACCTCGCCACGGGAACGACACAGGGTGGCGGCCGCCGCGCCCTCGGCCGCCGATACGCTAGGAAGCACATGGTGGATCCCGCTCCCGCCGCCAGGCGGCTGATCCGTGTCGCGATCGCCGTTTCCGCGTCGCTCTCCCTGGTCCTCGGCGTCGTCGGAGCGGCCAGCGCGGTCCGATGGGTGCAGCTGCGGGACGTCGGCATCGACCAAGGCTCGTTCAGCCCGGCGGTCCCTTCCGGCTCGTCGGCCCCGCCCACCGGCAGATGCTCGGAACACGTGTGCAACTACCTCCTCCTGGGCTCGGACTCGCGGGCCGGGCTGCCGATCGACGAGCAACACCAGTTCGGCACCAACAAGGACATCGGCGGCACGATCAGAACCGACACGATCATGCTCGTGCACACCGATCCGGCGCTCGAGAAGGCGATCGTCCTTTCGTTCCCTCGCGACCTCTGGGTCGACATCCCCGGGCACGGCTGGAACAAGATCAACGCCGCGTTCGAGGGAGGTCTGCAGGGCGGTGGTCCGCAGCTCATGGCGAACACCGTCGCGAACCTGACCGGTCTGCCGGTCGACCACTACCTGTACGTGGACCTGGCCGGTTTCCAGCACGTGGTTGACACGCTCGGTGGCGTCGAGCTGTGCATCCCGCAATACGAGGTGAACACTCCCGGCTGGTTGATGCAGCACACGGGTGGAGGCGGCGAAACGAAGATCTACTACGGCGAGGTCGGCCACGTCGCCGACCCGAATACCGGCTTGGACGTCGTCCCGGGTTGCCACCATCTCGACGGCTACCAGTCGCTGGCCTACGTCCGGACGCGGAGCCTCCCCTGCGACGCGATCCCTGATTTCTCGCGGATCGGACGGCAGCAGCAGTTCATCCGGGCGGTGATCAACCAGATGCTCCGGCCGGCCGAGCTCGCGAAGGCACCCACCCTCGTCCAACCCGTGCTCGCGAACCTTCACCGCGATCGAGGGTTCCTGCCCGGTGATCTGGTGTACCTCGTCGGGCAGCTCCGCGGTCTCACGACGGGCAACGTCGAGTTCCGCACCGTGCCCGGTTCTGCGGGGATGGAGGGGACGCAGTCGGTCGTCCTCATGGACCCCGCCGCGCGACAGATCTTCGCCGCGATCCGTGACGGCAAGCAACTCGGGTCGCTCGGGACGCAGCTGGTCAACACGCCGCCCTCCGAGGCCAACACGACCGTGGAGGTCATCGACCACGGTGCCGGGACTGCGGCGGACGACGTCGAGACGCTCCTCGCGAACTCGGGGTTCGACGTGTCGCCCGGGATCGTGAACGGTCCGGTGCCCGCGGGCGTCACGCGGTCGGCGATCGTCTTCGCTCCGGGCCAGGATGCCTACGCCAACGTCGTCGGCGGCTACTTCCCGAGCCTTCCGCTCATCCAGTCGTCGAAGCTGCAGGGTCCCACCGTCGAGGTCGTGGTCACCGCGACGTACCACGCGGCACCGCCCACATCCGCCAGCACCTGCCCCGCTCCCGGATAGCCCTCCGTCGCACGTGCGCCGCTCGGCGTGGGCTAGCCTTCGCCCGTGCGTGTCGTGGTCGACGCGAGATCCGCGGTCGATCCCCGCCGGACGGGGGTCGGGCAGTACACGCGGGCGGTGCTGCGCGCCCTGCCGCCCGCCGATCCCGACGCACGGTTCGTCGCGTGGTACCTCGATGTCCGCGGGATCGGGACACGACCTCGCCGCTTCGTCGGCTGGGCTCCGAACCTCTCCGAGCGGGCGTCGCGGCTGCCGACGCGACTCTACGGCCCGTTCAGTTCCCGGACGGGTCTCCCGAGACTCGAGTGGCTGGCGGGAACGTCCGACGTGGTCCTCGCGACGAACTTCATCCCCCCGCCCACATCTGCGCCGCGCGTCGTCATGGTCGTGCACGACCTGACGTTCGAGGTGATGCCGGAGACCGCCCCGCATAACGACATCCGGTGGCGGCGAGCGTTCGAGCGGTCCCTCGACCGCGCCGCGGCCGTGATCGTCCCGAGCGAAGCAACGAGGAACGACCTCGACCGGTTCTACGGGACCGATGCTCGACGCGTGCACGTGATCCACCACGGCACCGACGCCGAGGCGTTCTCCCCGGCGATCCCCCCCCAGGTCGAACAGGTCCGCCACCGGTTCGGGATCAAGGGTCCGTACATCATCTTCCTGGGGGGTCTTGAACCACGGAAGAACCTCGGGTCGCTGGTACGAGCATTCGGCATGATCGAGGACCGGCGCAGCTCGTTGGTGCTCGCCGGAGGAACGGTCACCTGGGCGTCGGACTACTCGGAAGCGATCGATCGGGCGATCGCAGCGCTCCCGACGGACGTCCGTGCTCGGATCGTCCGGACGGGCTACGTGCCCGACGCCGACAGGCGAGCGCTCCTTTCGGGCGCGGAGATGCTCGCGTATCCATCTCTGTACGAGGGGTTCGGTTTCCCCATCCTCGAGGCATTCGCAGCGAACGTTCCGGTGCTGACGTCCAACCGCTCATCGATGCCGGAGGTCGCAGGGAACGCCGCGCTGCTCGTCGACCCCGACGATCCAGCCTCGATCGCGAAGGGGCTCGACGAACTGCTCGGCGACGATGACCTGCGGAACGTTCTCCGGGCGTCCGGCATGGCGAGGGTCGCGTCCTTCACGTGGGAACGTTGCGCGCGCCAGACGGCAACGGTGCTGGGACAGGCATACGCGTCGATCGGGGGGTAGGTCCCGAGGCACGTGTCACGGGAGCGTTTCGGTGAAGCTCTGGTACAGGGCCGAGAGGCGCCGGCGGAGGGTCGCTGGCGCGCCGAGGTACCCCGCCCTGGCGCGAGACGCGACGTCGTCGTGGAGCTCTTCGGAGGGTGGTCGTTCCGTCCGCCCGAGCAGAGGAAGCCCCGGCCCAACGCGGTCGCGCCAGTATCGCTCGATGAGCTCGTCCCTCGCCGAGCGGCCGCTGGCCGTGACATCGGGGGTGTCGAACGACGTCCCGAACCGTTGGTTGATCCGCTCGACCCAACCCTCGGATCCGTCGATGACGTCCTCCGATCTGCTCACGACGATCCGGTCCCGGTACGCGAGGAGGGGTTCGTAGAAGCGGCGATAGCCGCGCATGGCCTGCCCCACGGTGAGGTCGGGCTTGATCATCACCAACCTCACGACGGCGTCCTCGGGCGCGCGTATCAGGACCAGAACCGGTATCCCCGCTTGGACGCCGGCGATCACGTTCGCGGGCGCGTGCGTGTGATGCGCGATCCTGATCGACTTCGACTGAGCCGCCAGGAGCGACGCGAAGGCCAACGAATTGCCCGAACGCGGGTACCCCTCGATCACGATGTCGGTCGTCGGGGTGACCACCACACCGTGACCGCGTGCACGGGCCGCTCGAAGCGCGAGCCTCGGGAAGCGCGACGTCATGGTCATCACCTCGTACGCGGCCCGGCTCGCGAGTGAGCGAGCGGATGGAACGCTCAGGGTCCGCTCACGGACGCCGCTCATGCCCCTCGGCCCGCGATGGCCGCGTACACGGACTGGGCACGCCGCCGTCCCCGTGTCAGCCGGGGGTCCCGGAATCGCTCGCGCAGGGCCTGCTTGATCCGCTCGCGCTCGTCCGAGGGCCGCGCGACGATCCGTTCGAACTCAGCACCCGTTCCGGCCCGCTCCCGGTAGTCGCCGGATATCCGGGCGAAACAGCGCTCCACGTTCTCAGGCGTGTGTCTGAACCGATCGAACGTCGACCCGAACCGTTCGTTCACCTGTCGGACCACGAGCCCGAAGTCGGTCGTCACGTCCTCGAACGAGCTCACCACGAAGTCATCGCGGTAACGGAGCAACGGCGCGTAGAAGCGGACGTAGCCGCGCAGCGCCTGCCGCATGGACAGATGGGGGTGGCGGATGACGAAGGAGATGATCGTCGACTCGGGCTCGCGGACGAGGACGAGCGCCGGGATGCATCGACGTGCCGCTTCGATCACCTGTGCGGGAGCATGGACGTGACACGCGACCTGGACCTGCCTTGTTTGTGTTATCTCGACGGCGACCACCGCGAACGTCATGCCGCTCCGTGGGAACGCTTCGATCACGAGCTCGGTGTCGTCGCCGACCGGGATCCCGTGGCGGCGACGGGCGATGGGAAGCGCCACACCGGGGTACTTGGCCACCACCGTCTTCGCCTCGAACACGGCTCGTCGGACCACGAGCAGCGGAAGAGACGGGCCCACCCTCCTCGTCGGCAAGGCGCGCTGGACGTCTTTCACGACGGTGATGAGACGAACGCGCCCAGGAGGCGTTCCGCTCGTTCGCGAAGGTCACTGAGGTCTCGGGCGCGGTACTCCTCACCGAGCTCCTCCTTCAGGTCCTCACGGATCTTCGAAGGGCGTCCCACCTTGCGCTCGAAGGCCACGCCCGGGGGGAGGCGGGTAGCCCAGTCCGCTTCGATCGCTGCGAAGGCCGAGCGCACGTTGTCATCGGTGTGATCGAACTCGAGGAAGCGGGTCCCGAACATGGCATTCACCTTCGCGATCACCTGCCCGAAGTCGGAGGTCACCTCGCGGAAGGGACCGACGACGACCTGGTCGCGGTAGGGCAGCAGCGCGCTGTAGAAGCGGAGGTATCCTCGCAACGCCTGTCGGACCGAGAGGTACCCCTTCGCGATCACGAATTCCAACACCGCATCCTCGGGTTCGCGGATGAGCGTTATCGCTGCGACGCGGGCCCGCACAGCAGCGATCACCTGAGCGGGGGCATGCAGGTGATGCGCGATCCTGACGGGCCGGTCCTGGGCCACGCGGAACGCGTGGACCGCGAAGCTGTTCGCCGACCGTGGGTATCCCTCGATGACGATGTCGACGTGTGGATCGAATGGTTCGCCGTGTCCACGGAGCCGTGCGACGGGAAGTGCGAGTGTCGGCGATCGCGCCAGGAGGGTCTTCCCCTCATACAGCAGACGGTTCGCAGCGTTCCGGACCGCGGGCATCGCGGTGGAACCCTAGCGGCGACCAGCAGCGGCAACAACAGGATGCTCGCGCGCGGACGTCACGCTTCGTCGATCGCCAACCGATACGCCGCAACCAATCGCCGGGCCGTCTCGTTCGGAGTCAGACCTCGCGTCCGCTCGCGACCGGCTGCGATCAAGCGCGCGCGGAGCGTGCCGTCGTCGAGCAGTCGCAGCATCGCGTCCGTCCACCCCGCGACGTCGTCGGGATCGACCAAGAGCCCGGCGTCTCCGACGACCTCGGGGAGCGCGGTGGCGGATGATGCGATGACGGGACAACCGACGGCCATCGCCTCGGCGAGCGGCAGACCGTATCCCTCGTATCGCGAGGGATACACGAGCCCCACGGCGCCAGCGAGCAGACGGTCGAGCTCACCATCGGAGATCCTCCCCAACCGGCGCACGCGCTCGCCTAGGCCGAGCCGACGGATCGACGTTTCGACCTCCGTCTCGCCGTTGCCCGGGACGGCGGTCAGCACCAGCCGCACATCCGGGTCGTCGCCGGCCACGCCGGCGAACGCCTCCAACAGGACCGCGTGATTCTTGTGCCGGTGGGTCGTCGCGGGATAGACGAAGTACCGCCCCTCCACCGGTGCCGGACCGGAGCTGTTCGCGTGGTCGGGTCCCGGGAACACGGGCGCGCTCACGACCAGGACGCGGGCCGGATCGAGCCCGAAGCGATCGAGCACCTGCTGCCGAACGTGATCCGAGGGCGTCATCACGACGGCGGCGGCGCGGGCTGACGACGGCACTCGGGCGCGGAGGTAGGCGGCATGCGACCGGTTGAGGACCTGACCGCCGGCCATCGAGCGCAGATCGTGGATCGTGAGCGCGCTCGGCCGGTTCCGGAACCATGGGATCACGTCGTTGGGGTGATGGACCAGCTGAAGGTTCCTGCGCGACGCCTCGCGGGCGAGCCAGGTGGACTCCGTCGCGATCCGCAGCGCGCGGGAGGAGCCGTCGATCGGCGCCACCGCCGTCGGGTGTCGGGCGGTGAGCTCACCATAGGCGGCCGGGAACCGGCGGTTGCAGAGGACCGTGACGTCGACGTCACCGCGTGCATCGTCGGCCAGCGCCCGGAGGAGCCGGATCGCGTACCGCTCGGCGCCACCGGCCGCGCCTGGCAGGAGCCAGAGGAGGTTCATCCCGACGCGGATGCGGCTCACCGCGATGCCTCGACCGCTTCCGCGTAGACCGCGACCGCGAGCTCGGCGGACCGGTCCCACGTGAAGGTGGACGCGCGCGCCCTCGCCGCCGCGCCGAGCGCGGCGGCGAGGGCGCGATCGTCGATCACCCGCTGCAACGCTTCGGCGATCGCGTCGACATCGAGCGGATCCACCAGGAGCGCGGCGTCGCCCGCGACCTCCTCCGTCGCCGTCCCCGCCGAGGTCACGACGGCAGCGCCGTTGGCCATCGCCTCGAGCACGGGCAGCCCGAACCCCTCTGCAAGGCTCGGATACACGACCGCCGCCGCCTGGGCGTAGAGAACGTCGAGCTCATCCCGCGGCAGGTAGCCGAGGGTTCTGGCGCGACCGCGCAAACCATCGAGCGCGAAGCCGACGTCTTCCCTCCACCCCTTCGGGCCGACCAGGATCAACTCCGTCTCGGCGGCGTCGAGCTCGCGGAACGCTTCGATCACGCGATGCAGGTTCTTGCGCGGCTCCACCGTCCCGACGAACAGCACGAAGGGGCGCTCGAGCCGGTATCGCCGGCGGACCCGTTCGCTGAGCTCGGGTCGGGGCGGCCGCACGCGGACGCCCAGCGGTACCACCCGCAGCCGTTGCGCTTCGATGCCTGCACCCTCACACGCCGCCTTCGTGGCGAGGGAGGGGCACATCACGAGGCGTGCGTGGCGGCGCGTGAGCTCCAACCCCCTCAAGAGCACCCGTCGCGAGTGCCACGTGTAGTGGTGGGGGTACGTGAGGAACGCGAGGTCGTGAACGGTCGTCACGAGCGGCGCCTTCGACGGCGGCACGACGTAGCCCGCGTCGTGCACCACGTCGACGCGACCCGTCGCGCGCTCGATGCTCGGCGTCCGGAGCCATTGCCAGGACTCGTACAGGGCCCGGCGGGGCAATGGGAACCGACGGATCGGCACGGGGGGAGCGAGCCCGGCGGCGGGTGGCCGCCGGTGCCACGCGGAGACGCCCACGAGGTCCAACCCGTCGCGGGCGGTCAACGCCCGCAGCAGCTCGACGGTCGCGACCGCGATCCCGCCCGGCACGACGTGCCAGGATTGTTCGACCGTGACGCCGACGCGCATCCCGGAGGTGCTAGCGGGCACGATCGCATGCGTCTTCCGGCCGGATCACGGTTGGTACTCTAGCGAGCGCCGCCGGGACCGCTTCTTCCGCGGCGCACGTCTGGTCGAACCAGGAGGTCCGGTGCGCGTTTGCTTCGTCAACCTCTTCTATCCGCCCGATGTCGCTCCTTCGGGTTCGTTCGTCAAGTCCGTGGCGGAGCACCGGGCCGCGATGGGCGATGAGGTGACCGTCATCTGTGGCAGCGGCGCGTACCTGGGACGTGCGGCGACGCGCGCGTCAACGTCCGCAGCCAAGTCGGGGTTGTTGGTGGAGGGCCCACGCGTCATCCGGGTGTGGACGCCGGGCCTGGGGAAGGCGAGCACCGCACGTCGACTCGCCGACTACCTCTCGTTCCTGGCGGGCGCCGTGATGCGGCTGGTCCTTTCGCCGCGACAGGATGTCGTCGTCGCGCTCACCAGCCCGCCGTACGCGTTGATCGCCGCCGTCGCCCATCGGTTGGTGCACCCGCGCGCGCGGGTCGTCTACTGGTCGCACGACGTCTACCCTGACGCCGCCGAGGAGTACGGAGCGGTCCGCGCCGGCGGAGCCGTGTCGCGGCTGTTGCGATCGGTCCAGCGCGGGCTGCTCCGGAAGACCGATCGCGTGATCGCCCTGGACGACGCCATGCTTCGACGCACGCTCGCGTACGCGCGCGACGGCCTCCCGGCGGGCTCGGTGATCCCGAACTGGGAGCCGATGTCGCTGTTCCCGCCCGGACAGCATCCGGCGGCGTGGGAAGGCTACGGAGCGCCGGAGCTGGCGGGGCGGTTCGTCGTCTTATACCTCGGCAACCTCGGCTACGGGCACCCGACGACCACGATCACGGGAGCGGCCGAAGCCCTGGCGAAGGACGGCGACGTGACCTTCCTTTTCGTCGGCGGTGGTGTTCGGTATCCGGAGCTCGCAGAAGAAGCGAGGCGTCGCGGTCTCGATGACGTCGTGCTGCGCGGCTACGTTCCCAAGGACGTGACGCCGAGCGTTCTCGCCGGCTCCGGGTGCGCCTTGATCTCGCTCGACGACGGATCGCGGGGGATCATGAGCCCGTGCAAGTTGCATGCGGCGCTCGCGAGCGCGCTTCCCGTCGTCTACGTCGGCCCCGTCGGAACCAACGTCGACGAGGCGATCGAGCGGTACGGATGCGGTTTCTCCCTCCGCCACGGTGACGTCGACGGTCTGGCCGACGCCGTTCGTCGGCTCCGCGACGATGCTGAGCTGGCGGCGGAGCTGTCGCGGAACGCACGGCGCGCGTTCGAGGACGCGTACTGCGACGAGCGGACGCTCCCGCTGTTCGACGAGCTCTTCCAGCACCTGCGCGAGCCGAGGTCGCTCTGGTCCGTCCGGACGGATCGGGGCCGGGCGTGATGGCTCGTGGAGAACATGAGGAGTTCCCTGACGGAGGAGCGGACCTGGCGGCTGCCCGAAGGACCCTTGTTACACTCGCGCTGACCTGCGCGTTCTTCCGTCCCACCGTCTGAGGAGCACCCGATCGCGACCGCAGCCCGAACCACGGAACGGACCTCCGAGCCGCCCCACCTGCGGTTGCGGCAGCGTCTCCGCGAGCTGTGGGACTACCGGGAGGTTCTGCTCAACCTCGTCCGCAAGGAGCTCAAGGTCAAGTACATCGGCTCCGTGCTCGGGGCCGTCTGGTCGCTCCTCAATCCGGTGGTGTTCCTCGCGGTCTTCACCTT
>VAXZ01000147.1 GCA_005885035.1 Actinomycetota bacterium
CAGGGGGATAGGTACCCTCCTTGACGTTTACCCCGCCATAGCAGTCGAACCCACTCCAACCCCCGCTCAAAAATCGCGCTGGGTTGCGGCCAAAATGCGTGACCGCACAGGCACCGTCAGTACCGAAGCTGGAGGCGACTGGCATCGAGACAGTAGGTAGAATGGTATGGTGGACTCCTTTGGCTTCCCCCGCTCGCGCATCTCGATCGAGGAGCTGGTGGCCCTCTTCGGCGAACGCCTTACCAGGCGCCTCATCCTCCATTGCGCCGGCCGCCGCGTCCCTACACGGGGCCAATACCTCAGGACCGTCCGCCGCATGATGGTGGTCGATGACTGGCTCAACCGGGGGTACACCCGACGCAACCTCGCAGCCAAGTACGAGTTGTCCCTGCCGTACGTGAAGCGACTGATCACTCAGTACCTCAACCGCCGACGTCGACTGGCAGCCCACCATGCCGACTGATGCGATACGAGCGGCGCTCACTGCCAGGCGGTGGGCCCCCACCGTCCCGTTCCCGACTCGCCTTGGCGAGCTGCGCCGGTTGCTCCAGACCAGGTTCGATCGGTTGCCGAGGAGTCGTGACTTTTTGCCTCGCATGCCGATCCCGCTGCCTCTGTCCCTCGATGATCTCGCTCTCATTCTGCCACCGTCAGAGCATCGCCTGCTCGACCACCTCTGTGCTCGAAGACCACTGCGAGACCTGCTCGGCCTTCCAGGTTTCCATAGCGTCAGCCGCCTGAACTCCCGGCTCCAGCGCCTCGCCTCCCGGGTACAGGCGTACTGTGGCTCGGCCGTGCGACATCGACTGCTTCAGCCGTACGATCGGCCAGGACATGCTCACCGACGCCGTCCGGGACGTCCGCGTCGGATGCTACCTACTGATCGGTTCCCAGAGATGCGTGTGTGGGTACCCCGTCCGTTCGCGGCGGCGAATGGGCTTCTCCGTTATGGAACCGAACCCCGCTTCACGCCGGCAGAGCATCGACGGAGCGCCCGAAGATTCCTCCGCTCCGAACGGCAGCCTGATCGGCACACGGTCGATCGGGGGACTTGAGCGAGGTCGAGATGCATGGATGCGAGCCATTCCCTTTGCGGTACGGTTGGTTATCGCATCGAGAAGTGCCTCGCGCAGGACCTAGTCAACGCCTGCTGACGGCTACCCTCGCGCGCTGACATCGTGAAATCGCCGGCTCACGGCGTTTCGCTCGAAAGCGGAAGATAGGACCCTCAAACGGGGTATCCGCCCCGATCCCGTCCTGAGCGCGTCTACCACGCCGCCCGTCGCTCCGTAACGACGGTGTCGTGTCGGCCGCTCGTGACGGAATTTCAGTTCAGGGCGCCGTTCCCGCTGGAGAGCATGTCGCTCTTCCGGCCGGTCTCGGCCGCCGACCTGGAAGGCCGGAAGCGGATCTATGCCGACCCGGCGTTCCGCGCCGCCTTCCGCGATCGGATCGATGGCAGGCTCGGCCTCCTGACGGCCCGCTTCCCCGAGATGGAGATCGGCGACCACGCGCCCGACCCCTCGGTGAACGGCCGCCGCCTGGGTGAGGTGGCGGCGGAGCGCGGCGTCCATCCGGTCGACCTCGCGCTCGACCTCTCGCTCGCGAACCGCCTCGAGACGCGCTTCCGGCTCGCGATCTTCAACACCGACGAGGCGGTCGTCGCGGAGCTCCTGACGCATCCCGCGACGATGATCGGACTGTCCGATGCTGGGGCGCACGCGAGCCAGCTCTGCGACGCGTGCGCGCCGACCGATCTGCTCGGCCGGTGGGTGCGGGAGAAGCGCGTCCTCTCCCTGGAGGAGGGCGTCCGCCGGCTGACGTCCGAGCCGGCCGAGGTCTTCGGGATCGCCGATCGCGGGCGTCTCGCCGTCGGTCTCGCGGCGGACCTGACCGTGTTCGACCCCGCCACGGTCGGCTGCGGACCGCTCCGGCGCGTGCGCGATTTCCCCGCCGGCGCCGACCGCCTCGTCTCGGACGCCCGGGGCATCCGCGCAGTCGTCGTGAACGGCGTCGTCATCCGTGAGGACGGCCGGGACGCGCTGGCGCCCGACGCGCCGCTCCCCGGCCGGGTCCTGAGAGGAGGACGGGGCTCGTGAGAAGCTCGAAGGGGCCCTACGCGGCGAGGCGATCGGCCCGAGGCTGAAAGCTGAACGGGCCGCGAGGGAGAAGCGGGGCCGACCAGGAGGATCAGCCCCGCTCGCGGTGTGGGTTGAGCTATCCGCCTGCGTTCACTGACACTGTTGACCCGTCGCGCAGTCCGTGCAGGGCGCGATGTCGCAGTCGCCGCCACCGCCAAACGTGTTGCATGCATCGACACATGCCGCGCGAATTATCGGGCAGGGAGCAAGGCCGCCGCAGAGGGGGTGCGGTGCGGGGCACTGGAAGCCACCGGCGCCAGGACAGGTACAGGTGAATTCGATGGTCGTGCCGCATGCGGGAAGGCCGCCGCTTGTCGTAGTGGTCGTCGCAGTCGTGGTCGTGGTGGTCGTCGTGGCGCCGCAGCTCGCGGAGCTGCAGCAGGTCCCGAAGA
>VAXZ01000121.1 GCA_005885035.1 Actinomycetota bacterium
ACGACACCGACGGCGGACTGACGATGCGGCTCGCGGCAGAGTGGTGCGCACCGGGCGCCCGGTCCTACCGAGGCGACCCCGTCGTGGACGGTTTGACGTGGGAGCCGGACCACACCCGCTGGGTCGAGCGGATGCGCGCCGGGGAGTCGATCATCGGCGCGATCGAGACCTTCCCCGAACAGGAGCGCCCGGCCTTGCGGAGCCAATCGATCGTCTCCCTCGCCTACTTCCCGATCACGGTGGAAGGTACCTGGTGGGGGTGCATCGGCTTCGATGATTGCGACGATGTTCGCGATTGGTCGGTGACCGACCTCGAAGGGCTCCGGACGGCCGCCGCACTGCTCGGCGCCGCGATCGCGCGTCGTCGTCAGGAGGAACTGCTCCTGTCGGCCGAGTCGCGCTACCGCAGCGTGGTCGAGCGGATCCCGGCGGTGACCTACGTCGACGTGATGGAGATCGCCGGCGCACGGATGGCGTTCATCAGCCCCCAGATCGAAACGCTCCTGGGCTATCCGTCCGAGCGGTTCCTCGCCGACGCCGACTTCTGGTTCGACCTCGTCCATCCGGACGATCGCGCACGGATGGAGGCCGCGGCGACCGCCGCTGGTCGTGAGGGCCTGGCCTTCGACGAGGAATACCGGATGCGGCACGTCGACGGTCAGTGGGTCTGGGTCCACGACACCTCTTCGCCCGTCCCGAGTGAGGATGGATCGATCTCGCACTTCCAGGGCTTCATGATCGACGTGACGGGACGGAAGGAGGCCGAACGTCTGCTCCGGGAGGCCGAGCACCGGTACCGGAGCATGGTGGAAGCGATCCCCGCGGTGACCTACATCGACGAGCCCAGGGAGAACGGACCCGGGCTGGGCGCGACGATGACGTTCGTCAGCCCGCAGATCGAGCAGGTATTGGGCTACGCGCCCGAGCGCTTCATCGCCGACGCGGGGTTCTGGTTCGAGCTGATCCATCCCGACGACCTCGCGGCGCTCCGCGCGCGCGAAGCGTTCAGCGTCAACGACCTCGACCCGTTCGACGAGATCTATCGGATGCGCCACGCGGACGGCCATTGGGTCTGGGTACAGGACACCTCCACGACCGTGCTGCACGACGACGGATCCGTGGCGTTCTTCCAAGGCTTCATGTTCGACGTCACGCAGCGCAAGGAAGCCGAGGAGCAGGTCCGTGTCGCCGAGGAACGCTACCGCGCGATCGTCGAGAACACACCGGCCATCACGTACCAGGAGATGCCGCAGCCGCCGGGCTTCGACCAGGCCACATCGATCGCCTACGTGAGTCCGCAGATCGAGCAGCTCCTCGGGTACCCCGCAGCGGAGTGGGCGCAGCCGGGCTTCTGGACGCGGGTGATCCACCCGGATGATCTGATCGCGGTCCTGGCGGAGTCGCATCGAACGGCCGAGAGCGGCGAGCCTTACCTGCAGGAGTACCGGATGGTGGCGGCCGACGGCAGGACCGTGTGGTTCCACGACGAGAGCCACCTGATCCGTGACACGGACGGCAACGCGCTCGTCTGGCAGGGCGTCATGGTGGACGTCACGGAGCGCATGGAGACGGAGGCGCGGCTCCGCCAGGCGCAGGAGCGTCTCCAGGCGCTGGTCGATCACATGCCGGCGGTCGTCTACGTGGAATCCACCGACAACTCGCCGGAGAAGCTGTACATCAGCCCGACCGTGGAACAGGTTTTCGGGTACAGCGCCGAGGAGTGGATCTGGACGCCCCACTTCTGGGTCGATCGCGTCCACCCTGACGACCGCGAGGCGATCCGCGCGTACGACGAGCGGTCGAATGAGGATCACGAACCGTTCGCCGCGGATTATCGGTTCCGGCGCGCGGACGGCGAGTACGTCTGGGTGCACGACGAGGCGGTACTCGTCCCCTCCAAGGACGGCGACGCCTTCTGGCAGGGCTTCCTTTTCGACATCACGGCCCAGAAGCAGGCGGAAGAGCGGCTCATCGAGACCGAGCGGCTGTTCCGGGCGACGGTCGAGAACCTCCCGGCCGTGGTCTACCGCGAAGCGCTCGACGCGTCGAACGACCGGTTCTACATCAGCCCGCAGCTCGAGCGTGTCTTCGGATACCGGCCTGCGGAATGGTCCGAGACTCCGACGTTCTGGCTCGAGCACATCCACCCCGATGACGTCGGCGTCGTCGTCACAGCGAACCAACACGCCAACGCCACCCGGGAACGGTTCTCCTGCGACTACCGGCTCCTGCGGGCGGACGGGACCTACACCTGGGTCCACGACGAAGCGACCTGGGTCGAAGAGGTCGGCCTCGAGGGTTGGTGGCAGGGGTTCATGCTCGACATCTCCGAGCGTTACGAGGCAGAACGCCAGCTCCGGGAGGCCGAGGAGAAGTTCCGGACGATCGTCGAGAAGAACCCTGCCGTCATCTACACGCAGGAGTTCGACCCCGACTCGCCCACGCTCTCTCGCACGACGTACATCTCGCCCCGGCAGGACGTGCTGTTCGGGTACACGACGCAAGAGGTGATCGACGATCCGACGTTGTGGACCCGGACGATCCACCCCGACGACCGTGAACGCGTGCTGTCGGCGGACATCGCGTCCAACACGAGCGGCGACGACGAGATCAGCATGGAGTACCGGATGATCGCAAGGGACGGACGGATCGTCTGGGTCCAGGATCAGGCGCAACGTGTCCAGGTCGAAGGTCGTCAGCCCTTCTGGCAAGGGTTCCTGTTGGACATCACCGAGCGGAAGCACGCCGAGGAGCAGCTCTCACGCGCGCTCGAGGTCGAGCGCGAGGCGTCCGGACGGCTGCGTGCGCTCGACGAGATGAAGAACACCTTCCTGCAAGCCGTTTCGCATGACCTCCGGACGCCGCTCGCCGCCATCCTGGGTCTCGCGATCACGCTCGAGCGGGGCGACGTGCATCTGGAGGAGTCCGATGCACAGGACCTGGCTCGGCGGATCGCCGACAACGCGCGACGGCTCGACCGTCTCGTCACGAACCTCCTCGATCTCGACCGGCTCGCACGCGGGATCGTGACACCGAAGCTGCAACCGACCGACGTCGGCGCGTTGGTGCGGCGGGTGGTTGCCGAGTCCGACCTGATCGCTGACGCACGCCTCCGGACCCAGATCGCGTCGGTCACGGTCGCCGTGGACGCCGCCAAGGTCGAGCGGATCATCGAGAACCTGCTCGCCAACACCGTGCGGCATACGCCGTCGAACTCCACGATCTGGATCACCGTTCGAGCGGCACCCGACGGCGTCCTCCTTCTCGTCGAGGACGATGGGCCCGGCGTCGCGCCGGAGCTCACCGACGCGATCTTCGAACCGTTCCGGCAGGGACCCGACGCGCCCCAGCACTCGCCGGGTGTCGGGGTCGGGCTGACGCTCGTCCGGCGGTTCGCGGAGCTCCACGGCGGCCGGGCGTGGGTCGAGGAGCGTGCCGGCGGCGGCGCCTCGTTCCGGGTGTTCCTCCCGGCACGGCCCGATGGATCGAGGGAAGCCTAGACGGCCTCCCAGGCCGCCACGACCGGATGGTCGACGGCCGCCGGCCCCACCTGCGCGGCGCCCCCCGGTGAGCCGAGCCCTGAGACCGACTCGTTGAACCATTCGGCGTTGATCGGCGTGAACTGCTTCCACTCGCCGGGGACGTCGTCCTCGTAGAAGATCGCGGTCACGGGGCACACGGGCTCGCACGCGCCGCAGTCCACGCACTCGTCCGGCTGGATGTAGAGCATGCGCGGGCCTTCGTAGATGCAGTCGACCGGGCACTCGTCGACGCAGGCGCGGTCCTTCACGTCGATGCACGGCTCGCAGATCGTGTAGGTCATCGCCTTCCCCTTTTCACCTGTTTCTACGGTGTCGACCGGTGAAATCCTACCGCGTGGAGCGAGTGAGCCGAACGATCGGGTACCCGCGATCCGCCGGTTCACGTGTCAACCGTTGGGAGCCAGCGCCTCGAGCGTGGTGAGCGCGCTCCGCGCGAGGGTCGAGCCCGGCACGGCGACCGGATAGACGACCACCAGGTCGGCGCCCGCCGAGCGGTACTCCTCGAGGCGGGCGCGGGCGTCCGCGGGGTCGCCGACCGCGGCGACCCCGCGGACGAAAGCCTCCGGGACGTCGGCGGGGCGGGCCGCCGCGTGCGCCGCGGCGGCCCGCCCCGCCTCCTCCCCCAGGCCCATCCGCGCGAACTGCCTCGCGTATGCCGGGTAGCTCGCGTACTGGGCGGCGGCGGCGCTCACCGCGAGCCACGCGGCGTCGGCATCTACGTGCACGCACGCGCGCACGTAGACGCCGACGGTGACCTCGGCGGGGTCGCGGCCGCCCTCGGCCGCGCCCCCGGCGAGCTCCTCCCGGGCGCGAGCCACGCGCTCCGGCGTGCACCAGTTGAGGAGCACCCCGTCGGCGATCGCTCCCGCGAGACGTGTCGCCTTCGGACCGAGGGCAGCGATCCAGATCGGCGGCGGCCGATCGGGGACGAGGGCGAGCCGGAACGGCTCGCCCTCGGGCGTCGTGGCCGTCTCGCCGGCATAAGCCGACCGAAGCATCTCCACGGTCGCCCGCAGCCGGTCGAGGGCGCCACGCACCGCCGGTCCGGTCCCGAGACCCAGGATCAGCCTTCCGTTCGAGCGCTCCTGAACCGTCGCCCCGGCCTGCGCGAGCAGTCGCGGCGAGCGCGCGGGGAGCGGCAGGACGCCGCTGCCGAGCAGGAGCCCACCCGTTTCCCCGGCGATCCCGGTGAGCGACGCGAGCACGTCGCGGGAACCCACCTCCGGCATGAACATCGCGCGATATCCGAGTGACTCGCCGATCCGCGCGAGGCCGGCCAAGTGACCCCACGGGTAGGGATCGCGGAGCGCGAACGCGGTGCCGGGGGTCCGAGCGAGGGCCGCCATATGCTCGGATGGTGACAGACCGATGGAACCGGTGACCTTCACGACCGAGGACGGGATCCGCCTCGAAGGGGAGCTTCGGATGCCCGACGGCGCCACACGCGGCGCGGCGGTGATCTGTCACCCGCACCCCCGGCACGGCGGCTCGAAGGATCATCCGCTCCTGTGGGCGATCCGCAACGACCTCGCCGCGGCACGCGGGCTCGCGGTCCTCGCGTTCAACTTCCGCGGCGTCATGGGGTCCTCCGGCACCTACGGGGGCGGACGCGACGAGCTCCGCGACACCCGCGCCGCGATCGAGGCCGCGCGGTCGCGCTGCGGGATGCAGGACCCCCCGACGATCGTCGTCGGGTGGTCCTTCGGAGCGAGCGTCGCTCTCCGCGAAGCGTTGGACGACGCGCGCGTGAGCGCCCTCGCGCTCGTGGGGATCCCGGTCCGCCCCGGCGACGTGGAGATGCCGCCGCTCCCCGATCGGACGGACCTGCGCCTCTTCGCGCGGCCCGCCGTGCTCCTCGCCGGCGAGCACGATCGATATGCGCCGCCCGAGGATCTCCGCGCGTACGGCGCGCTGTTCCCGCAGGCCGAGGTCGTCGTCGTCCCGGGCACCGACCACTACTTCTGGCGTCGTGAGAAGGAGGCCGCGTCGGTGATCGGCGCGTTCGCCGACCGGGTACTCAATCGCCCGTGAAGGTGCCCGCGTCCCGGCTGGTGTGACCGTTGGTCCGCGGATCCATCCTGGGCTCGCGCCGCGGGCGCCGGATCCAGACGAAGGGCAGCACGATGAACGCCCCACCGAAGAGCCCCGGCCATACGAAGAACCCGAGGACCAGGGAGACCGCGCACACCGCCACCCAGAGCCACGGGCTCCCCCACCACGGTCGCTCGGCGGGAGACGGCTCCCGGCCACGCGACCCGGTGATCGCGGCATGCATCGGCCGCCGCTCGCGTGCCACGCGGCGGGCCGCAGCTCGCTGACGGAACACGACCAGGAACCCGGCGCCGAGCGCGGCGATCGTGATGAACGGCAACAGGTCGTAGGTCGATGCCCGATCCGCGGCGGCCTGCGGCGGAACCATCACCTGAGGGTACCCCCTCGTCGGCTGCCCGATCAGGATGCGAGGGTCGCTACAGCGGCACGTGCGACAGCACCATGATCCGCGGCTCCGTCATCTCCTCCATCGCGAAGCGAAGGCCCTCGCGGCCGAAGCCCGAATCCTTCGAGCCTCCGTACGGCATCTGGTCCGCGCGGAACGCGGAGACGTCGTTGATGATGACGCCGCCGACCTCGATCGTGCGGTGCGCCTCGAACGCGCGGTTGATGTCGTTCGTGAATACCCCTGCCTGCAGCCCGAAGCGTGAGTCGTTCACGAGCTTGAGCGCATCCTCATAGGTCTCGTACGGGCTGATCGTCACGACCGGACCGAAGATCTCCTCGCGGCAGACCTTCATGTCAGGCGTCACGTCGGAAAGGAGCGTCGGCTGGAAGAACGGGCCCTCGCCCGTGCCGCCGGTCAGGATCTCGGCGCCCTGGGAGACGGCCTCCTGGATCCAACCGCCGATCCGGTCGACCTCCGAACGCTGGATCACCGGTCCGACGTCGACCGTCGGATCGAGCGGATCGCCGACCTTGAGCTGCTGCACTTGCTTCGTCAGGAGCTCGGCGAACCGGTCGTACACGTCGCTCGCGACGTACACCCTCTGGACGCTGATGCAACTCTGTCCTGCCTGGTAGTACCCGCCGAACGCGATCCGCTGGGCGGCGAAGTCCAGGTCGGCGTCCGAGTGGACGATCACGCCGGCGTTCCCGCCGAGCTCGAGCGTGACGCGCTTCTTCGGGTCGAGACCCTTCAGGTACCAGCCGATCTCCGAAGAGCCCGTGAAGCTGATCTTGCGGTATCGCTCGTCGCGGGCCATCCCATCCGCGACCTTCGAGCTGACGGGCAGCACCTGATACATGCCTTTGGGTAGATCGGTCTCGTCGAAGAACTCCGCGAGGCGGAGCGACCCGATCGGCGTCGCCGAGGCGGGCTTCACGGTGATCGGGGCGCCGACACCGAGCGCGGGAGCCACCTTGTGGGCGACCAGGTTGAGCGGGAAGTTGAACGGGGTGATCCCGAGGACCGGCCCCAGCGGGAACCGACGGAGCACGCCGACGCGTGACCCGAGCGCCTGCTCCGTGTCCAGCCGCATCAGCTCGTCGTCGCCGTGGCGGATCACTTCGGAGGCCCAGCGGAAGGTGGAGATCGCGCGCGTCGCCTCGACCTTGGCCCACTTGAGCGGTTTGCCGCCCTCGCGGGCGATCAGCTCCGCGTTCTCATCCACGGTCTCCGCGAGGCGCTTCGAGATGTGATCGAGAGCCTCGGAGCGTGCCCACACGGGGAGCTTCTTGGACTCCTCGAAGGTGGAGGCGGCCGTCGCGATCGCCTCCTCGACGTCGGCCGCGGTCGGGACCGCGACCTCGGCGACCACGCTGTCATCGAACGGGCTCTTCACCTCGAACGTGCCCTCGCCGGTGCGCCACTCACCGTTCACGAGGTACGGACGGACCGTCATGTCTGTTCACCATCCCTCACGCACGCGGGGCGCGTCCCGGACGCCCGCCGCCACGTCGTCGTCGCCGCTCAGTCGAGCGACACCATCACGTGCTTGATGTTCGTGTAGTCCTCGAGCGAGTAGACGCTCATGTCTTTGCCGTGCCCGGACTGCTTGTAGCCCCCGTGGGGCATCTCCGGTGTCAGCGGGATGTGCGTGTTCACCCAGACACAGCCGAACTGGAGCCTGCGGGCCATCCGCATCGCCCGGCCCACGTCGCGGGTCCACACGCTGGATGCGAGACCGTAATCGACGCCGTTCGCCCATGCGAGCGCCTCATCCTCATCGGAGAAGCGCTGCACGGTCACGACCGGCCCGAAGACTTCCTTCTGCACGATCTCGGAGTCCTGCGCCGGGTTCGCGACCACGGTCGGCGTGTAGTAGAAGCCCTTATCACCCATCGGCTTGCCACCGGTCAGGACCTCGGCGCCAGCCTCCTGCGCGCGCTCGACGAAGCCCTCGACCCGCTCGAGCTGCTCCTTCGAGATCATCGACCCGACGGCGATGTCGGGATCGAACGCCCCGCCCACCTTGATGTCCTCGACCGTCGGAACGAGGTTCTCGAGCAGCTTGTCGTAGATCTGCGGGCCCGCGAGCACGCGGGTCGCCGCCGTGCAGTCTTGCCCCGCGTTGAAGTAGCCGGCGATCCCGATCCACTCCACGACCGTGTCCATGTCGGCGTCGTCGAAAACGACGACCGGCGCCTTGCCGCCGAGCTCGAGGTGCACCCGCTTGAGCGTGTCGCTCGCGTTCGCGTGGATCACCTTGCCGGTGTTCACGTCACCGGTGAGGGAGACGATGCCGACGTCGGGATGCCGCACGAGCGTGTCGCCCGCCGGCACCCCGTCACCCGTGATCACGTTGAAGACGCCGGGCGGGAAGATATCCGCGGCGTACTCGGCGAGCTTGAGCGCCGTGAGCGGCGTCAGCTCCGAGGGCTTGAGGACGATGGTGTTCCCGGTCGCGAGCGCGGGCCCGATCTTCCACACGGCCATCATGAGCGGGTAGTTCCACGGCGCGATCAGTCCCGCCACCCCGATGGGCTCGCGGCGGATGAACGACGTGAACCCGGCCATGTACTCGCCCGCGCTCCGTCCTTCCATGGTGCGGGCGGCGCCGGCGAAGAACCGGAGGTTGTCGACGATCGGCGGGATCTCCTCGGACATCGTGAGCTCGGCCGGCTTGCCGGCGTTCTCCGCCTCGATCTTCACCAGCTCGTCGGCGTGCTCCTCGACCCGATCGGCGAGCTTGAGGAGCGCGAGCTGTCGGTCCTTCGGGGTGGAGTCGAACCAGGTCTCGGCGAAGGCCTTCTTCGCGGCCGCGACGGCCCGGTTCGCGTCCTCCGCCGTCCCTTCCTGCACGGTGGCCATCACCGCGCCCGTGTGCGGGCTGATGATGTCGCGGGTCTGGCCGTCCGAAGACGAAACCCACTCGCCGTCGATGAACATCTGATAGCTGTCCGCCATGATGCCCTCCTGGTCGTCCGCGACCGGTCCGAACAGCCAGTATCCCGCGTTCGTGCCGATCGACACCACCCCGCCGAGAACGCGCCGCTGCCGAGGCGATGGACGGACTGGCCAACGGCACCGGCTTGACCCTCGACGCCGCCGGGCCGACGATGGGGGTACGTTCGGGAGGTGATCCGATGCACCGATACCTGGTCGTCGCGAACCGGACCCTGGCGGGCACCCACCTGTTCGAGCAGCTCACCGAGCTCACCCGGCACGGTCCCTGCTCGTTCCACGTCGTCGTCCCGGCCGAGCCACCGAGGAACCACGCCTGGACCGAGACCGAGGCACGGGCGGCCGCGGAAGCCCGGCTGGAGCAAGCGCTCGCGCGGTTCGCGGCGCTCGATGCCGACGTCGACGGCGAGGTGGGCGACGCCGATCCCGCCCTCGCCGTGGAGGACGTGCTCCTGCGCGGGGAAGCGTTCGATGCGATCGTGCTCTCCACGCTGCCGCCTGGCCCGTCCCGGTGGCTCCGCCTCGACCTCCCCCACCGGCTCGAGGGCAGGACCGGGCTCCGCGTGATCCACGTGATCGGTCACCCCGAGCCGGCAGCTGCCGGCTCGGA
>VAXZ01000154.1 GCA_005885035.1 Actinomycetota bacterium
AGGACCAATGGCGACCAGTTCAGTGATGGTTTGGGGGATGATCGGCTCGAAGAGCCCGCCGGTCAGGTGGAGACCGCCAACGAAGGCGTGGATCTTCGTGACCCCGGTGACGCGCTGGGCATTGCGGAGCACGTTGATCGCCCCGGAGTGGCTGCAGCTGGACAGTACGACCAACCCTTTGCCTCGGACGTTGACGATCACCGACTGGTCATCCCAGATCCACGGGTCGGGCTCCCACCCATCGTCGGTCCGAGCGTCTTGGAAGGGGAATCCCTTCTCGAAATCAGTCACCCGTTCCGTCTGGCCGCTCACGAGCACCGTCCCCTCGAGGAGCAGCGAGGGGCCGCGTTCTTCGACCACCTCGACGCCCTCGGCGGCGAGGTCGGCTCGACTCGGTGGGGGCATGTGGATCTCGGTCCCGGTGGGGAACACGATGCGGCGATCCCGCCAGGCGTCGGGGTGCAGCACTAAGGGCATGCCCGGCCGGCCCAGTCGCCGGAACATCCCCTCAAGACCCGTGTGATGATCGGCGTGTCCATGGGACAGGACCACCGCCCGCAGGTCGGTGGGGCGGATCTCGAGGACATCCATGTTGTGCACGGCGGTGTCGCGGCCGAGACCGGCGTCGTAGAGGATCGACTGGGTCTTCCCCCCTCGTTGCACGGCAAGGAGCAGGGCGAACCCGTGCTCGGCCCGCAGCTGATCCTGCTCGGACCACTCATACGCGAGCGGCGCTCGGCGGGCGGGCTCCGTGCTTGCCAACAGCACGTCGACGAACGTGTCGACGAGTACGGTCACGTCGGCTACGTCTACCGGCACCGGCGATGCCTGCTCCATCGACCTGCCTCCCTAGATGGCTCGATGCTATCGCCAGGGCCGAGCGACAGTGGCACGATCCTCAAGGTAGACAACGTCACATCGGTGAGCGGGAACTGCGGCGTGGTCCCGACCTGGTCGCCGGATGGGTCGCGGATCGCATGGGCGGGCTGCGAGGCCCAGCCGAAGGACCTGTATGTCATGAAGGTGGATGGCTCGGACCTGACCGAGGTTCCCATCACTCCCGGGTCGTCGGATCCCGTCTGGCAACCCGCGAGCACGAGCTGAAGGGTGTCCCCGACCGCTGGCGCCTGTACCGGGTTGTCGACTGATAGGAAGGGGCGGGGGGCCGAAAGTGGTACGGGGGGTAGGACCCGCGAACACTCGACCTTGACAGTTGCCTTCGCGACACGGCTCCTGATTGGGCGAAGATGCTCCATGTGGAGAGTGAGATCCGTATCGCGTTCGGAGGAGGCGGCGAGGAAGACGACGAGCGCCTAGTGCTCGACAGGTTCGGCGCGTGGCTTCGCGGCGGGCGGCTCCTGTTCATCCCTCTCGCCATGGACCCGCCATATGACCGCGCCCTTGCGTGGGTAACGACTGTCATGGCGGGGAGAGGTGTCGAAGATATCGCGATTGCGACCTCCCCCGACGACGTTCTTCGGATCATCCCGACCGTCGATGGCGTCTTCATCGGGGGCGGGAACACTTACCGGCTTCTTCACAGTCTACGGTCGACGGGAGCGCATGTCGCACTGTCCGGCGCAGCACGCCGCGGCCTTCCCCTGTACGGGGGGAGTGCAGGCGCGATCCTCCTCGGTAGCGACATCGATACGGCACGTTGGGACGACACCAATGCGGAAGGGCTGATCGACACCATGGGTCTGGATCTCGCGTTGGGCTACTCCATCGCATGTCATTACGACCCTGCGCAGGAGAATCGTCTTAGCGACTACGTCGCCAACACGCACGCCAACGTGGCGGCGATTCCGGAAGCCAGTGGCCTCCTGAGGATCGGTGACGAGATCAGGGTGGCCGGGCCAGCTTCGGTCGCTCTCTTCCGGCCCGAANNNNTGAGCGCGTTACGTGGAGGTAGGACGGAGCCATCTGCTGAGCGATCCCCGGGGAGCTAGTTTGCGTAACCGGATGGAGCCGCAGTCCATGTGGAGGTCGTGGTCGTGGATCTTGACAAGACGATCGATGCGTACCACGCGGCCGCAGGTGCCTTCGCCCGGGGGGATCCCGAGCCTGTGAAGGCCCTGTGGTCGAGGCGAGACGACGTGACCTTGGCTAACCCATTTGGCCCGGCCGTGCGCGGATGGACGGCTGTCTCCGAGGCCCTCGACCACGCCTCATCGAGGTTCCGAAATGGCGAGATGAACGAGGTGGATCGGCTCGCGACGTATACGGCGACGGACCTGCTGACTATGCTCGAGCGGGAATGGTGGAAGGCGAAGGTCGGCGGCGATGACCATGTCTCGGCGTTCGAGCTTCGGGTCACGTCTACGTTTCGTCTCGAAGACGAGGCATGGAAGCTCGTGCACCGCCACGCCGACCCGATCGCCACATCTGATCCGAGAGGTCCGCTGCGGAGCTCGCCAGGGTGATCCCTGAACCTTCGAAGAGGACGATGGCTATCTGCCAACCACGTAGCGGAAGCCGGACCAGCCGAAGGCCATCTGATCAGGCGTCACACTGAGGACCTGGGCACCTTGTGAAGCCAAGTACTGTCGGACCTCGTGCTCCGGGAGTCCCCACATGTCCATGCGCGGCCTCCCCAGCCCAACTACCTCTCGCCGGAGGCGCCGATAAGGCACGAGGACGAGTGACGGCGTGATGGCTTTGACGCGTCGCTTGAGTCGCTGGCCAAGACCTTTCGGCTCGGAAAGGGGAAGCGGCGCGCTCGGAAGCTGGAAGACGAAGATCCCTCCGGGCGCCAACACGCGGACGAGTTCGGCCAAGTACCGCCGTTGATCCTTCGGCCGCATGTGCTGGAGCACGATGTTGGAGTAGATGAAGTCGAAACTCCCATCGTCGAACCGCTCCAGGTCCGACCGGTCGTTCAGGTAGTAGCGGCACGTTCCCGGGTGACGGTTGTATCGGTTCGCCAGCTCGATCATGGACGGGGCGATGTCGACTCCCCAAACCTCGTCGAATTCGTCGATCTCTTGCTCTCCGGTCAAGAAGAACTCTTCGGCATCCCACTTCCCGCCGCGCTTGTCGTCGTTCGTGAGGTTCGCCCAGAGAGGGTCGATCTTGCCGAGCGCATCCCAATGCCGTCGAAGGCGCTTGATGTTCATCGATTCAGCCGGCGTCGGGCCACGGCAGTTCGAGCGCATCCAGGAGGTCGAGGTCGCCCGGCGAGTGCCCGCACTCGGTCACGTAGCGCGCGAGCTCGCTGCGGTGCTGGGTCCCGTGGTTCACGACGTGCGCGACGACCAGCCATCGCGGCCTGGTGAACTCCGGACGTGTCCCCCAGGACTCGTTCAGCGCTGCGTCGTCGAGGGACTCCACGAAGCTCCGCAGGCGAACGTCCTCCTCGAGGCAGAACGCGTGGATCGCCGGGAGATCATCGAGCACGAACCCGTGGTCCCACACGTAGGTATCTCCAACGTCGTTCCCGATGCAGAACTCGCGCCAGCTCCAGTCCACATCGACGATGTGCCGGAGTGTCTGGAAGGCGCTCCCGTGGTCGAGGACCTCCGGCTTCCGGAACTCCTCATCCGACAGGCCGGCCGTCGTCGTCAGGATCTTGTCATTCGCCCACGCGTGGAACCGGACGAAGGCGAGCAGGCTGTCTCCATCCATCCGCCCATCCTAGGCGCGACCGGGGATCAGCCAGCCGGGAACTTCGGGCCCTTGCAGTCCGTGCGCAAAGGAAGTGGATCCGGCGCTCGCGGCTTCTGCGAGAAGTCGAACGCCGACAGCATCGGCGTCGCTTGCCGATCGCGGTGGGTGAGGAACGGGCGGAGGTTCCAGTTGTCCTCCATGAACCGGAGCACGCTCGAGAACTCGCCCTCTTCGTGGCTGACCTTCCCATCGATCGTGTAGGGGCTGATCACGAGCAAGGGAACGCGGAAGCCGAACCCCATCCGGTCGACGTCCGGCGGCGGAACGTGGTCGTAGAAGCCGCCGTAGTCGTCCCAGGTGATGAAGACCGCGGTGTCCT
>VAXZ01000112.1:0-34129 GCA_005885035.1 Actinomycetota bacterium
CGGCGATGTCGGCCAGCGGGTCGACCGCACCCGTGTTCGTCGTGCCTGCGGCCGGGATCACGAGGAAGGGACGGCGTCCCGCCGCGCGATCCTCGCGGACCATCGAACGGAGCGCATCGGGCTCCATCCGCAACTCCGGGTCGGTCGGGACGAGCCGGAGGTTCCGACGGGAGAACCCCGCGATCGTCGCCGCCTTCGTGTTGCTCGCGTGCGTCTGGTCAGTGCAGTAGTAGACGCCGTCCAGGAAGTCCTCACCGAGCTTCGCGTGTCGGGCCGTCGCGAACGCGGAGAGGTTGGCGAGCGAGCCGCCCGTCGTGAGCAGCCCTTGGGAAGTTTCGACCGGGAATCCGAACAACGAGCACATCCACCGCGTCACGTTCTCTTCGATCTGCACGACGGCCGGGCTCGGCTGCCACAGCGTGTCGAACCGGTTGAGCGCTTGGGCCAGGAACTCCGCGAGCGCCGCCGTGAACAAGCCGCCGCCCGGGATGTAGGCGAGGTAGCCGGGCCCGCTGAACTCGTACGTGTGGCGAGCGGCCTCGATCGCATCCTCGAGGAGCCCGGCGAAGTCCCGGTCGCCCTGCTCGGCCGGGGCGGCCTCGAGCTTGGCCGCGACCTGCAACGCCTCGGCGGTGTTCTCTGCGGGCGCGTCCTCCAGCCCACCGACCCACCCGATCACGGCGTCCAGGACCGCCCGGCCCATCGCCCGCATCTCCTCGGGTGCCGGGTCGAACGCGAAGCCGCTCGGACTCACGCGAGCTCCCGCGCGACCGCGTCGAGCAGCGCTTGGGATGCCTCGGCGACCTCATCGACGGCCCGGTCGAACGCGTCGCGATGACGGGCGGACGGCTGGCGGAAGCCACTCACCTTGCGGACGAACTGCAGTGCCGCATCCCGGACCTCATCGGGCGGGGCGACCTCGGAACCTTCGCGGAGACGCTTGATGCTTCTGCACATGCAGCAACGCTACCGCGGCGACGCGCTCAACGACGCGTGAGCGCTACCGCGGCGGCCCGTTCAACGACGCGTGAGCTCGCGCACCCTGGTCGCGGCTTCATGCGCACGCTCCACGGCGTCGTCGTCGGGCCGGCGTGCGGGATCGCCGAACCGCACCAGCTCGAACGTCCGCACGACGATCCCCGCCTCGCCGAGCACCTCGGAGGGGAGCCCAGGATCGTCCGGCAGGGACGCGAGGAGCTCGCTCGGGGTCTGGCTCGGCGGCCGCGGGTGACCCGCGGCCGCGAGCGCGTCGACCAGGGCTTCGAACGCTCGACCGGCGGCGTCAGGGGGGCGCGGCGCTCGCGATCGCCGGCGGCGACGGCGCAGAGATGCGATCGCGAGCGCCGCGCCCACGACCGCGAGCACGGCGACCGGCCACCATCGTCCGACGAGCGGCGCCGCCGCAACGAACGCGTGCACGCCCCGGCCGACCGCGTCCTTCAGCGGCACCGGGACGTGCTCCCGGATCAGCCGCTCGACCGCGGCGACGACGTCGGCACCGATCAGGCTCCCGGAGACCGGCTCGGCCGGCGGGACACCGAACGTGGGATCGTACGGCAGCCACCCCACGCGCGGGTAGTAGACCTCGACCCACGCGTGCGCGTCGGCCTGCCGGACCTCGAAGTACCCCGTGAGCGGGTTGCGCTCCCCCGGTCCGTACCCGGTCACGATCCTCGTCGGGACGCCCTCCGCGCGGAGCAGCACGGCCATCGCGCTCGCGATGTGCTCGCAGAAGCCTCGACGCGTGTCGAACAGGAAGTGGTCGACCGCGTCGACACCCGGAGGCTCACGCGGCACCGAGAGGTCGTAGCCGGTGTGCTGCTGGATCCAGGCCTGGACGCGGACGACCGCCTCCTCCTCGCTGTCGGCGTCGCCGACGATCCGTGCCGCGAGGTTGCGGTCGCGTTGCGGCAGTTCCGAGGGGAGCTGCAGGTACCGGGCGAGCGACGGCGCGTCGGTGTTCGGGCGAGGCAAGAGTCGCAGCAGGGGCGTCGGCACGACGGGCACCTGCGACACGACCGAGTACACCATCCCCTCGTCCAGCAGGAAGGACGAGCGGATCGAGCCGTACCGGTCCATCTGCAGACCGCTGCTCGGGAAGTAGATCTTCTCCGCCCGCGCCGCGGCGAACAAGACGTTCGGCTGCGCCTGGGACACGTAGAAGGTCTGCACGATCTCGTTGGAGAACGGCGGTGGAAGGGGCGCCTCCATCGGCGGGTACCTGGGTTCGTACGACTGTGTGTCGGCGTCGAGGCTGAGACCGGAGGCGCGCGTGTCGGATGCGGTCCAGACCGAGCCGTCGTACGTGTCGAACACCTCGGCGCGCCAGAGGTCGGGCTGATCGGCTCGGACGCGGAACACGATCTGGTCGGACAACGCGCCACGCGCCCGGAGGTCCATGGCGGAGCTGAAGCCCGGATAGCCGAGCGCCGCGAAGTCCACGACGCCGTCGCCGCCGGCGCTCGGCAGCCCCGGGTTCGACACGGAGTCGGTCGAGGACGGGGTCGGCGTTCGATGACCGAGGCCGAAGGGCGGCGTCCGAAGGAGGGATGCCGGGAGCCTCGGCATCACGAGGAAGAGCGCGCTCCCGAGGCAGAGCGCGGCGATCCCAGCGACCGCCGCCGAACGGACGCTCGCCAGGCGCGGCCGCGGTCCCGTCGCGGTCGTGCGGATCGCGAGCGGGGCGGCGCGCTGCTCCGGCCGGGGCGCGGACGACAGCCAGAGCCACGCGGCGGCGAGCGCCGCCCACGCGCCCAGGACCCAGACGAACGAGGTGGTGAGCGCCAGCGCCCCCGCGGCCGCGATCAAGGTCGTGGACGACGTCATCGAGAAGGCGAGGTCACGCCGGCGAGGAACGTCGAACGCATGGAGCACCTGGACCCACAGGAACAAGCCGGAGAGTGGGATGCGCGCGGCATCGACCGTGGTGACGGACCGGACTGTCTGGAGGAACGTCATCGTCGCGACGACGAGCCCCAGGGCCAGGAGGACCTTCAGCACGATGCTGGGTCGAGCTCGCCGGACGTAGGAGAAGGCGTAGCCGGCCGGCGCGAGAACGAGCGCCGTCAGGGCCACCGCGCCGGTCACGGCGCCCTGCACCGCCAGGGCGATGATGCCGACCTCGACCGCCAGCGCGACGACCACGCGCATGCCTATCGAGTCCTCGGGTGCGGCCGGGGATCGTCTCGCCATCGTCACGTTCGGATCCCTTGGCGCGAGATCGCCTCCGCGAGGTCGTCCTGCGGCCCCCATCGGCGAACGTCGGCGCCGGCTGCCGCCAGCCGATCGGCCACGAGGCCGGCGTCGGTCGCGGCCGGCTCGACGAGCACGCAGACGACCCGGGGAACGAGGCTCACCAGCCGGCGGACGTCGCCGTCCAACGGAGGGCGTTCCCCCCGGTCCCAGATGGGAAGCGCGATCACGATCGTCTGGATCCCCCGCAGGTCCTCCGGGCCGAGCCCGCCGAGCGTCGCCTCGAGGGGGATGCCGCTCGGCTGCAGGTTGGCGAGCCACCGCAACATCTCCGACCGGTCGGCGCGGGTGAGCACGTCGATGCCGAGGCCGGGGCGCGCGGCGATCAGCCGCGCGCCCTGGCCGTGGGCCGTCGCCGCGTCCAGCACGGACGCGGCGACGGAGCAGCATCGATCGAGTGGCGTCCACGCGTCGCCTTCGTCGCGCTCGGTATCCACCACGACCGCCAGGCGCCGCGTGCGCTCCTCCTCGAACTCCCGGACCATCAACCGACCGTGCCGCGCCGTCAGCGCCCAATGGACGTGGCGCATCGGATCGCCGGCCCGATACTCACGGATCCCGAGGTAGTCGGGTCCCTGACCGCGGCGCGGCGCCTCGTGCACCGCCCGGGCGTTCGTCGCGATCGGCTCCACGAACGGCAGCGTCCCGAGCGGGAACACGCGCGGCAGGACGAACGTCCGCGCGAGGAGCTTCGCTCGAACGCGCCGTTCGGCCACGCCGAACGGCGCGTTCGAGCGAAGCTCCGCCTGGACCGTCAGGACCTCGCCCCGCCGCCGAGGTGTCCGGAGGGTGGTCACCTCGATCCGTTCGCGACGCCTGATCGGTGGCAGGACCACCTCGACCGGTTCCAGGTGGGTGTCACGCACGGTGACGTTGCGTCGGACACCGCGCGATGGGCCTTCCACTCGAAGCTCGATGATCGTCGGGACGCCTTGCTCCGCCTCCTCTGGAGCGACGAGCTCGATGGAGAGCCCGCGGAGGGCGGCGAACGGAAGGACGAGCCCGGCGGCGAGCGCCCCCAGGAGCAACGCGGCGAGCACGTAGAGCCATCCGGCCTGGACGTTCGTCCCTATCAGGAAGAGGATCCCCGCACCGAGCAGCAGACCGAGCGCGCGCTTGCTCGGGCGCATGGGTCAGGTACCTCGCGTGGCGTGCAGCGGAACGGGTACCTCCTCGAGCAGGCGAGCGACCACGCCCCGGCAGGTCGGGCCGCTCGCCCGGGCGTCCTTCGCCAACAGCCGGTGCGCGAGCGCGGGAATCGCGAGCGCCTTCACGTCGTCCGGTAGCACGAAGTCGCGCGCCATCGCGATGGCGCGCGCCTGCGCGGTGCGCACGAGCCACACGGAAGCGCGCGGCGAGGCGCCGAGGGCCAGCTCGGGAGCGGTCCGCGTCGCCGTCACGAGCTCGACCGCGTACCGGAGCACGGCCTCATCGACGTGAACCTCGCGGACCGCGTCTTGCGCGGCCCGGACCTGCTCTGGCGTGAGTACCTGCTCCAGATCGTGGAGCGGGTGTCGCTCCAACTGACGACGGACCAACTCGGTCGCACCGCCCTCGTCCGGATAGCCGACGCCTACGGCGAGCGCGAAGCGATCCAGCTGTCCTTCGGGCAAGGGGTACGTCCCATGCTGCTCGACCGGGTTCTCGGTCGCCATCACGAGGTACGGCCTCGGGAGGGCATGCGTGACCCCCTCGACCGTCACCTGGCGCTCCTCCATCGGTTCGAGCAAGGCGGATTGCGTGCGGGGGGTGGTCCGGTTGATCTCGTCGACCAGGACGACGTTGGCGAAGACCGGCCCGGGGACGAAGCGGAACGCCCCGGTGACCTGGTCGAACACGCTGACGCCCGTGAGGTCGGACGGGAGGAGGTCGGGGGTCGCCTGGATCCGAGTGAACGCCCCACCGATCGACCTGGCCAAGGCGCGTGCGAGCGTGGTCTTCCCTACGCCCGGGACCCCCTCCAGCAGCAGGTTCCCGTCCGCGAACATGCAGATCGCGGCCGTCCGGACGGCATCGTCGTTCCCGGCGATGACCTTGGCGACGTTCTCCGTGAGCCGTTGGAGGGCCGCCGAGGCCTCGCCGAAGGCGTGGCTCGGCTCGATCACCGTTCAGGCTTCGACGCACCCGAGGAAGCGCTTGAGCGAGCGGCCTTCAGGCCCGCTTCGCTGCCAGGGCGGCGATCGCTTCCATCACGACCCGGTGCGCGAGGATCGCCGTGATCTCGGAAGTGTCGTAGGGCGGGGACACCTCGACGACGTCCACCCCCGCCAGCTCGACCGCCCCCACGATCTGCCGGACCGCGCGGAGCAGCTCGCGTGCGAGGAGCCCGCCGGACTCCGGGGTCCCGGTGCCCGGTGCCATCCCCGGATCGACGACGTCGATGTCCACCGAGAGGTAGATCCGGTCGGGCCCGTCCAGGGCCTCCGCGATCGCGTCGGTGACCACCGGCTCGGCGCCGCGGTCCTCGATCTCGACCATCGGGTGCCAGCGGAACCCCTGCTCGCGCATCCAGGCGAACGTCCCGCGATCGGGCCAGTAGCCGCGGAGCCCTAGCTGCACGAAGTTCCGGCCGGCGACCCAACCCTCTTCGATCAGCCGTCGCATCGGCTGGCCGTGGGCATAGAGGTTCCCCCACTGGTCGGCTCCCGTGTCGGCGTGCGCATCGAAATGGATGACGCCGACGGACCCGGGCCACGCGTGACGCGCCACCGCGGCTGCGCTCGGATAGGTGATCGAATGGTCCCCGCCGAGCACGACCGGGATCGCTCCGTGCGACACGACCTGCCGGACCTTCTGGTGGATCACGCGGAGCGCGCGTTCCGGGCGGGTCGGAACGATGGGCGCGTCGCCGGCGTCGACGACGGTGAGGTGCGCGTACGGCTCGGTGTCGAGCTGGATCGACCACGCGGAATCGCTCGCCCATGTGGTGGGGGCCATCCGGATCGCACGAGGACCGAACCGCGCGCCGGGTCGCGACGACACGCCCTCATCGAACGGCGCCCCGACGATCGCGACATCGGCCCGCGCCGCGGCGAGCGACGCGTCGTCGGTCGCCCACGCGAGCTTCTCGAACGAGCCGTGCCAGTCCGAGTAGTACGGGAGATCGCTGTTCGAGAATTCGGCGAATTCGTCGTCCCCGCGGAGCTCGCTGTGCTCCAGCCGGAAGTCAGGCGGGTCACTCATGGCCGGTCAGCTTCCCACATGCCGGGAACGGGAAGGCCACGGATCTGCTGCCCGCGATCGAACACATCCCGCCGCGTCCGGGTGATCACCGAAACGGACCCGGCGCCTTCGACCCGCCAGCTGCCGTCGACGAACACGGCCGCGGTTCGCTCGTCGAGCCCGAGCAGGATCACGTCGTCATCGGGCGCGGCGTCGAGCGACGGACCAACCCAGCGCCCGCCGAACGTATCGAAGTGGGGCACCACGGCGATCCCTGCGATGAGCCGGAGCGCCTGCTGGTACCGGCGGCGCTCGTCCCCTGGCATCCGATCACGGATCAACGTCCAGGCGCCGAAGGCCATCGCGCCCGCCGACGACCCCGCGAGCGCGGCGCCGTCGCGCCACGCCTCCACGATCGCGTCCCACGACGCCGTCCCGGTGAGCACCTTCGGGACGAGGCCCGGGTCCCCGCCGACGAGGTAGAAGAAGCGGCCGGCTCGAGCGCGCGCTGCGAGCTCGGGTGAACGAGCCCGTGCGCGCGTGGTCAGCGGCAGCTCCTCGATCGCCAGACCGAGCGTGCCGAACCATCGTCGGGCGTTCTCGGCCGCCCGTTCGGGATGCTGGCGCGCCGCCGCCGTGGTGACGACGAAGGCGGGCTCGCCGCGGGCGGCCTGGACGAGGAGCCGGTCCTGGGGCTCGTTGCCCGGGTGCAGCTCATCACCGCCGACGAGCGCGAGCGGTCCGACGATCATCCACTCCTTCCGCCACCGGCCGGCGGCGACCGCCGCCGCGATCACAGGTCCTTCAGGATCTTCCGGACCGCGTTGGTCCCGGGACCACCCGAGATGCCACCGCCCGGATGCGCGCCGGAGCCGGCGAGATACAGGCCATCGAACAGGAAGCGGTAGCGAGCCTCGCCGAGCATCGGGCGCCATGCGAAGAACTGATCGAGACCGGGCTCGGCATGTTGGATGTGCCCGCCCGTCAGCGCGTATCGCTCTTCCATGTCGAGCGGGGTCACGACCTCGCACACCTCGACGAGCTCGCCGAACCCCGGCGCGTACCGCTCGAGGGTCTTGATCGCGATCTCGCCCACATGCTCGCGCTGGTCGGCCCAGTCACCGTCCCGGAGCCCGAGCGGCGCGGCCTGGAACACCACGCTCATCACGTGTTTGCCCTCGGGTGCGAGCGACGGGTCCGTCAGAGAGGGGATCGTCGCTTCCAGGACCGGCTCCTCGCTCACGCGGCCGTACTTCACCGCATCCATCGCGCGCTCCACGTCGTCGATCGAGGGCCCGATCACGATCCGACCGGCGAGGCGTTCCGGGTCACCTCCGTGGAAGGCCGGGACGTCGCCCAGCGCGAAGTTCACGCGAGCGGTCGCTCCCGGCTGACGGATGTTCTCGCCGCGCCTGTGCATCGTGGGTCCGACCTCGACCGGGTCAAGCAGCCGCATCGTCCGTTTGGGATCTGCGGTCGAGACGACGAGGGGGACGTCGACCTCGCTGCCGTCGGCGAGGGTCACGCCGGCGACGCGTTCGGCCCGCGTGCGGATCGCGACGACATCGTGCTCCGTCCGGATCTGGACGCCGCGCGCGTTCGCGGCCGCCACGAGCGCGTCCGCGAGCGCGTCGGTGCCGCCACGCGCGAACACGGCCGTCCCCGCGGCGCCGCCATCCGTGCCGGCCGAGTCGTTCAGCAGCACCTGCGCGGTCCCCGTCGCCCACGCGCCCATGGCTGTGTACAGGACCCCGCGGGTGCATAGCGGCCCCCTGACCGGCTCGAGCTCGAACACCTCCTGGACCAGGTCCGCCACGGCCATCGGCAGCGCACGGACCGCCTCGCGGCCGGTCTTCGCGCCCAGGTCCCGGAACGCCTTGCCCAGCTTCAGGCCCATGATCGCGTCGGCGAACGAGGGCGACTTGGGGTCAGGAGGTATGGCCACCTGCACGTATGCGAGGAAGCTGGCGATCGCCCGCACCTTCTGGTCGAACCCGACGAACGCATCGGCGTCGTGAACGCTGCGCGATCGGAGCTCCTCGGCGGTTCTCGCCGCGTCGCCCCAGAAGGTGATGGCGGAGCCGTCGGGCATCGGCGCATGCATCCGCACCGCGGGGGCGATCGTCGAGTAGCCGAAGCGTTCGAGGCGGAGGTCCTTCACGACGGAGGGGCGCAGGCGCCCGACCGTGTGGACCAATCCCGGCGCACGGAACCCGGGGGCCGGTTGGCTGCCCCGCAGGATCCCTCCCGCACGTTCGGCGCGCTCCAGCACGACGACCGCCCGACCCGCCTTGGCGAGCGCCGCGGCAGCGATCAGTCCGTTGTGGCCGGCGCCGATCACGACGGTGTCGATCGTCTTCGGGACCATCAAGCGGCCCTCCACCACGTGGGCTTCACCTTGGTCATCAGGCCGCCCTCCGGCCCTTGCGCCTCTCCTTTAGGTACTCGAGTGCCGAGATCCGACCCGGCGCGCCCATGATGCCGCCGCCCGGGTGCGTCGCGGAACCGCACATCCAGAGATCCCGAACAGGCGTCCGGTACCGGGACCAGCCCGGGACCGGTCGGTTGAAGAACAGCTGCTCCAGGGAGAGCTCGCCCTGGAAGATGTTGCCCTCCGAAAGACCCGTGATGTCCTCGATGTCTTTCGGCGTGACGAACTGATGCCCCACGATGTGGCGACGGATGTCTGGGAACCGCTCCTCGATGGTGTCGATCACGTTCTGGCCGAACGCCTCCCGCTTTGCGTCGTCCCAGAGCTCACCGTCGGCCAGGTGGTACGGCGCGTACTGGACGAAGCAGCTCATGACGTGATCGCCCGGCGGCGCCATCGAGGGGTCGACCAGGGTCGGGATGATCATGTCGATGTACGGGCGCGCCGACGGCCGGCCGTACTTCGCGTCATCGTACGCGTGCTCGATGTAGTCGAGGCTCGGGGAGAACGAGATCGCGCCGCGGAGCCACTCACCCGTGCCGGGCTTGCACGCGAGCTCGGGCAGACCGTCGAGCGCGAGGTTCACCTTGCCGGATGAGCCGCGGTACTTGTAGCGGAGCACCTCGCGCTTGAAGGACGGATCGAGCACGGAGTCGTCCAGGAGCTTGATGAACGTCCACCGCGAGTCGAGCGAGGACATCACCACGTTCGCCTCGATCTCCTCGCCCGACTCCAGCACGACGCCCGTCGCGCGCCCTCCCTGCGTTCGGATGCGCGCGACGGGGGCTTCCGTTCGGATCTCTGCACCCGCGGCCAGCGCGGCGCCGGCGATCGCGTACGCGATCGCGCCGGTCCCGCCCCGGGGGATCCCCCAGGCGCGGAAGGCGCCGTCGATCTCCCCCATGTAATGGTGCAACAGCACGTAGGCGGTGCCGGGCGAGCGCGGACCTTGGAACGTTCCGATGATCCCGCTCGCGCTCATCGTGGCCTTCAGCGGCTCGGTCTCGAACCACTGATCGAGGAAGTCGGCCGCCGACATCGTCATCAGCTGGATGAACGTGGTCTGCAGACGTCGGGGGAGGTCGCGGAACTGCTTCGCGAGCGGCGTCAGCGGCAACCACTCTCCCGGTGACAGCTTGGCCGGATCGGGCGGCGGGAGGGACAGGATCGGCTTGATGAACCGCCCCATCTCGGCCATCAGCGGTCCGTACTCCTCGTAGGCCTCCGCGTCGTTGAGCGACCAGCGTCGCAGCTCGCGGATGGTCTTGCCGTGATCGTTGACCCGCCACAGGTAGTCGTCGTCGAGCGGGGTGATCGTGCCGTCCAGCGGCAGGATCTCCAGGCCGTGTTTGGGGAGCTGGAGCTCGCGGATGATCTCGGGCCGCAGCAACGACACGACGTAGGAGAAGACCGAGAAGCGGAAACCGGGAACGATCTCCTCGGTGAGCGTGGCACCGCCGAGGATGTGGCGCCGCTCGAGCACCAGGACCTTGAGCCCCGACCTGGCCAGGTACGCCGCGTTCACGAGCCCGTTGTGGCCGCCGCCGATCACGATCGCGTCGTACCGCTTCGCCATCGAACCCCCCACAGGTGACCGGAGGCGAACGGCCACCGGCGTGGGCGGCGCTCGCGCTTGCGCGCCCATGCTAGCCGTGGCTCCGTGGCCACACCAACGAGCCCTTGACTGCAAGTCAAGCCGACCGAACGACTCCCACCGTGGCCGGCGTAGGCTCTCGCGCGGAACATCCGAGGAGGGTGCAGGGTGTCGGTCGGTACCGCCTTCTACCCGCGGCAGCGGGAGCTGAACCGCAACGAGGTCTGGGGTGAATGGGCCGGGTACTTCGCCGCCCAGGTGTACGCCGACTTCCACGACATCGAGTACAGCGCGATCCGCGAGGCCGCTGCGGTGATCGACACGAGCCCCCTCTACAAGTACGTCGTCTCCGGCGCCGACGCCGGCAGGTTGCTGGACCGCGTCTTCACGCGAGACATCTCGAAGCTCCAGGTCGACCAGGTCTTCTACACGCCTTGGTGCGACGAGGACGGGAAGGTCCTCGACGACGGCACGGTGACACGGCTGGCGATGAACGAGTATCGCGTGACCTCCGCTGATCCGTGCTACCGCTGGTTCTTGCTGAACGCGACCTCGCTGGACGTGGACGTCACTGATGTCACCGAGGATCTCGCAGCCCTCGCGCTGCAGGGACGGTTGAGCCGAGAGGTCCTCGAGGCCGCGACGGGGGAGGACTGGACCGACGTCCGTTACTTCCGCCACCGACGGACCTCGATCGCCGACGTGGACGTGAGCGTGACCCGCACGGGCTATACCGGCGACCGCGGATACGAGCTCTGGATCCCGGTCGCGGGCGCGATCGCCGTCTGGGACGGGGTGTTCGAGGCGGGCGAGCCGTACGGGATCTTCCCCGCGGGGATCCGGGCGCTCGATGTGGCCCGGGTGGAAGCCGGGCTGATCCTGATCGATGCCGAGTACACGAGCGCTCGCCACGCGATCAGTCCCGAACAGAACTATTCCCCGTTCGAGATCGGTCTGGGACGTCTCGTGGAGTTCGGGAAGGAGGCAGCCTTCACCGGGAAACGGGCGCTCGCCGCCGAGCGCGCGGCAGGTGGTCCGGCGCGGCGCCTCGTCGGGTTGGAGCTGGACTGGGCCGGGGTCGAGGCGATGTTCGCGAAACACGGCCTCGCGGCGATGATCTCGCCGTTCGTGGACCGATCACCGGTCCCGGTCTACCGGGAAGGACGGCAGATCGGCCGCGCGACCTCGATCACGTGGGGGACGACGATCAAGAAGATGGTCGGCTTCGGTTCCCTGGACAAGGCTCACGAGAAGCTCGGATCGCGCGTATCGGTCGAGTACAGCGTGGAGGGCGAACGGGGCAAGGTGGCCGCGACCGTCGTTCCGCTGCCGTTCCTCGACCTCCCACGCAAGCGGACCTGAGGGTCGACACGAGAACGCAACCCGCGCACCATCGTCCCTCGCGTCGTCTTCTGCCACGATAGTTCTTCGTGGCCGCGCCCCGGTTCCCTCGTTCGCTCATCGCCTTCGCCCTCCTCGGCGGAGCCGTGGCCGTCGTCGTCGTCGCACTCGGAAGCCTCATCACGGGCATCGCCGCGGGGATCGCCACGTGGATCGTCGGGCTGCTGGTGATCCGATGGGCGGCCGGGCGCGGGTACCTCGGTGGCGACCACGACCCGTCCCGTCGCCGGTTCCTCGTGTGGACGGGGCTCGGTGGTCTCACGTGGGTGGCGGGAGGCGCCGCGCTCGGCCGTGTCGCCACCTCGCTGGCCCGGCCGGATGCGCGGGCGGTCCAGGACGCAGCCGCGAGTGATCTGGGTGCCGAGTACATGGAACTCGTCGCTCGCGCGTATCACCCGGGGCGCTCGGGCGATCTCCAGCTGCTGGTGTCCCCGTTCAACAGCGCGAACTACGCAGCGGAGTCGCTCTCGCTCGTTCCGCAGGATCCCAGGACGAGCCACGCGTCGGTGTGGATGTACCTGGAGCGGATCCCGCTGGTCGTGTACGGCCCCGGTATCGTGCAGCGGTCCGACTCCGCCGAGCGGGTCTCGCTCGCCGACCTCGCACCGACGACCGCCCAGCTGGTCGGTTTCGACGGCTGGCCCGGCGGACGCGACGGCCGCGTGCTCCCGGGTCTCTCCGTCACCGGACGCATCCCGAAGATCGTGGTCACCTACGTCTTCGACGGCGGGGGGTGGAACGTCCTTCGGCACTGGCCCGACGAGTGGCCTCACCTGAAGAGACTGATGGGCGAGGGCGCCAACTACCGCAACGCACTCACCGGCTCGTTCCCGTCGATCACCGCGTGTGCGCACGCGACGATCGGCACCGGGACCTTCCCGAGGACGCACGGGATCACCGGTCACAACATCCGGGCCGACGCGAGCGGGTCGAGGAAGACGTACCGCGAACCGGGCAACGCCGATCCATCGGACATCCTCGCGCCGACGCTCGCCGACCTGTACTCCGACGCGAGCGGGAACCGGGTGTGGGTCGGTGAGGTGGGCTACCAGGTGTGGCACATCGGCATGATCGGTTTCGGCGGCCCCAACCGAGGGGCGGACGAGAAGCCCGTCGGCGTCTACTGGAACGAAGGGATGGGGAGCTGGGCTCCGCACAACCCGGCCCTCTTCAGGCTCCCCGCCACCGTCCCGGGACTCGACGTCTTCGAGGCGCATCAGACGGATTTCGCAGCGAAGGAGTCGTCCCTCACTTCATCCGGATGGGACCGGCAGTTCGATCCGAGCGGGGGTCGATCGCCCTGCTGCAGCCCCCCCGTCGTGCAGTACCAGCACGATCTGCTCGTCGCGACGCTCGATTCCGAGCCGATCGGGGCCGAGGGTCCGTCACTCCTCTACACGACGTACAAGTCGCCGGATTACACCGGGCACGTCTACAACATGTACTCCGACTGGGAGGGCCTGATGCTGCGAACCGTCGACGAGCAGCTCGGAAGGCTGGTGGAGGAGCTCGAAGCGCGGTACCCGGGCGAGTACGTCCTGATGGTCACCGCGGATCACGGCCAGTGTCCCCTGCCCGATGCGGTGAACGGGGTGCGGCTCGATCCGATCCAACTCACGCGCTCGATCGAAGAGGCGTTCGGAGCGGGCCCGACCTCGGTCGTGCAGGACGTCTGGCCGAGCGAGGTCTACATGAACGTCCCGGGGCTCCGCGACGCGGGCGCATCGCTCGATGACGTCGCGGCGCACATCCGGCACCTCACGTACCGGCAGAACCTCGGACCGTACGTCCCGCGGAACGCGATCGAACAGGATCTGCTGGACGATCCGGAGTTCTCCGCCGTCTTCGCGTCCACGTGGCTCGACCGCCTGTGGGACGTGTCACGCTTCGGGGACACGATCTACACGGGTCAGGATGTCGATCCCGGCATCCCGCCGGCATCGCTCAACCTCTGACAACGGGTCACCGGTGCGCGTTGACCCCCTCCGGGCGGGTCACGTACGGTGCCGCGCGTCCGGCCCTGGCTTCGTGTCCCGGACGTTCGGTCCATGAGCGAGACCCGCTACGACGCCATCGTGGTCGGCGGCGGCCACAACGGTCTGACCGCTTCGTTCTACCTGGCTCGAGCGGGCATGAAGACCCTCGTGCTGGAGCGGCGCGATCTCCTCGGTGGCGCGTGCGTCACCGAGGAGATCGCGCCGGGCTGCAGGGCATCCACCGCGTCGTACATCGCTTCGATGCTGCGACCCGAGGTGATCCGGGACCTCGATCTGGAGCGACACGGCTTGCGTATGGTCCCGTGCGAGCCCGGGCTCCAGGCCGCGTTCGAGGACGGCACGGTGCTGCCGTGGTGGACGGACCATGAGCGGACCGTCGCGGAATGGGCGCTCGTGAACGCGGCCGACGCGCGCAGGTTCGATCGGATCGACCGCCGGCTCAAGGAGCTCGCCCGGTACCTCCAACCCTTCTTCCTCGAGCCACCGCCCGACGTCCACGCGCGCGGGTGGGCCAAGATGAAAGAGGGGCGGCGGGTCTACGGAAGGGTGAAGAAGATCCGGGGGGACGAGATCACCGATCTGGTCGAGTTCCTGACGGGTTCGCTCGGTGACTTCCTCGACCGGCACTTCGAGTCCGAGACGATCAAGCGGATGTTCCTCGCGAACAACGTCTATGGGATGCACGCGCCGCCGTACCGTCCCGGCACGGCGATCGGACTCCTGTTCCACCTGCTCACCGGGGGGGACGACGATGTCCAGGGCTGGTTCGGCCACGTGATCGGCGGCATGGGGTCGATCACCCAGACGATGGCTGCGGCGGCGCTGGAGGCGGGTGCCGAGCTCCGGGTCGACGCCCCGGTCGCGCGGATCCTCACGACGGACGAGCGCGTGCACGGCGTCGTGCTGCAGGACGGGACCGAGCTGTCCTCACGCGTCGTCCTGTCGAACGCCGATCCCAAGCGCACCTTCCTGACCCTCATGGAGCCGACCGATCTGCCCGACGGGTTCCGCGGATCCGTCGAGGCCATCAAGATGGACGGACCGTGCGCGAAGCTGAACGTGGTCCTCACCGAAGCCCCGCGGTGGAACGGCATGCCCGCCGACGCCGATCTCAACCGCCGGTCGTTCGCGACGCTCGTGCCGACGCTCGAGGGTGCGGAGCGCATGTACGACATCGCGAAATGGGGCGACATCCCCGAGGAGCTCTGGGTGGATTGCGTGGTCGCATCGAACGTCGACCCGACGCTCGCCCCAGCCGGGAAGCACGTCATGACGTGCTTCGTGCAATACGTTCCCTACCGGTTGCGCACCGGAACCTGGGACGATCACCGCGAACCCTTGGGGAAGCGCGTGATCGACATCGTCGGCCGGTACGCGCCGAACGTCCCCGGCTCGATCGAGGCGATGCAGGTGCTGACGCCGCTCGACCTCGAGCGTACCTTCGGTCTCACGGAGGGCAACATCTTCCACGGTGATCTCAACATCCAGCAGCTCTTCTTCATGCGGCCGGTCCCAGGGTGGTCGGCCTACCGCACCCCGATCGAGGGCCTCTACCTGTGCGGAGCCGGCGTGCACCCGGGTGGAGGCGTGACCGGAGCCCCCGGCTACAACGCGGCGCACCAGGTGCTTCGCGATCGCGGTCGGGCCCGGCGATGAGCCTGCTGGTTCCTTGCCCGCGCTGCGGTCTGCGGCCCCAGGAGGAATTCACGTTCGGCGGAGAGCTCCGGGCGCTCCCTTCCCCCGACGTCGAGGACTTCGCGCGGGTCTACCTGCGAGAGAACGCGCCTGGGCCCCAGCGGGAGCGCTGGTATCACGCATCCGGGTGCCGGCGCTGGGTGACCCTCACGCGCGACACCGTGACGAACCGGATCGAGCCGGGCGTGACCCCGTCCGGTGGCTGATGGCCTCCGGTTCGAGGGGCGACGGGTCACCGTCGAACCGGGCGACACCGTCGCCTCCGCGTTGTACCGCGCAGACGTCCGGACCTTCACGCGGTCGCTGAAGTACCACCGCCGGCGCGGGCTCTGGTGCGTGACGGGCGATTGCCCGAACTGCATGGTGAACGTGGACGGCGATCCCGGCGTGCGCGCCTGCATGACGGACGCGCGGGATGGGCAGGTCGTGGTCCGGGAGTCGGGCTGGCCCTCGGCCGAACGCGACCTGCTCCACGTAACGGATCGGCTCCACCGCTTCCTCCCCGTGGGCTTCTACTCCAAGACCTTCATCCGGCCGCGGTTCGTCTGGGGGCTCGCCGAGCGGGCGATCCGCCGGGCGACCGGGGTGGGACATCTGCCGATCGGCCGGCCGGCGAGCGCGAGACCGGCGCGTGCCCTGCACGTCGATCTGTTGGTCGTCGGGGGCGGGGTCGCGGGGTTGGCCGCGGCGGCGGAAGCGGCGGCCGCCGGATCCAGGGTCGTGCTCGTCGAGGAACGTCGTCTCGGGGCGACGGCCTGGGACGCCCGCGTGCGCGAGCGGATCCAGACGCTCGCGGCGGAGGCGAGGGCCGCGGGAGCGGAGATCCTCGAGCATCACACCGCGGTCGGCCTCTACGAAGGACCGTTCGTGCCCGTGGTCGGTCCCGCCGAGGTACTGCACGTCGAGGCCGGTCGCGTGGTCGCAGCGACGGGAGCCGTCGAGGCGCACGCGGTCTTCCCCGGGAACGACCTGCCGGGCGTCTTCCTCGCGCGGGGCGCAGCGCTGCTCAGCATCCGGCACGGGGTGGCGCCCGGTCGCCGCGCGGTCGTCGTCGCCACCACGGACGAGGGACGTGCCTCGGCGGCCGCGCTCCGGAGCGCCGGCATGGAGGTGCTGATCCACGATGGCCCTGTCATCGCGGCGGAGGGGAACGGCAGGATCCTCGCGGTGACTCTCGGGACCCCGAGCGGCCGCGAGCGGATCACGTGCGACACGCTCGTGCTCTCGCTCGGGTGGGCGCCCCGCGACGCCCTGCTCCGGATGGGCACGGATCAGGAGGTGGCCGGCGCCGGCGACGTCGCGATCCCGGGTTGCTCGCTCGAGGAGGCCGAGGCGAGCGGCAGACGGGCGGCGAACGGTCACGACGAAGCTCCGAGCGACGTGCCGACGGTCCCCGTGGGAGACGAGGGCTACGTCTGCCTGTGCGAGGACGTGAGCCTCCACGACCTCCAACAGGCGTGGGACGAAGGCTGGCGCTCGTCGGAGATCCTCAAGCGTTACACGACGGCGACGATGGGCCCGTGTCAGGGGGCCGTGTGCGGGCGACTCCTGGCTGCGTTCGCGGGCGCGCGGGCGGACGCGGTCGCCACCGCGGGCGCTCGCACCACGTCGCGTCCGCCCGCGCGCCCGCTCGTGCTGGAAGACCTGGCCGCCGGGGTCGACGAGATGATCGAGCAGCGGACCTCCCTCCACGACCGCCATCTCGGGCTGGGCGCGCGGATGGAGCGCAGCGGTTCGTGGTCGCGACCGACCACCTTCGATGCCATCGACGAGGAGATCCGCGCCGTCCGTCACCGGGCCGGGCTGATGGACGTCGGCACCTTGGGGAAGTTCCTGGTCGCCGGGCGAGACGCCGCGGAGCTGCTGGACCGGGTATTCCCGATCCGTGTCCGCGACCTGGAGCCGGGCCGCTCACGCTACCTCGTCGCGCTCGACGAGGCCGGCTACGTGATCGACGACGGTCTCTTGGCCGCCCTCGACAGCGGCCGTTTCTACCTCTGCACGACCTCCGGGCGCGCCCCCGCGATGGAGGCATGGCTCCGCGACTGGATCGACCGCTGGCGCCTCCACGTCCACCTGCTCGATCAGACCGCGCAGCTCGGTGCCATCCTCGTCGCCGGTCCGAAAGCCCGCGCGATCCTCGGGAGGCTCACCGGCGACGACGTGAGCGCGGAGGCCCTCCCGCACATGCGGCACGCCGACATCACGGTCGCAGACGTGCCCTGTCGTGCGGTCCGTGTGGGCTTCGTCGGCGAGGTCGGCTACGAGCTCCACCACGACCGCTCACGCGGTCCCGCGCTCTACGACGCGCTGCTCGAGGCCGGCCAGGTGGAGGGCGCCCAGCCCTTCGGGCTGGGCGCCCTCGACGTCCTCCGGCTGGAGAAGGCTCACCTCTACCTCGGACAGGACACGTTGCCCGACGACCATCCGGCGAAGCTCGGCCTGGAGTGGGCCGTCGCGATGGACAAGCCGGACTTCGTCGGGAAGCGCGCGCTGGAGCGGATGGGGGCGCTGCCGCTGGAACGCACCCTGGTAGGACTCCGGATCGACGGCGAGCCGCGACGAGGGGTCCCCCTCCTGGTGGGCGGCCGTGTCGTCGGGCGGGTGACGTCGTGCGCGCGTTCCGAGGCCGCCCGAGGGACGATCGCGCTCGGCTGGGTGCGCGCCGTGGACGGATCGTTCCCGACCGAGCTCATCGCGGGCCACGCCGTCGCCACCGTCGTGCCGACCCCCTTCTACGACCCGGAGGGGGCCAGGCTCCGTGTTTGAGATCAGGCGCACCCTGGTCGGCGTGGTCACGGCATCGGCAGGCGCGGGGGCGCTGGATGGGCTGGTCGTACCGGGACGCGCCTTCGGCTGCCGGACCGCCGACGACGAGCTGATGTTGCTGAGCGTCCCGCAGGTCACGGATGAGGTCGTCCGGGAGGTATCCACGCGTCTGGCCACCCTCGACCCAGACGCCCTCGTGATCGACACGACGGACGGCTGGGCGACGATCATGGTCGCGGGCGGCGGCGCTCGGTCGAGCTTCGGCCTCCTCTCTCGGCTGGAGCTACCCGACGCTGGCTTCACGCAGGGGGAGGTCGTCCACGTCCCTGCCAAGGTCATCGCAGACGACGAGCAGGTGCTCATCCTTGCTCCGTCGATGTGGGAAGCCCATCTGCTCGATCGAGTCACGAAGGCGCTCGGAGCCACCGGGCGGCTCGAGACGCGCGAGTGGAGGGTACCCACCCCATGACCGGGCTCTTCCGCCGGCGCGTGTTCCTCCGGCAAGCCGAGCTGAAAGGTCGATACGACGTCGTGATCATCGGGGGCGGGGTGAACGGGCTGTCGCTCGCGTACAACCTCGCGGCGCGTCACGGGATCCGCGACGTCGCGGTCTTCGAGGCCGGCTACATCGGCGCCGGCGCGTCCGGGCGGAACACGCAGGTCGTTCGCGCCAACTACAACACCCCTGAGAACGTCCCGTTGTACAAGGCGAGCCTAGGCATCTGGCGCACGCTCAGCCAGGAGCTCGACTTCAACATCCAGTTCTCGACGCAGGGTGAGTTGGATCTCTGCCACACGACCGATTCGCTCGAGGTCGAGCGGGACAAGTCGCTGCTGAACCAGGCCTACGGCGTGCAGACCGAGGTGGTGACACCCGAGGAGATCGCGCGCATCAACCCGCTCGTCGACCTCACCGGTGGGGGTTCGTTCCCGGTGCTCGGGGCGTCCTATCACCCGCCAGGAGCCACGGCGCGTCACGACTCGGTCGTGTGGGGGTACGCGTCGGCGGCATCGCGCCTCGGCGTCCACGTCCACGAAGGCCGAGGCGTCACGGGGATCCGCGCGGACGGGGACGGTTGCACGGGGATCATGACAGCGGCCGGTCCGATCGAGGCCGGCGCCGTCATCTCCGCCGTCGCGGGGTGGACCTCGATCGTCGCCGGGATGGCCGGCCTCAAGCTCCCCATCAGCACGCATCCGCTCCAAGCTTTCGTGACGGAGCCCTACCGTCACGACCTCGACGGGCTGGTGTCATCGATGGATCTGTACGTCTACATCTCGCAGACCGCGCGCGGCGAACTGCTGGTCGGGGCGGAGATACTCCCGTACAACACGTATTCGACCCGCTCCACGTTCGATTTCCTCTCCGAAGCGGCCAAGCGCTCGATCCAGATCTTGCCCTTCATGGCGCGGGCACGCGCGATGCGGCAATGGGCGGGCCTCTGCGACATGACGCCCGATTCGTCCCCGATCCTCGGCGAGACCGAGGTCCCCCGGTTCTTCCTGATGGCCGGGATGGGAACCTGGGGGTTCAAGGGCTCGCCGATCTTCGGTCGGACGATGGCTGAACTCGTCGCCACCGGTCGGACGCCCGAGCTGCTCGCGCCGTTCGCACCGGATCGCTTCGAGCGGGATCGGATGGTCCCGGACGCGGCGAGCGCGGGCACGCACTAGCGATGGACGCTGACATCCGGTGGCGCGCTTCTGCTACCTCCACGCCGGGGGGAACGTCGGCCACGCGATCTCCGTAGCCTTGAGCCACGCGGCGAGCTCCTCGATGGTGTGCCGAGCTGCAGCCCCGTCGGCCGGCGTCGCACCTGATTCGGCGTACAGCGCATTCACACGCAACACCCCGGCCTTCCGATCGAACACGGGATCGATCCGCCCGACCAGTCGGTCCCCGCGGAGGATCGGAAGGACGAAGTATCCGAACTCGCGCTTCGCCTTCGGCACGTAGATCTCCAGGCGGAACCGGAAATCGAAGAGCCGCTCCGTGCGCTCGCGATCCGAGATCAGGTCGTCGAAGGGCGACAGGAGCGTCGTGCGGCCACGGAAGGTCCTGTCCAACAGATCGCGGTGGGCGACCCATCGACCCGGAAGACCCTCGACCTCGATCGGCACGATCAGTCCGTCGTGCAGGTGCCGACGGATCGCGCCCTCCCTCATCGGAGCGGGCCCGTCGAAGAGGGTGCCGATCCGGTCCAACCGCTCCAGACCGCGAGCTCGCAGCTGTCGGTCGACGAGCTCCGTGGCGATCTCGGACGCGGGGCGGGAAGGCACGCGCGGGAGCGAGCGGGACGCCAGATCCCAGATGCGTTGCTGACCGTCGCGGCCCACGATCATCACTCGGCCCTGCAGCCACAGGATGTCGAGCAGCATGGGCACGTTCTGGCCTTCGTCGTTCCAGCCGCCGGTATGCCACCCTTCGGCCGCGCGGTTCTCCAGGTCCCTCGCCCGGAGCGGACCTCGGCGTCGCAGTTCGCCGATCACGTAGCGCACGAAGGCGTCGTTGGCCTCGAGCCAGTCTCGCACGTACTCCCGGCGTTTCCGGGTCCCGTGGGGATACCGCCGCATCGAGATCCGGTGGATCGGGAGGTCGGCCGTGGGCACGATGTGCGCCCAGTACTCGAAGAGCGCCCGATCGCGCCACAGCAGCCGTTCGAGCTCCGCGACGCGGAAGCGTCGACCGAGCCGGCTGAACAGGACGAGCTGCTCCGTCCGGGCGACCGCCGAGGTCGGGTCGATCTGGACCTCGCCCAGGTTTCGCACGGCGTCCTCGATCGAACGGGATCGAGGTGCGTCGAGGAGCTGGCCCATCACGGCGAGGTGCCGCGCCTTCCTTCGCGAAACGAGGACGGGCTCGGTCATCGACGGCGTCGCGGAATCTGGGGCACCTGTGGCATCGCGGCCAGAGGCTACCGCCCGACGCCGACGGGCTCCGGGAGAACCGTTCTGCCACCCCGTCCGTACACCCACGGAGTACCGTGCTGAGGGTGAAGGTCGACGATCCGGGATCCGATGCAGCGCTCATGGCGGAGTTCGCCGCCCGCGAGGAGCGCGCTGCCGGCACGCTCTTCGACCGGTTCGCCTCGAGGATCTACGGGCTCGGCGTGGTGATGCTGGGCAACCACCAGGCGGCGCAGGATCTGGTGCAGGACACCTTCGTGAAGCTGTGGAGAACCGCGGAGCGATACGACCCACAACGTGGGCGGCTCGAGACGTGGGTCTTGCTCACCGCGCGGTCGCTCGCGATCGACAGCCTGCGGCGTCGCGTGCTCGAATCCCGTTCGCTGCAGGCGATCGGGGTCCAGCCCGAAGATGATCCCGAGCCGCTCCCGGACGAGCGCGCGGCGGTCGCGGATCTGTCGGCGCGCGCGCGCCGGGCCATGTCGGTGCTCTCGCCGGAGCAGCGCTCCGCCCTCGAGCTCGCGTACTTCGGCGGTCGGACGACCGCCGAAGTGGCCGCGCTCGAGGGCATCCCCCAGGGCACCGTGAAGACGCGGATCCGGGCCGCGTTGCTCCGTCTGCGCGACGAGATGGCGAAGGATGCAGACCATGACGTGTGACGAGGTACGGGAACTGCTCCCCGAGCACCTGCTCGGCACCCTCGAGGGGCCGGAGGACCTCGAGGTCCGCCGGCACCTCCGGGGGTGCAGCGCCTGCCGCGAGGAGCGGATGAAGCTCGAGGATGGGGTCGCGACGCTCTACCGTGCGGTGCACGACCGGGAGCCGCCGGCCGATCTTCGGGGGCGCGTCCTCCGCACGCTCGACGAGGAGTGGGAAGACGCCGGACGCTCGCCCGCGGCGACGCAGCGGTCGCGCGACCGCTCGCCGTGGCGAGCGGTCGCGGCTGCCGCGGTGGTCGTCCTCATCGCCGCTTCGGTCGCGTACGGCGCGACCCAGGCCCACCGGGCCTCGGTCGCAACCGCCGACGCCACGAGCTACACGAGCCTGCTCACGACGCTCGGCGGCAAGGAGTTCAGCATCGGGCAGCTCCATCCGACCGGCGGCTCTTCCTTCGATGGACGGGTGCTCGTGTACGAGGGAGACGCCTCCAAGGGGTGGAGTTCCTGGGCGATCGTGTTCGTGAAGTCGCCGGGGTACAGCGGCGACGCCACCGCGACGCTGATCGGCACTGACGGCCAAGCGCTGGCGTTGCCCCCGCTGCGGGTCAGCGACGGCGAGGCGCATACCTGGCTCGTCACGGGCGACGATCTGAGTGGGTACGATCGCCTGACGATCACCACGCCGGATGGCACCGTCGTGGCCACGGGAGCCATCCACCCGGCATGAACCGGGCGCCTTCCCCGCCCGTAGAACCTCGAACCGGCTAACGGAGGGAGAGATCCATGACAACACGGAACTTCGTTCTGCTCAGCGCCGCCGCGGCGGCCCTCATCACGCTGGCAGCTTGCTCGTCCAACAGCTCTTCGGCGAGCGGCTCCAGCTCGGGCTCGAACAAGATCACGATCGGCCAGGACCAGGCGAACGATCACGGGACGCAGGACGCGACCGGCAAGTCAACGTTCGAGATCGAAGCCGACAACGACAGCAGCGGCTACTACTTCAACCCGACGATCCTGCAGGGCTCCGCTGGGCAATCCATCACGTTGGAGATCAAGAACGAGGGGTCCGTGCCGCACAATTTCTCGATCACCTCGATGAACGTGAACGTCACGATCCAGCCGGGCGCGTCGCAGGAGATGAAGGTCACGTTCCCGCAGACCGGGACGGTCGAGTACTTCTGCAGCTTCCATCACGCGCTCGGGATGGCCGGCGAGCTGTCGGTGGCCTGATCCTCCTAGGCCAGCGACGATCGGCAACGGCTCCACAACGCCGACAGCTCGTCGGCGGACAGATCCGCGTGGAGTCCGTCGACCAGCTCGGCGATCTCCGGGTTCATCACGGCGAGGATATGCGCGCCGCTGCGCGCCGCGAAGGTGTGTTGGGAGCCGCGTTGCACGACGAAGAACTGACCCGGAGCGACGCGCTCCCGGACACCGTCCACGAGGACCTCGAACTCGCCGTCGAGACAGATGAAGGCTTCCTCGCCTGCATGATGGATATGGAGCGGCGCCTGATCCCCATCGTACGGGTCGAGCCGCCACTCTCGGACCACGAAATCCGCCATGGGGAGACGCTACCCGCCGGGAAGACCTCCGTCCTTGCAGATGCCGAAAGCCTCGATCCCCTGATGACCCAGGCTGCTCAGCGAATCTCTCCGTGGGATCCGCTTCCTGGGAGGAGGGACACGAAGATCCGCGAGCGAGAAGACCCGAGCATCCCTCATCGATCCCATGGAAACCGTGGTGGAGAGCTCGAAGTGGCATAGCCGCCAGCTGAGGAAGGTTCGTGGGAGCGAGACAGGGGCCACAGACGTGGCCTTGGATGGGCGCGATCATCATCCGCGTGCGAACGTGCAGAACGTGCGGTCGCGAGTTTCGGCCGTCCAGTCGGCATCACGACTGCCCGACCTGCCGGTCCCGAGACCAGTGCGCATGCGGGGACCCGAAGCAGGTCAAGTCAAGCTCGTGCTGGGCTTGCTGGTTGCGGGGAGGCCAAGCGGGATCAGCGAATCACAACTGGAAGGGCGGCCGGACCAAGCACCACGCTGGGTACCTCATGGTGAGGATGCCGGACCATCCGAGGGCGCGAACGCAGGGATACGTCTTCGAACACGTCCTCGTGATGGAGGCGAAGCTCGGTCGGATGCTGTTCGCTGACGAAAGTGTCCACCACAGGAACGGGATCCGCGATGACAACTCGCCCGAGGATCTGGAACTTTGGGTCCGACCCCAGCCATCTGGCATCAGGGCTGCGGACGCGGTGACATGGGCGAAGGAAATCATGGCCCGCTATAAGGGGTTCAGCTAGGCACCCCCAACAACGCTGCATCGCGACTCCATGCCCTGCAACGCTCTTGGAGGTGGCGGGATTCGAACCCGCGTGCTCGGGCGACCATCTGGGGCTTCTCCGGGCGCAGCCGGCGTATGGATCTCACCTCGGGGTCTCCACCGGCGGAAGGCCCCTCGGCCAGCCCGGGTGCGATGTTCCGCGGTGGCCCCCAGGCGGAACCCTCGCGGTGAGCCTGCTCAGTGACGCCCGTACCCCGACCGCAGGCACACGGGGCGGGCGGCTACCTAGAGACTAGGCAGCGAGCGCGAACTCGTCGTTGGCGCTTGTGTTGGTCCGGCGTTTAACGTGACATCCGGGATCACGGCCCGCTTCACCCAGACGGCTATCCGTCCGAGTCGAAACCAGTACACCCCCATATGCAGTTGTGCTTCCAAGTATACGGGGCCATCGGTGTCGGTCGGGCGGCGTAGAGTCACGACATGAGCTTCGAGGGGTTCGGCCCGACCACGACGTTCCTCAAGGATCTCGGGCGCAACAACTCCAAGGAGTGGTTCCACGACCACTACGACGACTATCAGGAACACCTGCTCGAGCCCGCCATGGCCTTCGTCGAGGCGATCGGGCCGCTCCTTCGCCGGTTCGCCCCCGATACGCAGGCCGTGCCGAAGATCGGGGCGTCCGTGATGCGGATCAACCGCGATATCCGCTTCGCCAAGGACAAGCGTCCCTACAAGGACCACCTCGACCTGTGGTTCTGGCGTGGAGGCGAGAAGAAGGGTCCGAATGGCTACTGGTTCCGCCTGACCCCCAAGACCCTCATCTTGGGAGGGGGGATGCACATGCTGGACAAGCACGACCTCCAGCGATACCGGGAGGCCGTGGACGACGGCGGGTCGGGTACGGACCTGGCCCGCGTGGTGACCAAGTTGGAGCGAGCCGGATACGACGTCGGCGGCGAGCGCTACAAGCGCGTGCCCAGCGGCTACCCGCCGGACCATCCCCGCGCAGCGCTCCTCCGGCGCGACGGCGTCCACGCGGGTCGCGATCTGCCCCTGCCGCCGGAGGCGGCGACCGCGAAGTTCCCCTCGTTCTGCGCGGCCCAGTTCCGGAAGGTCACCCCGCTCGTCGACTGGCTCGCCGACGTGTTCGGCTGACGGGCTAGTGCCTCCTGCCAGCCGCACGCTCCATCTCGCGCTGCGCTTCGCGCTTCGCGATGGACTGCCGCTTCTCGTACTTCCGCTTCCCGCGAGCCAGCGCGACCTCGACCTTCGCCATCCCGTGGGTGAAGTAGATGCGGAGCGGGACGAGGGACAGTCCCTTCTCGTTGACCTCGCGAGCGATCAGGTCGATCTCCCGCCGGTGCAGGAGCAGCTTGCGCGGCCGGAGCGGCAGATGCGTGCGCTTGTCTCCCTGCTCATACGGCGGGATGTGCAGGCCCTCGAGCCACACCTCGCTCCCCCGTACGCGGCCGTAGCAGTCGACCAGCGAGGCCCGCCCCTCCCGGAGCGACTTCACTTCGTCACCCGTGAGCTGGATGCCACACTCGAAGTGCTCGAGCAGCTCGTAGTCGTGTCGCGCGCGCCGGTTGCTGGCGACGATCTTCTCGCCCTCGTCCTGCCGGCCCATGGCCGGGAGGCTACACGTCGAGGAAGCGGCGGATGCCGATCGTGCCCGCGACGATCGCGACGCCGGCGGCGGCTATCAGTATCCATGGCGTGATCGCCAGCACGTCGCCGTTGCGGATCAGCGGCAGCCACACGATCCTTCCTCGCAGCTGGTCGACGACGAACACTTTCACGAGGAACAACGTGATGATCGCGAGGGCGGCGCCGACGAGCGCTTCCACTAACCCTTCGATCAGGAACGGCACACGGATCCGCCAGTTCGTGGCACCGACGAGGCGCATGATCCCGATCTCCTTGCGACGCGCGAACATCCCCATGCGGAGCGTGTTGGCAACGAGGACGGTCGCGCTGACCAGCATGATCACGGCGATGAACAGGACGCCGTTGCGGAGCACTCGTGTGATGGCGGACAGGCGGTCGAGGATGTCGCGGAAATCGAGGACCTTGAGCACGCCCGGCTCCGAGCACGTGATGTCGTGGGTCGTCGGATCGGGTTCGCACGCCAGCCTCGCGGTGATCTGACCGTATTGCGAGGTGTCCGCCAGGGTCACACGGAACGACGCGGGGTAGACCTCACACGGGACGTTCTCGGTGATCGCCGGGTTGCTCTCGAAGAGCTTCTTCGCCCGGGCGCACGCCTCGTCCTTGTTCTCGTACTCGACGGATGCGACCGCGGGGAGCTGCTGCAGCTCGGTCTGGAGCCGGGTCACGGTCTCGGGTCTGACCGGGTCGCTGAGGTAGACGGCGACCTGGACGTTCCCGGTCACGGCCTCGATCACCAGGTTGATCTCGCGAGCGATGATCAACGCCAGCCCGAACAGGAACAACGCGATGAACGCCGTCGACATGGCGGCGAACGCCATGATCCCGTTCCGGCGGATCCCGGCCGCGGTCTCGCGGAAGTAGAACTCGATCCGTCGCACGGCCTTAGGAGTACACCCCTCGAGACTGATCCCGAACGACCTTGCCGCGATCGAGCTCGATCACGCGCTTGCGCATGGCATCCACGATCGCCTGATCGTGGGTCGCCATAACCACGGTCGTCCCGATCTTGTTGACCTTGTCCAAGAGCCGCATGATGTCGACACTCGTGTTCGGGTCGAGGTTGCCGGTCGGCTCGTCGGCGAGGAGCACCAGCGGTCGGTTGACGCACGCGCGCGCGATCGAGACGCGCTGCTGCTCACCGCCGGAGAGCTCGTCGGGATAGTTGTTGAGCTTCTCCCCCAGGCCCACGTAGTCCAGGATCTCGGGCACCCGCGCGTCGATCACGTGCTTGGGCTTCCCGATCACCTCCAAGGCGAACGAGACGTTCTCGAAGACGGTCTTGTCCTGGAGCAGCTTGAAGTCCTGGAAGACGCAGCCGATGTTCCGCCGGAGCTTGGGGATCCCTCCGAGCGATGACAGCCGCACGACGTTCTTCCCGGCGACGAACACCTCGCCCGCGGACGGCTCCTCTTCCCTGAGCAGCAGCCGGAGGGTCGTGGACTTGCCCGAGCCCGATGGACCAACGACGAAGACGAATTCGCCCTTCTCGATCTCGATCGAGACCGATTCGAGGGCAGTCACACCGTTCTTGTACGTCTTGGTGACGTTCTGGAGGCTGATCATGTTGTTGCGTTATGGGGAAGGATGCGGGGTCGACCCACCCTATCAGAGGGTCCTCGCGCTTCTGTGGAGGTTCGCGATCTATCCGCTTCATCCGGAGGCGCGCCGCCGGAGCTCCGCCTCGACGAAGCGATCGAGATCCCCGGCCAGTACCCGCTGCGGGTCCCCGACCTCGACGTTCGTGCGGTGATCCTTGACCATCTGGTACGGGGCCAGTACGTACGACCGGATCTGGGAGCCGAAGTCGACGGCCTTCCGTTCGCCGCGGATCTGGTTCATGTGCTCCTCGTGCTTGCGGCGCTCCAGGTCGGCGAGCCGAGCCTTCAGGATGCTCATCGCGGTCGCCTTGTTCTGGAGCTGCGACCGTTCGTTCTGGCACGCGACGACGATCCCGGTCGGGAGGTGCGTGATCCGGACGGCGGAATCCGTGGTATTGACCCCCTGGCCGCCGGGGCCGCTGGAGCGATACACGTCGATCCGAAGGTCCTGCTCGTCGATCTCGATCTCCTCGGCCTCCGATTCGTCCAACGCCGGGATCACGTCGAGCGACGCGAAGGAGGTGTGGCGTCGCTTCTGCGCGTCGTAGGGACTGATTCGGACCAGTCGGTGGACCCCACGCTCCGCAGATAGCAGTCCGTACGCGTTGGGTCCGTGCACCGTGAAGGTTGCGGACTTGATCCCCGCCTCGTCGCCGTAGTGCACCTCGTCGACCTCGACCTTGAAGCTCTCCTGCTCCGCCCACCGCGTGTACATACGAAGCAGCATGTCGGCCCAATCCATGGACTCCGTCCCCCCAGCGCCCGCCTGCACCGTGGCGATCGCATCGTGGGCGTCGTACGGACCGGACAGGAGCGCCGCGAGCTCCACCTTCTCGAGGTCGACCTCGAGCGCGGCCATCGTCTGCTCGAGCTCGTGCTGAAGATCGGGGTCGGTCGATCCGGTCAGCAGCTCGTCGATGGCGGTCGCGTCACCGAGCCTGCGCTGCAATGCGTCATAGCGATCGACCTCGGCGGTCAGCCGCGCGAGCTTGGACGTGACCTGCTGGCCGTGCGCGGGATCATCCCAGAGGGACGGATCGGAAGCCTGCTGCTGGAGCTCGACCATCTGGGCGCGCTTGCCGTCGACGTCAAAGGAACCCCCTTGCAGCCTCGACGCGCTCGGCGATGGCTCGTAGCCGCTCGGTGTGCTCGCTCATGTCGTGCGAGTCTACGGGCCGTACGCTTCTCCGCCATGGTCGCAGCCGTCCGGAAGCTCGAACCGCACGATGCAGCGGCGTGCGACGCGATCGTCGCCGGATTGCCCGAGTGGTTCGGGAACCAGCAGGGCATCCGTGACTGCGCAATCGCGGTCCGCTCGCACGCCGGTCTCGTCGCGACGGACGAGATCGGCGTCACCGGCTTCCTCACCTGGACGCAGGACCGCGAACGCGGCGTCGCAGAGATCACGTGGATGGCCGTGCGAGCGGATCTCCGTCGCCATGGCATCGGCCGCTCGCTCCTGGGCGCGCTGATCGAGCGTCTGCAGGAGGAACGGGTCCATCGGTTGGACGTGAAGACGCTTTCCGAACGCGCCGCGTACGCGCCCTACGCGGAGACGCGAGACTTCTACCTGGCCAACGGGTTCGAGCCGATCGCGGAGCTGGACATCTGGGACGAAGAGAACCCCGCCGTCCTCATGCGCCGTTCGCTGTGACGGCGGCTACGCCGCGGCGCCGTGGCACTTCTTGTACTTCTTGCCACTGCCGCACGGACACGGCGCGTTCCGTGGAACCTTGTCGCTGAAGGCCTGCTGCGGGTTGCCGGCCTGGCCGCCCTCTCGGGGAGCCTGGCCCGCGCCGCCGGCGCCGGCGGCGACCTCGTCCCGGTTCTCCTGCACCCGCTGGACCCGGGTCGCCGCCGGCGCCGGCGGCTGATCCTGCCGCACCAGCTCGACCCGGTAGATGTACTTCACGAAGTCCTCCTGGATCGACTCCGTGAGCTCATCGAACATCATGAACGCCTCGCGTTGATACTCGGTGAGGGGATCCCGCTGGGCGTACGAACGCAGGTGGATCCCTTCTTGGAGATAGTCCATCTCGTACAGGTGCTCACGCCACTTCGTGTCGGTGATGTTAAGCAGCACGACGCGCTCGAGCTCGCGCATGACCTCGGGCGTGATCACCGCCTCCTTGGCCTCGTACGCCTCCTCGGCCTCCTGCACGAAGCGCGCCTGAAGCTCCGCCACGTCACGCACGTCTTCGATGTCCGCAACCGAGCTCCGGACCGGGAAGAACTCCCCGAGCGCGACCAGAAGCGCCTCGCGGTCCCAGTCCTCCGGATAGGTGTCGGGCGGGCACCAGGAAGCGACGACGTCGGCGATGACGTCCTCGACGAAGCCCAGCGCTTGTTCCTTGAGGTCGTAGCCTTCGAGGATCTTGCGGCGCTCTCCGTAGATCACCGCGCGCTGGCCGTTCATCACCTCGTCGTACTTGAGGACGTTCTTCCGGAGCTCGTAGTTGCGTTCCTCGATCTGCTTCTGGGCGCTCTCCACCGCTCGCGTGACCATCTTGGCCTCGATCGGCTCACCCTCGGGCCACTTGAACCGGTTCATGATCGCCGCGACGCGATCGGAGGCGAACATCCGCATCAGGTCGTCCTCGAGCGATAGGTAGAACAGCGACTCGCCCGGATCGCCCTGGCGGCCCGACCGGCCGCGCAGCTGGTTGTCGATCCGCCGGGATTCGTGACGCTCGGTCCCCTGCACGTAGAGCCCGCCCAGCCCCACGACCTCGTCATGTTCCGCGTCCGTCTGAGCCCGGAACTTGGTCAGGATCGGCTCGTATTCGGCCTCGTAGGCGGCCCGCTCTTCCTCGTCCATCTCGAAGAGCAGATACCGGTCGTTGTCGAACTCGCGCGCCGCCATCTCCTGGCGAGCCAGGTATTCGGGGTTCCCGCCGAGCAGGATGTCGACACCGCGCCCGGCCATGTTCGTCGCGACCGTGACCGACCCCTTCCGACCGGCCTGGGCCACGATCATGGCCTCCTTCTCGTGATTCTTGGCGTTGAGCACGTTGTGCTGGATCCCGCGGCGGTTCAGCACACCCGAGAGCCGCTCGGATTTCTCGATCGACACCGTGCCGACGAGGATCGGTTGACCACGCTCGTTCCGCTGGATGATGTCGTCGGCGACCGCGTCCCACTTCTCGTCTTCGCTCTTGTAGATCAGGTCCTGCTTGTCGTCCCGGATCATCTGGCGGTTCGTCGGGATCTCGACGACGCCGATCTTGTAGGTCTCCTCGAACTCGGTGAGCTGGGTCTTGGCCGTTCCGGTCATGCCGGCGAGCTTGTCGTACATCTTGAAGTAGTTCTGGATCGTGATGGTTGCGAGGGTCTGGTTCTCCTCCTTGATCCTCACGCCTTCCTTCGCCTCGATCGCCTGGTGGAGCCCTTCCGAGTACCGGCGACCCTCCAGGACGCGGCCGGTGAACTCGTCGACGATCTTGACCTCGCCGTTCTGGACCACGTAGGCCACGTCGCGCTTGTAGAGCTCCTTCGCGCGGAGCGCGTTGTGCAGGTGATGCACCAGCATCGTGTTGGAGCTGTCGTAGAGGTTCTCGATGTTGAGCAGCTCCTCGACCTTCGCGACGCCCTGCTCGGTGACGGCCACCTGGTACTTGGCCTCTTCGACCTCGTAGTCCTCGTCGATCGAGAGCCGGGGCGCGATCCTGGCGAAGGTCTGGTACCACTTGGCGGAGTCAGCGACCATCCCGCTGATGATCAACGGCGTCCGCGCCTCGTCGATCAGGATCGAGTCGACCTCGTCCACGATCGCGTAGCGATACCCCCGCTGGACGCACTCCTCCAGCCGCATCGCCATGTTGTCGCGCAGGTAGTCGAATCCGAACTCGTTGTTCGTGCCATACGTGATATCGGCCGCGTAGGCCGGCCGGCGTTGTTGGGGGGTCATGGAGGCCTGGATCAGCCCGACGTTGAGCCCGAGGAAGCGGTAGATCCCGCCCATCCACTCGGAGTCGCGCTTGGCCAGGTAGTCGTTGACCGTCACGATGTGGACGCCCTTGCCCTCGAGAGCATTCAGGTAGCCGGGGAGGGTCGAGACGAGCGTCTTCCCCTCACCGGTCTTCATCTCGGCGATGTTTCCCTGATGCAGGGCTGCCCCGCCCATCAGCTGCACGTCGAAATGGCGCTGCCCGATCGTCCGGCGCGCGGCTTCCCGGACCGTGGCGAACGCCTCCGGTAGGAGATCGTCGAGCGGCTCGCCGTTCGCGACGCGCTCCTTGAACGCGACGGTGTTGGCCCTAAGCTCGTCCTCGCTCAGGTCCTCGACCTCGGGCTCGTAGGTGTTCACGAGCTTCGCGAGATCGGCCAGGTTCTTGAGTTTGCGACCTTCGCCGAGGTTGGCGATCTTGTCGAGTACCGGCACGCTTGATCCTTCGGTCTTCTGAGGGCGTTTCCCTATGGTACCGGCGGAACCGTGGAGCAACGTTCAACGTCACATGGGCTCTTCGAGCGCTCCCAGCCGCTCAACGAGCCGCGCGTTCTCGCGGTAGTCCACGGGGCAGGCGATCACGGAGACCGCATCGTCATCCAGCGCTTTCCGGAGTGTCGGCAGCAGCTCCCCGGCCGCCCGGATCGAGTAGCCGCGAGCCCCGAAGCTCTCCGCGTAACGCACGAAGTCCGGATTGTCGAAGGAGACCGCCGCCCGCCTCCCGAAGTGGATGTCCTGTTTCCACCCGATCAGCCCGTACCCCCCGTCCACCCACACGAGGGTCACGATGGGGACGCGCTCGCGCACAGCGGTCTCGATCTCCGCCGCGCTCATCAGGAACGCCCCGTCACCCATCACGGCGAGCACCTTCCGTTCGGGGAACGCGAGCTTCGCGGCGAACGCACCCGGGAGGGAGAACGCCATCGTCGCGAGTCCGTTCGAGATCAGACACGTGTTGGGCGCGTACGTGGGGTAGAGCCGAGCCATCCACATCTTTGCCGCTCCTGTGTCGCAGAGGACGACATCTTCCCGACTCATCGCCTCACGGATGTCGGCGACGATCCGAGCCGGTGTGAGCGGGAAGGCGTCGTCGGCCGCTCCGTGCTCCAGCTCCTCCCGCACGAGGCTCTTGACCGGCGGGACCCCGCCGCCGATCGGATGGAGATCGCGCGCGCCCGCGATCTCGTCGAGGGTCTCCCCGATCGAGCCTTGGAGCCCGACCGCGAGCGTGTAGTGCGCGTCCACCTCGGCGACGGTCCGGTGGACGTGCACGATCTGTTTGTCGCGAGCGGGGTTCCAGCGCGATGGGGCGTACTCCACCAGGTCGTAGCCCACCGCCACCACGACATCGGCCGTGTCGAACCCGAAGTTCGCGTAGTCCTTGACCATGAATCCGATCGTCCCGAGCGCGTTCGGGTGATCGTCCGGGAAGACGCCCTTGCCCAGGAACGTCGTGGCGACGGGAACCTGGAGGCGCTCGCTGAATCGGAGCAGCGACCCCATCGCGTGGTCACGCGCCACGCCCGCGCCCGCGAGGACGACGGGGTGGGTCGACTGGGCCAAGACGTGGGCCGCCCGATGCACCTGATCCACCGATGGCGACGGATCGTGCGGAACGTTCACGGGGAGCGGGTCGCCCTCAGCCGGCAGTTCGGCCACGTCCTCCGGGAGGATGACGAACGTCGCGCCCGGCCGCTCGGTCTGGGCCTGTTTGAACGCCTTCCTGATCAGCTCCGGGGCGCTCCCGGGCCGCGTCACCTGGTCACCCCATTTCGTCACCGGTCGGAAGAGGGACACCAGGTCGACCACCTGATGTGACTCCTTGTAGAGCCGGTCGAGCCCGGCCTGTGCCGTGAGCGCCACGAGAGGATGCGAGTCGAGCTGGGCGTTGGCGACGCCCAGCAACAGGTTGATCGCGCCGGGTCCGAGCGTCGCCAGGCACACCCCGGCCTTCCCTGTCAGCGCGCCGTAGGTATCCGCCATGAAGGCGGCCCCGCGCTCGTCCCTGGTAGTGATGAAGCGGATGGATGACGAAGCGATCGCATCGATCACGTGCAGGTTCTCCTCGCCCGGCAGACCGAAGACGTATTCGACGCCCTCGTTCTCCAAGCAGGAGACCAGGAGCTGCGCGACGTTAGGCTCGTTCCGCGCCGTCATGCCGGCAGCCTAGCGGAGCGACACAGGACGTTTGTGCGGGCCTTGGGTTCGGCGCTACGTTCGGCCAGGTGGAACGCCCTCCCGAGACACCGGACGCCCCATCCGCGCCGCGGCGGCCTTGGGTCGTCCTGCTCGCCGCGGGGGCGGTCGGTGGCGCCGCGCTCATGGTCTTGCTCTGGCTCGCGAAGGACGACGCGACCGACGTCCCGCCGGGGTGGTTGTTCGCCGTGTCGGGCATCGTCGTCGCCGGTGTCGGGGGGTTCGCGGTCTGGCTCGCGGCGCTGCAGAGCCGCCTCGTCCCGCGATCGGCGATCGCCCTCGGTGGCGGGTTCGCATGCATCGCGGTCGCGAAGTTCGCGCTCGCCCCATTCGGATTCTTCCGAACGGTCAGCGGGAGGGAGATCCAAACCCTCGGCGATCAAGGCTCGCTCATCTGGATCACGGCGTTCGGTGTGCTGGTGCTTTACGTGATCGCGATCAGGCTGATCGCCCGGGTTGCCCGGAACCGCCTGCAGGATGCGCCCCGGGCTCGACCGGTGGTGACCGTTGGGCTCGTGCTCTCGCTCGCGGCCATGGGCCTCGCGCTTCCCTTCATCGCCGC
>VAXZ01000112.1:34174-61281 GCA_005885035.1 Actinomycetota bacterium
GCTTCGATCCTGACCACGATCACGTGGCTGGCGATCGCGTTCGTGATCCTCTTCCAGGCGCTCTGGGTGGTCTTCATGCTCACGATCGTCAGTGTCTGGCCATTGCGGACGGTGACGCCGAAATGATCGAGCAGCTCTTTCTCTTCGTCAGGATGATGCGCCTGAAGGTGGTCGTGACGCTCTGGACGTTCATGCTCCTCGGGCTAGCGCGGCACACCGCGCACCTCACCTCGCCCCGGCTCATCGCTGCCCTACTGGCGCTCGGCGCAGGCTACGCCGCGGCGACGACCGCCAACGACATCGCGGACGTCGGGATCGACCGCGTGAACCGTCCGCGCGACGCGGGCAGGCCGCTCGTCACCGGAGACGCGACGATCGCCGATCTCTGGAGAACCAACGCCATCGCATCCGGGGTGGCGGTGGCAGCGGCCATCCCGCTCGGCACGACCGGGGTGGCGATCGTGGGCACGTCGCTCCTCGTGAGCTACGCATACTCGGTGGGACCGATCCGGCTCTCGCATCGGTGGACCCTCGCGCCCGTCGCGCTCGCCATCGCCTACGTCGCCCTGCCGTACGCGTTGGGAACGACGATCGCCGGGGGCCGATGGGAACGCGCCGACGTTCCGCTGGTCGGCGGTCTCTTCGTCCTGTTCTTCGCGAGGATAGTCCTGAAGGACCTCCGGGATCGTCTCGGTGACGCACGCTTCGGCAAGCCGACGCTCCTGCTCAGGATCGGCAAGCGAGCCACCTGCGCGGTCAGCATGGCGGGCGCGGCCGTGGGAACGACCGTGTTGATCGTTGGCCTCGAGCTCAGTGCGACGGTCGCCTTGCTGCTCGCGTCTTGCGGGCTGGGGATCGAATGGATGCTCCTGCGGCTCGCGCGCACCGACGACGAGCGGGCAGAGCAGGTCGCGATCGGCATCGCCGCTCGCGCTGGGAACGGGCTCCTCCTTGCGATCCTTGCTTTGCTCATCCTCCGGGCGCAAGGAGCGGACGAGCGTGCGATCGTCATCGTGGTCGGCTGTCTCGTAGCGGTCTTCGCCGCGTCCTTCCTGGATGCGGCGATCCATCCGGAGCGCGTGCGGATCGGCTACAAGGCCTGACGCGAGGGGGTTTCGGGCTGGGTTCCCGAGGTTGCGACAGCCCAGGGTGTCAGGTGATCTCGATCATCTTCTCGCGGACGGCATAGACCACCGCTTCCATGCGCGAATGCAGGTGCAGCTTCTCGAGGATGTTCCGGATGTGGTTCTTGACGGTGTTCTCGGAGATGTACAGCTTCTTCGCGATGTCCCTGTTGTTGAGGCCTTGGGCGACGAGCTTGAGGACCTCCATCTCGCGCTCCGTCAGCCGTGGAGCCGGCATCTGCGGCCGCTCCTCGGTCGCTTTCGAGATCGCCGCGAACTCCGTGAGGAGCTTCGATGCCATCGAGGGCGAGATCCGCGACTGTCCGGCCCAAACGCTCCTGATCGCATCGGAGACCTCCTCGATCGGGATCTCCTTGAGCAGGTAACCGCTGGCGCCTGCCTTGATCGCGTCGTAGAGATCGGCTTCCTCGTCGCTGATCGTGAGCATCAGGATCTTGACGTGGGGAAGCAGCTCCTTGATCTGGGCGGTCGCCTCGATCCCCGAACGTTTGGGCATCCGAACGTCCATGAGGACGACGTCGGGCATCGTCTCCTGCGCCTTCTCGATCGCCTCCTGTCCATCGGACGCCTCGCCGACGAGCTCCAGGTCGGGTTCATTGCCGAGAACCATCTCGAGACCCCTGCGGAACAATGCGTGATCGTCGACCACCATCACCCGGAGCCGTTCGTCAGCGCCGTGATCCTTGGACACGCTCACTCCTCCTGCTCAGCCGACGGTTCGGCCTCGGGGTGGGTCAGCGCGGATTCTAGACCACGCTTCCGCCTCCACGGGCGCTTCCTGCCGTGATGGTCACGCAGCTGTCGTTCGAGCTTCTCCTTGACCCGGTCGATCGCGGTGGGAACGTCTTCGGCTTCGGCTTCGGCCCGGAAGGTCTTCCGCGGGATCCGCAGCGCCGCCTCGACGCGCTTGAGTCCATCGGGCCGCGGATGGTGCTCGTTGATGAGCTCGACCTCGATCCGTGTGGTGCGCGGCTCGAGGCGCTCCAGCGGAGCCAGCTTCCGCTCGGCCGTCATGCGGATGTCCTGGGTGACCCGCATGCCGCGGCCGGTGAAGCTCAGATCCATCCGCTCGGCACCCCTCGTCCGTCGGGTGGGCTCACGTCCGGCTGACCTGGTCTTTGCCCCCACACTCGCCTGCCGGAGCCTTCGCCCGATCGCCCGGACGTCCGCGGCGATCGAACTCCCGCCCTCTCCCGGTTCCCCGGGGCAGGTCTTACATCTAAACCGCGCCATGCTCAGCGACCAACGGTCGCCTTACGTGGGTCGTTTCGCCCGCGGCTGGCGTCGACTACCGGGGAGGTTCCCCGGGCAACCACAGACCCGGACGTGGGCCCGTCCGAGGATAGGCACGACCGTGCGGAACGCGCAACGTGGGCACGGGATCGTGGAACGCGCGCGCCGCGGTGACCAGGTGGATCCGGCGGGCGCCGGCCGTGGCGAGCGCCTCGGCGCACGCCCCGGCCGTCGCACCGGTCGTGAGGACATCATCGACGAGCACGATGCTTTCCGGCACCGCACGGGTCACCTCGAAGCTGCCCCGCATGGCCGCACGGCGCTCGGCGCCACCGCGCCGAGCCTGCGGGCCCGTGGAACGCGCCCGTCGAAGCAGGCGGGCGACGGGCAGGCCGGTCCGGTGTCCAAGCCCCACGGCCAGCGCGCGTGCCTGGTCGTACCCTCGCTCGGCGAGCCGCCGACGCGCCAACGGGACCCACGTGACGACCTGTACGGGGGGGATCTCGTCGCACGCGACGATCGCGTCCGCGAACGCGGACGCGATGTCGCGCCATCCGGAGAACTTGAGCCGGTGCACGGCCCGTCGCGCCGGACCGTCGAAGAGGAACGGCGCACGGGCGGAGGTCACAGGGTCGGGAGGACAGTCACGACAGGACGCCACCGGGACGCGGGACGGGCGTCCGCACCGATCGCACCAAGGACGCCCGAGCGCGACGAGCGCAGCGCTGCAGCGGGGGCAGAACGGCCACGCCCCGTCCCCACATCCCGCACACCGGCGTGGGAAGACGACATCGAGCGCTCGAGCCAGCACGCGCCGACCGTACCGGGCGCGACCGACATCGCTACGGCAGGTCCACCTCGACCGGCTCGGCTCCTCGTCCCCCGATGGTGAGGCGCTGGTGCGACCGGAGCGCCGGATACCCGATCACGCGACCGTGTCCCGATGGCTCGTCGAACTCGATCTCGAGAACGGGGTGGGCGGCGCCGTCCATCTCGAGCTTGACGGCAGGAACCGCGTCCGCGGCGAACGAGACGCGCACGCTGTCCCCGAGGCATTCGAGCGTCTCCCAGGCGACCCCGCCGGCCTTCTTCCCGATCGTGACGCTTCCCCGTCGAACCGCCGAACGGGGCCAAGGGATCGCGAACGGCCGGCCCGGGTGCAGGACGCTCGGGATCCCGTCAACGAGCACCGCACACTCGAGCCGGTACCAGCCCGCCGCCAGATCCATCGTAGGAACCTCGAACGGCACGAAGGTGTCGAGGGTGGGCGCCACCTCCAGCACCATCGCTTCCAGCCCGATCGCCCGGCCCCCCCGCCCGGCGCACTCGGCCGCGCGGGCGGACTCGATCCGCACCTGATGGGGAAGCCCGTCGGCGCCGCGAAGCAGGAACGCGCCCTTCACCGAGACCGGGAACCGCTCGTACGCGGCTCGGACGGAGACGGCGTCGCTCTGCACCCCGCGCTACGTCCCCTGCTGCCAGGAGTGGAGGTACTCGTCTTGCTCGGCCGTGAGCTGGTCGATCTCGACGTTCATGGCCCGGAGCTTGAGACGCGCAACCTCCCGATCGATCTCCACCGGGACCGGATAGACCCTCTTCTCGAGCGTCGCGTGGTTCTTCACCATCCACTCCACCGCCAGCGCCTGGTTCGCGAACGACATGTCCATGACGGCGGCCGGGTGACCTTCGGCGGCGGCGAGGTTCACGAGCCGGCCCTCACCGAGGAGATTGATCCGCCGCCCGTCGGCGAGCGTGTACTCGTCGACGAACCCGCGGAGCCGCCGGACACCTCCGGTCGCCAGCTCGCGGAGCGCGGCCTTGTCGATCTCGACGTCGAAGTGCCCGCTGTTGGCGAGGATCGCGCCGTCCTTCATCAGCTCGAAGTGCTCGCGCCGGATCACGCTCGTGTCCCCGGTGACGGTGACGAACAGGTCGCCGACCCGCGCGGCATCCCGGATCGGCATGACCCGGTACCCCTCCATGACAGCCTCGAGCGCCGAGGTGGGATCGACCTCGGTCACGATCACGTGCGCCCCCATCCCCCGAGCTCGAGCGGCGACCCCCCGGCCGCACATCCCGTACCCGGCGACCACGAACGTCTTGCCGGCGATGAGCCGGTTCGTCGAGCGCATGATCGCGTCCATCGTCGATTGCCCGGTGCCGAACCGATTGTCGAACAGATGCTTCGTGTCGGCGTCGTTGACCGACACGATCGGATACGCGAGCGCGCCGTCCGCGGCCATCGCGCGCAGACGGATCACCCCGGTGGTGGTTTCCTCCGTTCCCCCGAGCACCTCCGTGAGCTGATCCACGCGTTGCGTATGCAGGACGCTCACAAGATCTGCACCGTCATCCATCGTGATCATCGGTCGGAGGTCGAGCACGGCGTTGATGTGCTTGTAGTACGTGGCGTTGTCCTCGCCCTTGATCGCGAACGTCTCGACACCGCTCTGTTCGGTCAGGGCCGCCGCGACGTCATCCTGCGTCGACAGCGGGTTGGACGCGGCGAGCAAGACCTCCGCTCCTCCGGCCGCCAGTGTCTCCATCAGGTTGGCCGTCTCGGTCGTCACGTGCAGGCACGCGGCGATCCTGATGCCGTCGAGCGGCCGCTCCTTGTCGAAGCGTTCGCGGATCTGCCGCAGGACCGGCATCTCGCCGGCCGCCCAGTCGATCCGATCCCTCCCGCCCGGCGCGAGCGCCGCGTCTCTGATGTCTCCCATCGTCACGTTCCTGCTTTCGATCCGGGGAGGCGGGGCAACAGATCCACGAGGAGCCTCCCGACGGCCAACGCGGTCTCGTTCGAGACGCGAACGACCTCCTCGTGGGTGACGTGTTCGCCGAAGGCGTTCGTCAGACTACAGATGCCGAGCACGCGCATCCCAAGCGCCAAGGCCGGGAGGGCCTCGGGCACCATCGACATCCCGACGACCGTGGCGCCCAGACGCCGCAGCATCCCGACCTCGGTGGGGGTCTCGTAGGCGGGCCCGCTCATGGCGGCGTAGATGCCATGAGCGACCCGGATCCCCAAGGCTTCCGCCCGCTCGACCGCGAGATCCCCGATCTCGCGGTCGTACACCTCCTGCGTGTTGATGAACGCCGGCATCCCGTCCGGATGCCGCCATCCACGCAGCGGCGACGCGCCCATCAGGTTCAGGTGGTCGCGGAGGATCACGAGGGTCCCCGCATCGACACCGGGCTCGAGCCCGCCTACGGCGGCCGTCAGGACCATCGTCGATGCGCCCAGCTCCTTGGCGAGACGCGGCAGCAACGCCGGGACGTCCATACCGTGGCCCTCGTAGTAGTGGACCCGGCCGCTGAAGGCCGCGACCGCGACGCCGGCGAGGCGGCCGAGACTGAGGGTGCCCGCGTGGCCCGGGACGCCGGGCGGCGGGAGCCCCGGTAGCTCGGTGAAGGCGAACGACCCCTCGATCTCCAGCTCGTCGCCGACCGCCGGGCCAAGGCCCGAACCGAGGACCAGTCCGACCGACGGGATCAGATCGGTCCGCGCGTGGACGATCTCGGCGCATCGGGACGGGAGATCGTCGCTGGGGCTCGGGAGCCCCGAGGTCACGTCGCCCTCGCGAGCGCCGCCTTGAGTCGATCGATCACCGCCACGGGCGTGGGATCGACCCCGCGACGCAGCGCCACGTAGCAGCTCACGAAGTCGCCGACCACCACCAACCCGAACAGCGTCGCGAGCGCCGAGCGGGTGTTGACCCGCACCTCGTCGTACGTGGCTCCCGCGTCGCGCGCGATGTCGGCGGACAACGGGAACCGAGCCGAGAGCTCCTCGGGTTCGGCATCGTGGCGCAACCCGATCACCGCGCACCGCTCTCCGTAGGGCCGCGTCCAGCCGACGACCTCGTTGTGATCCAGCTCACTCATCGCCGACGCGAAGGCAGGTACCTTCCCGTTCTCGTTCATCTGCGTCTTCCAACGCATCGCGGCCACCGACGCGACGCCCTCGATCCCCCAGATCACCGGGATCCGGTCGCCGATCGTGGTCGCCAGGACCTTCGCGGGGTTGCGCTTGGCGGGAGCCTCCGGCGCCAGATCAGCCGCGGCGCGTTCCAGCTCCAAGACGACCTCCTCGACCGCTTCGGCGAGGGATGGGAGGAGGCCCGCGGTCTCCAGCGCACCCAGCATCGCGAACGTGAGATGGCCCACGGCGGCACGCGGCTGGAAGCCGCCGGGCACGTGCACAGCCGCCCAGCCGCGCGCCGCACACTCCTCGCTGAGGGCCCCGCCGCCCGTGATCGCCAGGATCCGGCATCCGCGAGCGGCCGCTTCGTGGAACGCAGCGAGCGTCTCCGCGGTGTTCCCCGAATAAGACGAGACCACGACCAGCGTGCTCGGCCCGGCGAATGCCGGCAGGACCGGTGAGCGGTTGACGTCGACCGGGATGCCGAGCCGTTCGCGGAAGACTTGCTTCAACACGTCGCCCGCGACCGCCGAGCCCCCCATGCCGCAGCACACCACGGACGTGAGGCCCGCCAGGTCGGGCAGGCCGGAGGCGGCGCGGCCGTTCGCGTACGCCTCGGCCACGTGACGGGGCAATCCCGCGACCGTGCCGAGCATGTCGCCGCATGTCCGGCAGACGAGCACCTCTTCCTCCTCGAGGTAGTCGACCTCACCACGATCGTTCGGACACACGAGGATCCGCAGCAGTTCTGGATCGAGCGTCACGCGGCCGTCCTCCTTCTCCGTCGAAGCTAGCTCCTGATCAGGTCCAGCATCATCGCGGTCTTCCGAGCGAGCAACTCTTCGGTCGTCGCCTCGACGTTGAGCCGAAGCAGGGGCTCGGTGTTCGAGGGTCGGACGTTGCACCACCAGTCCGGGTATTCGACGGTGAGCCCGTCCAACCGGTCCTGTCGGCCGTCGGCGAGCTCAACCCCGATCCGCTCGATCCTCGCCAGGGGGTCATCGACCGGCGAGTTGATCTCCCCGGAGTCGAAGTACTTCCGGAACGGTGCGAGGACGTTGGACAACGGTGCATCCGCGGACGACAGCTCGCCCAGAGCGACCACGGCGGCGATCAGCCCGGAATCAGCCCGGTAGTTCTTGCGGAAGTAGTAGTGGCCGGAGTGTTCGCCCCCGAAGATGGCGCCCGTTTCGGCCATCACCTGCTTGATGAACGAGTGACCGACCCGGGTGCGGATCGGTACGCCGCCCTCGGCGCGGATCGATTCGGGGACGATCCAGGAGCAGATCAGGTTGTGAACGATCTTCGCGCCCGGTTCCTGGCGAAGCATCGCGCGCGCAACGAGCGCCGTGAGCAGCGACCCCGAGACATCCTCGGCCTTCTCGTCAACCAGGAACACACGATCCGCATCGCCGTCGAAGGCGAGACCAACGTCGGCGTGCTGCTCGAGCACCGTCGCCTTGAGATCCTTCTGGTTCTCGGGATCGAGCGGATCCGCGGGATGGTTGGGGAACGTGCCGTCGAGCTCCGCATACAGGTGGTGGAGGGTGACCGGCAGCCGCGCCATCACCGCCGGCACGACCAGTCCGCCCATCCCGTTGGCCGTGTCCACCGCGACGGTCAGCGGCCGCATGGCGGCGGCATCCACGAACGACAGCACATGCTCGGTGTAGGGCTCGAGCAGGTCACGATGAGAAACGGTCCCCTCCATCGTGGCCGCGGGGAGGTCATCGCGCTCGACGAGCGCCCGGATCTCTCGAAGGCCGGTGTCTTCGCCGACGGGTCGCGCCCCCGGCATGCAGAACTTCAACCCGTTGTAGTCCTTCGGGTTGTGGCTCGCGGTGAGCATCACGGCGGGGAGATCGAGCGAACCGCTCGCGAAGTAGACGAGGTCGGTCGAGGCGAGGCCGAGATCCACGACGTCGACCCCCACCGAGGTGGCTCCCTCGGTGATCGCAGCCGCGAGCTCGGGCGAGGAGATCCGACTGTCGCGGCCGAGCAGGATGGCAGGGAGCTTGGTCCATGCGGCGAAGGCCGCTCCGATGCGACGAACGATGTTCGCGTCGAGGTCGTCGGGAACGACCCCGCGCACGTCGTACGCCTTGAAGATGCGGTCAAGATCGGGATCGGTCACGGAGCGGCATCCTACCGAAGCAGGCGGACCGGCCGTGCGGACGCTTTCAGCGCGTCACTTCTTGACCACGAGATCGATCACCGACGTCAACGGGACGAGCTCCCCCTCCTGGAACCACCACTTCGCCTCGCAGAGGTGGCAGGTGGTGAACCTCAGGTCGCGGTCGCCCACGGTCATCGAGATCGCGATGAGATCGCCTTGTCGGCAGGTGGGGCAGGTGCCGTTGCTGTCGGACATACGAGGAGTTTCGGCGCCGCAGGACGTGGAGGCCATAGCACGCTGCCGTCATCTCTGGTCTGGGCCGGCCGGCGACCGGATGGTCCCCGGCGGCTGGCGACGCGGGCCCGGCCGGGGGACGGAACAAGCACCAACTGCCCGAGGCCGAACGGTCCGAGAACCTGCGCGCAGGGACGGCCGTCGGTTCAGACGGCGACGGGGGTCGTCCGGCGGTCCTGGACGACCCAACCCACCGGCGGCGTCATGCGAGCGATGTGCTCGGGGCAGAGATCGAGGAGGTTCGGGTCGCGCTCGTCGAAGAGGTCATCCACGACGACCATCCGCTCCGTGTAGACGAGGGAGACGGTCGCGACCGGCTCATGGGAGCACCGCATCTTCGCGCAGACACGCATCGTGGGCAGCCTAAAATCACACGGGTGTGATTTCAAGCACTCCCGATGGACCGCCGGTCGGTCAGGAGTCCTTGTTCGGTGGCGTGTCCCAGTACCCCGCGCTTGCCGGGCGGTAGCCGACGACCAAGACGTGGGTTCCGACCGGCACCATCGGATACAGCGTGGTGACGTCCGCGTTCTGCATGCGGATGCAGCCGTGGGACGCGTAGCGTCCGATCGAGGCCGGGTCGCTCGTCCCGTGGATGCGGATCAACCCGGGGGCCGTGATGTAGAGCGCACGCGGACCCATCGGATTGCCCGGTCCGGGGCCGACCACGAGCGGCTCACCCGCGCCCCACCCGTCCGGCGCCGGATTGTGCCAGGTGGGGTCGACCTGCTTGTTGTAGATCGTCCAATCCCCGACCGGTGTGGTGAAGCCCGGTTTCGCGGTCGCAACGTCCCAGGTACGGATCACGTGGAACCCGTCATAGAGATCGAGCTCGTTCCGGTCGACGCGCACGACGATGGTCCGACCGAGGGTTCCATCCGTGACCTTCGCCCGCACGCCGTGGGTGTGGAGCACGACGGTATCGTCCCCGGCGGCGAGGGCCGTGCGGACGGCCGCCGCTGCGGATCGCTGCGCTACCGTCAAGCCTGACTTGGCGCGGGTGAACCTGACATCGGTGAGCCCGCCGTCGGGCTCGATCGACGCATCGCGTGGTGCGACGTACACGTCCCGCGCGATCCGGCGGACCCAGAGATCGACGCCGTCGCCCGTCGTGCGGTACTCGAGTGGGAGATCGACGCCCAAGGCTTCATGCCGGATGCGATGCCACGCGCGATCGAACGTTCCCATGCCGCTCCCCGCGTGCATCGCGCTGTCGACCGCTTGCTTGACCGCCGCCCGACGACCCAGAGCCGCACGCGTGGTCGTCCAGTGGTCCTCGCCGACGGTGACCGTCAGCTGTCCCCGGAGGTCGTCTCGAACGAGCGCCCCGACCTTCCGCGTCGCCTCCGCGCGGGTCATCCCCCCGACGTCAACACCGGCGATCGTGACACCAGGCAGGATCCGATCAGCGTGACCCATCTCGTACCGGTATGCGGCGTAGGCGACTCCGCCGAACAGGAGCACCACGACGCCGGCCACCGAGATGACGATGGTGGCGATCGCGCCGACGTGGCGCCGATGGGTGTGTCGTCCTTTGGCCATGGGGACTATGGATACGGCTGAACCGCGTCCGATGATACCGGCGCGAAGCGTACTGGCCTCAACCCCTGCCGAGCGGATCCATCGGCACCGGGACCCCGACGGCCGATCCATACGAGGCGAGCCCCTTCGCTCCCCCCGAGGTGGAGGCGCCGAGCGCCACGATCGGCCCGTCGGCCGTCACGAGCACGGAGGCCTGGTCGGCCCGCTCGAGGAATCCCTTGGGCGCACCGGCGACGCGGCCAGCCGGGACCGTGATCGTGACGCGCGGACCGGTCGGCTCTGATCCCGGTGTGAGGAGCTGCAGCGTGACGTGGACGGCGACCGGTCCCGGGGCCACCAGCACGAGTTGGGGCTGTGCGGGCTCTCCTCCGACGGTGGGGGTTACGACCCACGCGGTGGAAGGCGCGACCGCGCCTCCCGTCGCGCCGTCGTCCTGCTCCTGGCCCCGGGCGCGGAGGGCTGCGACGAACGGCACCCCCCCGGTGGACGTCACGTTCACGGACGATGGGCCGACCGAGATGATCGGATAGGCGGCGGTGGACGCGCCGGGCTGCTGGGTGTTCGCTGCGGTTCCCGCCGCCTGGGGCGAGACCGCGGACAAGAGCTTGGTCGTCAACTGCACCCCTTCGGTCCCGGGAACGAACACGGCGAGATCGGCCTGTCCGGCGCCCGCGGCGACCGGCAGATAGGCGGTCGCCGACGGCGCCGGAGCGCCGAGGACAGATCGGATCCCTCCGTCGGGGCTCACGCCGAGGCTCGCGGCGGCCACCCGGCCTCGACTCACATCGATCTCGGCGCCGACGATCTCCTGCCCGAGCACCTTGCTGCCGACGTTGAGGGCCATGCTGCGACCGGGAGGAAGCGTGAGGTCGATCCAGTCGGCGCTCCGAACGGGAGGCAAACGCGGACGGAACAGCGCCACGTCGAACACGGCTTCGACCGAGAACGGGTTCATCACCACCAGGTACGAGCGATGGCCTTGCTGGGTGTCGGAATCTGCCGTGTACCACGTGCGTGAGGCAGCCGGAGCGCACGGCTCGACCCCGAGACCACTCGACGGGGGCGCCGCCCGAAGGAGCCAACCGGCGGCGACCCACCCGCCGAACGCCTCGACGTACGTCGCGTCGGCGGTGGACCCCGCCTGCACCCGCTGCAGGACCTCGTGACCAGCCGGCACCGTGATCGTGGCCGGCGCGGACGGTGCGCCCGTGCTAAGTTCCGTCACCCGAACGTCCACCGACTCCGGGCCGGGATCGGCAAGCGCGATCGTCCCCGTCCACCCTTTGCCGCCGCCGTGCGGGCAGAGCCATGCGTTCGAGACAGCGGTGCCCCGTGCGGCGGCTGCGGGAGCGGCCGGCCCCGCACGCTCCGCGGCGATACCACCCAGGACGACGAGGCCGGCGACGGCGAGGGCGAGGACGCCCTGCCCGATCTTCCTCATCGCACCGATCCGTTCATCTGGCGACCGGCTTCCGCGTGATCCACAATGCGGCGGCCCACACGGCGGCGAGGACCCATATCGCGATCGTGCGAGGCAGCTGCGCACCGTACCGGATGGAGACCGAGGGGCCGCTCACCGGGAACGAAGTCGCCCACCCGAACGCCCGAGCCGGCTGGTCGGTTCGGCCCTGCACCGTCCACGCGTCGTCGAACTCAGTGGAGACCACGGCGACGTTCCCGCCGCCGGTCGCTCCGGACCAGCCGCCCTCGACCTGCGGGAGCGGGACCGCCGGCACCGCCGTCAGCCGTTGGGTCGCTGCAGGCTGGCCGGCCGAGAGGAGGTTCGCGGTCTTCGCGTTCGCTGCCAGGACGGCCGCCGGCGGGAGGAACGTGTCATTCACCCAGATCGCGAGGCCGGCCGCCGGGACCACATCCAGGTCGACCTGGGCATCCAGGCTCGTTCGGGCGGCGTCGCTCAGCTGGTCATCGCTGGCCACGAGGTACCGCACGCCGAACGGCGCGAGCAGGGCTCCGCCGTGGACCGACGTCCCGGACAGGATCTCCCCGAGCGCCTCGCGCATCGCGTCGCTTCCCGGTCCCACGAACGGTCTCGCCGTGTCGATCGCGAGCGTGCCCACGCGGGTGGTGAGTCCATACTGGATCGTCGCGGCTCCGGCTTCGATCACGCCCTGGGGATCGCCACCCGGCGCCGGGAACGAACGACCGTCGTCGGGGCCGATCCACAGGACGCGGAACGACCCCTTCGACGATGAGTCCACGACCGCCCACGCGGCCGGGATGCGGTCGGGACCACCGATCGCCCACTCGGCCGTCATGGCGGCGACCGCCTGGAGCAGGATCCCCACCGCCAGCGTGACCGTGAGCACCGCCGTCCCTACCTGACGGAAGCCGAACGCCTCACGACCGAGCCCTCCGATCGCGGATGCGAGCCCGAACGCGACCAGGAAGGCCTCGGCGGTTGCCGTCATCGCAACGTACACGGGTACGTTCGCGATCTGGCCGGGGAGGTACCCAGCCGCTGAGAGCCAGGCAAGGGTGAGTCCGGTGATCGCGATCAGGCAGGCCCGAAGGGCCGGCCCTCGCCGCTCGCCGCTCGCGAGGGCGAGGCCGAGCAGAGCCGCGACCGGGAGGAACACGGCCGGCGCCCACGTGGCGGGCCCATCCTCGAAGGCCAACCGCACCAGGTGCCACGGATCGCTCGATCCCACCTCTGACCCGAGCGCCGCCCCGTGACCGGCGACGAGCGAGGGGACGAACGGGAACAGGAGGATCGCCGCCCCCACCGAAGAAAGCCCGACGATCGCGAGGCCACGCCCCCGGCGTGAGCCGGCGACGAGCTGAACGAGCGCGACGACGCCGATCCCGAGCAACAGGCCCGGGACGAACGCGACCCCGACTGCGATCGTGACGGCGAGCCCCGCGACGGATCGCCAGCGTCCATCAGGTGGCTCGGCCGACGCGAACGCGACCTCGAGTCGTTCGACGAGCGCCGGCAGCACGATCAGCGCTGTAAGCAACGCGATGCGGCCGTCCGAGAAGGCCGACAGCACGACCGCCGAAAGCGCATATGCCGACGCTGCGACCACCGACGGGCCGGGCCGGCCCGTCAGCCGCACCGCTGCGCGGTAGCAGAGGACCGCAGCGAGGGCCGGCCCGGCCCCCACCATGATCTTCTGTGCCAAGCTCGTGTTGGCGAACAGCAGATCCGAGAGCACACCCATGAGTCCGACCGCGGGGCTCGCCGCGAGCGATCCGCCGAGGGGAGTCGTCCGGTACGCGGACACGAGCTCCGCGAAGAAGCCCGACGAGGAGGACGGGAACGCCGGGATCGCGCCACCGAACAGTGGACCGGATCCGAAGAGGCCCCTCGCGGCGAGCGTCCCGACGACGATCCCGAGGAAGCACGCGACGATCACCGGATGCGTCGAGACGAGCGAGACCGTCCGCTGACGGAGCCGCACCGCCGCGGGCTCATCCTCCTCCTCGGCCTCGAGGTCGCGTTGTTCCTCCAAGATCCTTTCGGCGGTCATGAACCAGCGCGGGAGTCGAAGTCCCGCCGACTCGGTGAACCTGCGGAGCACATCGTCCTTGATCCGCCGGTGCTTCTGGACGTGGCGGCGGGCACGCAGCGTGCTGGGCAGGTGCGCAACGTTCCACCCGATCGCCGCAACAACCTCGTACGCCTCCTCGAACCGGCGCGACAGCAGGAGGTAGAGAAGCCGAACCACGGTGAGCACCACACCGAGCGGGACGACCCATGCCAACGTCAGCAGTGCGTCGTTCTTAAGGACGGACGCGAGCGCCGCCCGATCTTCCTCGTACCGGCGGCTGCGCTCGACGCCCGGCCGATCGTCGCGCTCCGCGACCGCCGCGTGGCGCACGCGTGCGAGCGGAGTCATCAGGACGTTCCACCCGGCGATCCGAGCCCTCCAGCACAGATCGAGATCGCCGTCGTCGTCACCGAGTCGTTCGTCGAACAACCCGCTCGTCTGCCAGACCTCTCGAGCGACCAGCATCGCGCATGAGTCGACCGACAGGACCTCGAGGACGCGATCGAACTGGCCCTGGTCGATCTCTTCGGCCTGCAACGCCGAGTAGGGGTGACCGAACAGGTCGGCTGACCTTCCCACGTCGCGGAGCCGCCGGGGATGACCCCAGTCGACGATCTTCGCGCCCACGATCCCGACCCGCTCGGCGCCCGCCAGCATGGTGGCCTCAACGAGCCGGGTGACGGTCTCGGGATCGAGGACGGCGTCGTCGTGCAGAAGAAGCAGGAAATCCGCTTCGGCGGCGACCGGATTCGCGACGGCCTCGTCGAAGCAGCGGGAGAGTCCGACACGGATGTCGTGCCGCAGGACCCGGCCCTCGCCGAGGGCCTGCACGAGCAACTCGTTCGAGCCGTCGGCGGAGGCGTCGTCGACCGCGAGGACGCCGACGCGAGGGTACGTCTGTGCCGCGAGGGCTTGGAGGCACTCGCGGAGCCACTCGGCCGCGTCTCGGACCGCGAGGACGACGAGGACCGAGGGGACGCGCTCGGGCGGAGAGGAGGATGCCGTGGTTGCACTCATGCGCGGTTCACGCGGGCGGCGAGCCTAGCACCGGGCGACGAGCTGGAACGGAAAAGGGGCCCCGAGGGGCCCCTTTCCGCGATCGGTGCACCGACGCTCAGCGCTTCTTCGCGCTCGTCCTCTTACGGGCCGCCGTCTTCTTGGCGGGACGCCGCTTCGCGGTGCTCTTCTTGGCAGAAGACTTCTTGGCCGTCCGCCGCTTGGCCGGAGACTTCCTGGCCGCAGACTTCTTGGCCGTCCGCCGCTTCGCGGTGCTCTTCTTGGCGGCAGTCTTCTTGCGCGCGGCAGTCTTCTTGCGGGCCACCGATTTCTTCGCCGTCGACTTACGGGTGGTCCGCCTCTTCGCTGCCGACTTCTTCGCCGTGGTCTTCTTCCGTGCCCCGGTCCTCTTCCGAGCCGCGGTCTTCTTCGCCGCGGTCTTCTTCCGGGCCGCGGTCTTCTTGGCTGGCCGCCGCTTCGCAGCGCTCTTCTTCGTGCTGCTCCTCTTGGCCATCGCCATGCGTTGCCCCCTTTCGTTCCCTCGCCGTTCGGTCTTCAGGACGCCATGCGTTTCAGGCGCCGCCGTTCCCGTTCGCTCATGCCCCCCCACACGCCATACCGTTCATCGCGGCGGAGGGCGTAGTTCAGACATTCGATGCGGACGGGACACTCGCTACAGATCCGCTTGGCCTCCCTCGATGAGCCTCCCTTCTCGGGGAAGAAGATCTCCGGGTCGTGATCCCGACACCGCGCTCTCTCTTGCCAAGGGATGTAATGGTGCACTCTTTTCTCCCCCCGAAATCACATCCGTGTGATTCTGAGGGAAGAACGCCCCCGATGACAAGAGGGTTTCCGAAGGAATTCCTGCCTGTTCCCTCATCGATTTCGCATCATCGTGTCGCGCTTGAGCCTCGCTGACAAGAACTTGCGGCGGGAAATGTGGTGGTCAAGCTGGTTGACGGAAACCGTCAACCAGCTTGACGGGTTTTCCCCATCTGAGGGTTTGAGACGCGAGCGATCCGGTCGTACGTGGTCGTTCGCACCGCCGGAACGCGCCCGATCTCGCGGATCGCTTCATCGAACCGGTCGGGTGTCATCTCGATGCCCCACTCCGCACCGGCCATCCGGCTGATGGTCTCCTCCATCAAGGTGCCGCCGAAATCGTTCGCGCCGCTCTGCAAGATGCGCTGGCACGCTTCGACACCGAGCTTGACCCACGACACCTGCACGTTGTGGATAACTCCGTCCAGGAGGATGCGCGCGACGGCGTGCATCCGAAGATCGTCGTCGAAGCTCGGTCCGGGACGCGCCTTGCCGGCGAGATAGATCGGAGCGTTCCGATGTACGAACGGGAGCGGGACGAATTCCGTGAATCCCCCGGTGTCCGCCTGGATCGACGCGATACGCCGGATGTGGGCGACCCAATGCGGCGGGGCATCCACATGACCGAACATGATCGTGCTCGAGCTGCGGATACCCAGACCATGTGCGGTGCGGATGATCTCCTCCCACGTATCGGCCGGGAGCTTGCCCTTCGTGAGCGTCCAGCGGATGTCGTCATCCAAGATCTCGGCCGCCGTTCCGGGGATCGTATCCAGCCCATCGGCCTTCGCTTCGGCGAGGAACTCGTGGAAGGAGACGCCGAGCTTGGTCGCGCCGTTGAGGACCTCCATCGGACTGAACGCGTGCAGGTGGATCCCGGGGACACGGTCCTTCACCGCGCGGATGAGATCGAAGTAGAAGGTCCCAGGAAGATCCGGGTGGATCCCGCCCTGCATGCAGATCTCCGTCGCGCCTCGCCGCCAGGCCTCCTCGGCCTTGTCCGCTACGTCGCTCAGCGTGAGCGTGTAGGACTCGGGGTCGACCTCGCGCTGCGCGAAGGCGCAGAACCGGCACCCCACGTAACAGACGTTCGTGAAGTTGATGTTGCGGTTCACGACGTACGTCACCTCCGGGCCGACGGCTTCGGCGCGGAGCTCGTCGGCGACCCGGCACAGCGCTCCGAGTGCGGGACCTTCCGCGCGGAACAACGCGAGGGCCTGCGCATCGGTGATAGGCCGATGCTCGGCGGCCTTCGCGAGCGCCGCACGGACATCCGCGTCTAACCGTGCCGCATCGACGCGGGCTGCTGACCAGGCCCGCGTGACGTCGTTATCGACGGCCTCCAGCTCCCCGTACACGACGTCGGCGTCGGCACGGAGTCCCGCTCCCTGGTGCTTCGAGAAGGTCAGCGCGATCGTCCGGGGACGCCAGGAGACCTCGGGATCCTGCCATGGGATCGGAGCAGGTCGCTGGCCGTCCACCCCGAGCCCCTCCGGGCCGAGCAGCGCCGACACCGGCGCGCGCATCTTCCCCGCGACCCACGGGTCGGGCCGGGCGGCGTACGACGGGTAGATCGCCAGCCGCTCGCGCAACCGTTTGCCTCGCGCCGCGGTTGTGGCGGCGAGCGCCTCGACCGTCGGCCATGGACGCTCGGGGTTCACGTGATCGGGCGTGAGAGGGGAGACCCCGCCCCAGTCGTTGATCCCAGCGTCCAGGAGTCGGAGCCGCTGCTCCGGATCCGAGAGGTTGGGCGGCGCCTGGATGCTCACATGGGGTCCGAGCACGAGTCGAGCGGTCGCGATCGCGGCGAGGAACTCCTCCTCTCGTGGTTCGGGCGCCTCCCGCATCACCGTGCCGGCCTTCGCGCAGAAGTTCTGCACGATGACCTCCTGCACGTGTCGGTACCGCCGATGGAGGTCGCGGATCGCGAAGAGGCTCTCGCCGCGCTCACGCGGCGTCTCCCCGATCCCCACCAGGATCCCGGTGGTGAACGGGATCGCGAGCCGACCCGCATCTTCGATCGTCCGCAGACGGACGAACGGGACCTTGTCGGGGGATCCGACGTGTGGCCCACCCTTCTCGGAGAGCCGGTCGGACGACGTCTCGAGCATCAGCCCCATCGAGGCGCTCACATGCTTGAGCCGCGCGAGCTCCTCGTACGACATGACACCCGGGTTGAGATGCGGCAAGAGCCCGGTCTCCTCGAGCACCCGAACCGCCGCTGCACGGACGTACTCGAGGGTCGTTCGGTAGCCACGGTTCGCCAGCCACGTGCGCGCCAGCGGGTACCGCTCCTCCGGTCGGTCCCCAAGGGTGAACAACGCCTCCTTGCATCCGAGCGCCCGGCCGGCCTCCGCGATCGCCACGACCTCTTCCAGGCTGAGGTATGGGTGATCCAGCTTCGCCGGCGGCTTCGCGAAGGTGCAGTAGTGGCAGTGATCCCGACAGAGCATCGTGAGCGGGATGAATACCTTCCGTGAATACGTGACCGTGTCACCCCATCCCAGGTCACGGAGCTGGCGGGCCGATGTCATCGCCCTCCCCAGATCGGCGTCGCGAGCCAGCAGCAATGCCTCGACCTCATCCAGGGAAAGGACCTTGCCCTGCTCCGCTCGCGCAAGCGCGCGTCGGCGGGTCTGGGCGAGCCCCGTCCCGACGGCCATAGCGGGCGAGCCTACTACCCTAGGTCTCCCATGCGGACGACGACGACGGTCCCATGAAGGTCGCGGCGCTCGCCGGCGGCATCGGCGCGGGGAAGTTCCTCCGAGGGCTCACCCGGGTCACCCCGGGGCCCGACCTGACCGTGATCGTCAACGTTGCCGACGACTTCGTGGTGCACGGCTTGCACGTCTCCCCCGACCCGGACTCCGTCACCTACTGGCTCGGCGATGTGTTCGATCGTGACCGGGGGTGGGGACGCAGGAACGAGTCCTTCCGCGCGACGGAGGAGCTCGCGACGATCGATCGCGATGTCGCATGGTTCGGGCTGGGCGATCTCGACCTCGCGACGCACCTGTTCCGGACCGGGCGGTTGGCGGCCGGCGCCTCCCTTTCGGAGGTCACGGCGACGATCGCCCGGCGGTTCGGCGTCCGGGCCCGCGTGATCCCCGCGACCGGGGATCCGCTACGACGGTGTCTCCCACGCCGCCCCCGCGCCCGGCGTGCTCGCGTCGATCGCCGAGGCCGACATCATCGTGGTCTGCCCATCGAACCCCGTCGTCTCGATCGGCCCGATCCTCGCGATCCCCGGCGTGCGCGATGCCGTGACGTCGCGGCGTGGAGCCGCGGTCGGGATCAGCGGGATCGTCGGCGGCGGTCCCGTCTCCGGGATGGCCGACAAGCTGATGCCGGCGGCAGGGATCGAGGTGACGGCGGCCGGCGTCGCCGAGCACTACCGCGAGCTGGTCTCCGCGTGGCTGCTCGACGACGTCGATCGAGACCTCGTTCCACGGGTCGAGTCCCTCGGCATGCGGTGCGCCGCGACCGACACGATCATGGTCGACGACGATCGAGCGGAGGCGGTGGCCCGCGCCGCGCTCGCACTGCTCACGTAGGGAGCTCGTATGAGCGTCGAGGTGTTCCCCGTCGACGGGCTCGCCGAGGTCCGGCCCGGCGACGACCTCGCGTCGATGCTGGAGGAGCCGCTGCGCGCGCTCGGCGCGCGCAGCGGCGACGTCGTCGTCGTGACGCAGAAGGTCGTTTCGAAGGCCGAGGGCCGCGTGGTCCCCGACGGGGACCGCGCGGGGTGGGTCGAGCGCGAGACGGAGCGCGTGGTGGCGCGTCGCGGCGATCTGACGATCGCCGCGACGCGCCACGGCTTCGTGTGCGCCAACGCCGGCGTGGACGCGTCGAACGTCGACGGGGGCGGGCTCACGCTGCTCCCCGTCGATCCGGACGGCTCGGCGGAGCGGATCCGCTCGGCCCTGACCGGATCGCTCGCGATCGAGGACCTCGGGGTGGTGATCACGGATACCTTCGGGCGGGCGTGGCGCGAGGGGGTGATCAACGTCGCGATCGGGGTCGCCGGGATCCCGGCGCTGATCGATCTCCGCGGTGCCCCCGACCACACAGGACGTGAGCTGGAGGCGACGATCGTCGCGCTCGCGGACGAGATCGCCGCAGCGAGCGGGCTGGTGATGGGGAAGGCGGCGCGCGTGCCCGCCGCGCTCGTCCGTGGGGTCGCGACGGGCGGGGCCCGTCCCGGCCGCGGCGCGGACCTCGTGCGTGGCGCGCAGGACGACCTCTTCCGGGAGTCGCCTCTCCAGTCGCTGCACGCTCGTCGGACCATTCGGTCCTTCGCTCCCGGCCCCGTCCCCCGCGAAGCGCTCGAGGAGGCGATCTGCGCGGCCTGCACGGCACCCGCGCCGCACCACACGCGCCCCTGGCGCTTCTCCGTCCTGACGGGCGCGCCGGCGAAGCGGGGGCTCCTCGCCGCGATCGCCGAGGCCTGGCGAGCGGATCTCCGAGGCGATGCGACCCCGGAGGACGTGATCGCGAGGCGGATCGCGAACAGCGACGCGGTGCTCGGACAGGCGCCGGTCCTGATCGTCCCGTGGGTCTCCTTCTCGGGATCGCACCCCTACGGCGATGCCGAGCGGTCGCACGCGGAGCAGGAGATGTTCCTGCTCTCGGGAGGCGCTGCCATCCAGAACCTGTTGCTCGCCCTGCATGCACAGGGACTCGCGTCGTGCTGGATCAGCTCCACCCTCTTCTGTCAGGAGGAGTCGCGCGCGGTGCTCGACATGGACGACGGGTGGTTCGCTCTGGGCACCGTCGCGTGCGGGCGGATGCCGGAGGGCGGGGCCGAACGGCCCCGCCCTCCGATCGATCTGACCGCGTTCGCCCGCTTCGACTAACCGACGACGCCGTGGATGAAGTACCAGGCGAAGACCGCCGACACCAGGTACATCAGCGGGTGGACCTCCCTCGCCCTGCCACGAACGACCGCGATCACCGTGTAGGACAGGAACCCCGCGCCCACCCCGTTCGTGATCGAGTACGTGAACGGCATGAGTGCGATCGTGAGCAAGACGGGGATCCCGATCCCCGGATCGGCCCAGTCGATGTCTTTCACGAGCGTCATCATGTAGTACCCGACGATCACCAGGATCGGCGCCGTCGCCACCGCCGGCACGATGCCAGCGATGGGCGAGAAGAACATGCACAGCAGGAACAGGACACCCACGACGACCGACGTCAGACCCGTCCGTCCTCCCTGGGAGACGCCGGACGCGCTTTCGATGTAGGTGGTGTTCGACGACGCGGAAGCAGCGCCGCCCGCCACCGCGGCCAGCGAGTCCACCAGCAGGACCCTCTTGATGCCTGGCAGGCGCCCGTCGGCGTCCAGCATCTTCGCCTCGCCGCCGATCCCGATCACCGTGCCGATCGTGTCGAAGAAGTCCGACAGCATCACGGAGATCACGATCGCCGCCGCGGTCCAGAAGCCGAGCGAGCTCAAGAACCCGAAACTGAACTTCCCGACCAGCGAGAAGTTCGGCGACGCCGTCAGGTGCGAGAAGCCGGGCCACGCCGCGGATCCATCGGTGAACACGCCGAGGTGCTTCACCTCGTTCACGATCGTCGCCACCATCGTCGTCGCGATGATCCCGATCAGGAGCGCGCCTTTGACGCGTCGCGCCACGAGCGCGCTCGTCAGGAGGAGACCGAAGACGAAGAGGGCGAGCGACCAGGAACGGAAGTCGGCGACGATGGTGACGGGCGGTACCGGCCCCGGCTTCGCTTGCACCACGACACCCGCATTGACGAGACCGATGAACGCGATGAACAGCCCGATGCCGATCCCGATCGCGCGCTTCAGATCCATCGGGATCGCGTTGAGGATCAACTCCCGCAGACCTGTCAAAACGAAGATCGTGATCAAGATCCCCTCGGCCACGATCACGCCCATGGCCTGCGGCCAGGTGAGCCCGAGCGTCCCAACCAAGGAGAACGCGACGAACGCGTTGAGACCGAGACCCGCCGCGAGCGCGAACGGGTATCTGCCGTAGATCCCCATCGCGAGCGTCGCCACCCCCGCGACGAGTGCGGTGACCGTGAGGACCTCCGGGAACGTGAGACTCACGCCCTGGCTGTCCTTGACGGCCCCGAGGATCGACGGGTTGACGAACAGGATGTAGGCCATCGTCAGCCACGTGGTGACGCCGGCGGCGATCTCGATCCGAACCGTCGATCCCCGCTCCGTGATCCCGAAGTAGCCGTCGAGCCCGCTCCGCCCATGCGCCTCGGGTACCCGTACCATCTGCCCCTGCTCCGTATCCGCCATGCACCACCCCTCTGCTCGGGTCGGCCGCGGGCGCCGACGGATGGGACGGGGAAGGCGGTGCGAGCATAGGAACCCGGCGAGCGACGCGCAACAACGGTGCACCACGCACCGGCGTCGTGAGCGCGACGTCCGTTACCCTTGGAACCATCACCCGAGCCAAGTCCCGTTCGAGAGGATCCGAGTGGCGCAACACGACCAGGATCGCCGTCAGACGAAGGCGGAGCGCAAGGAGCAGGCGCGCCGCGAGCGCGTCGAGCTCGAGCGCAGGATCGCCAGCAGGAAGCGTGGCCGGCGCCGGGCACTCGTCCTGGGCGTCGTCGTGGCCGCGATCGTCGGGGGCATCCTGTTCGCGTTGTCACAGGGCAACACGAACGCGGCGGACGGCAGCGCCAGCCCGTCGGTGAGCGTCAGACTGCCCGACCCGGCGACGTTGCCCGGGATCCTCCGGACCGCACCACCGTGGCCGGACAACATCGCGCAGGCGAACGAGCGGCTCGCGCAGCTCAGCGCGATCACCCCGTTGCCGCAGCTCGGCGCCACGCTGCACCACCACGCGAACCTGCTGATCTACATCGATGGGCAGCAGTTCCCGGTCGCGGCCGGGATCGGGTACAACCCGGACGCCAACGTGTTCTCACCGCTGCACACACATGACACGAGCGGGGTTGTCCACGTCGAGTCCGCCGATCCGACCTTCCAGCCGGTACTGGGCCAGTTCTTCGACGTCTGGGGGGTCTACCTCACGAAGGACTGCCTCGGCGACAAGTGCGCCGCGGGCGATCAGACCCTGCGCGCGTACGTCAACGGCAAGGAGTGGACCGGCGATCCCACGCAGATCCCCTTGAACGATGAACAGGTGATCGTCCTCGCGTTCGGCTCGGCGAACCAGGTCCCGAACCCCGTTCCCGCGAGTTTCGTACCCCCAGCGTGATGGCAACGAAGAAGAAGCGGTCGCGGCCGCCCGCGAAGCGGGCGGCCGCGACCGCCTCCCCCACGGGAGGGGGCGCCAACCTCGAGCGTCGCGAGCGCAAGGACGAGGCGCGTCGCGCGCGCGAGGCCGAGCGCAAGCGAGCCGCGCGCCGCGCCGCGGTCCGGCGGGCGCTGATCTTCGCGACCGTCGCCGTCGTCCTGCTGGTCGTGCTGTCCTTCCTGAATCGTGCCGGCGCCGCGAAACCACTCTCGGCCGCCGCCGTCGCCGCGGCGCAGGCGGCGCACTGCTCCGGGGTGCAGACCCCCGCGGCCTCGGCCCCCGGTGGTCTGCACCTGGCGTCCGGTCAGCCCTACACGTATCCGGATCATCCGGCGACCTCGGGCTATCACGATCCCCTGCCCCTGCCACCGACGCCCCGGGTGTACGTCACGCCCGTGACGGAGACGCAGGCGGTCCACACGTTGGAGCACGGTTCAGTGATCATGTACTACCGGCCGTCGGGAGACGACGGCATCGAACCCGATGTCGTCAACGCGCTCGCGCCGGTCGCAACCGGGAACCACGCCACGTACCTGATCCCCTACTCCGACCTGCCGAACGGGACGGGCTTCGCACTCACGGCCTGGAACAAGCTCGTCACGTGTCCCGCCTCGATCACGGCACACCAGGCCGTGACGCTGTCCCAGGGGTTCGTGGACTCGTTCGCGTGCACCAACAACGCGCCCGAGGGCAAGCTCGGCGACGGCTGTTAGCTCGCCACGACCGCGCAGGGCTCGTTCGGGGGACACACGACGCGACCGTGCTCGAACACGGCTCGCTCCCCACCCCCGACGCGCGGCAGGACGCGGGTCGTCGGGAAGCCAAGCCGGCCCGCCGCCCCTCCAGCTCGGAGATAGGTCGTGAGGACCGGGCCCCAGAGCGCGTGGGCCCCGATGCCCTGCTTCCAGTACACGCGACCGCGCGCGAGATCGATCCGCTTGCACACGCAGGACATCGATCCGGTCGAGAGCGGCGAGGTTCCGTTGGAAGTGGTCCCCAGCACGACGACATGGCTCACCGGCACGCCAAGCACACCAGCGCCCGAGCCGACCGCGCGATACTCGTCATCGACGGCGCCCCGGAGCCAGACGGTCATGCCCAGACGACCGTTGCGATAGAGCCCTCCCGTTCGGAAATGTTGCTCCGTCCCACCCGGGACGGCGGTCTGCACCGACGTCGGGAGGCCCGGCGCGCACATGAGCCCGTCGTAAGCCGTGCGGATCCCGCCCTTGACGATGCGGTCGCTGTTGATCCACACGCGATCGTCCGGGAGCCCGAGCGCTGCCCGGAGCTCGGTCCCGCTGACCGTCTGGGATCCGTTGGTGCCGACCGCGACGGCGGTCATGATCCGCCCTCCGTCGGCGCGCGCGATGTGCGAGAACGTGCTGACGGTGCCGATCGGCCCCGTGTACGGACCGAGACGAGCGGTCAACGTCGCCGTGTCGACGTTCACCGTCCAGGCCTTCCAGGGATTCGCGCCCGTCCACTCGCCGGGATCGCACACGCCGGTCAGCCACGGGATCGCGTAGGCGGGGTTCCCTCCGTGCCAGACGTCCTGGACGCTGTCCGAGTGGCCGCCGTCCGACGCGGCGTAGAAGGCTTGGATCCCGGCTCCGTGGTAGGTCACGATCTGTCCCCGCGACGCCGCGACCGCGGCGACCCATCGATCGCCGTCGGTCCCAGACTCCCGGTCGTATCCGATGTAGGTCTGGTCCCCCGAGCCGTCGGTCAGATCGCAATCGCAGTCCCGCCGGATCCCGTCGTGCCGGATCGCATAGACCGCGTACGAGCGCGCCGCGACCGCCTGGACCCATCGATCGCCGTCGGTCCCAGACTCCCGGTCGTATCCGATGTAGGTCTGGTCCCCCGAGCCGTCGGTCAGATCGCAATCGCAGTCCCGCCGGATCCCGTCGTGCCGGATCGCATAGACCGCGTACGAGCGCGCCGCGACCGCCTGGGCTTCCATCGCCTGCATCGGCCACGAAGCGGGAACCTCCCCCAGGCCGTCGAGGTAGCGCTCGAGCCCGAGCCGGGCGATCAAGCGCTCGGAGCAGCCGTCCGTGTCGCCGCACGAGGTGAGGTTGAACTCGATCGTCCCGCGCGCGTAGGAGAAGCCGTCGAACCAGATCGAGTCGGCCTCGGGGATGAACACACGGGCGCCGGTGTCGGCATAGGTCAGGAACAGGTCCTTCGATGGGGAGCCCCAGGTGTGGCCGCCGACCAGGACGCCCGTCGAGTTGCGGACCGCGTACGTCTTCTGCTTGGTGCGCACGACCCACGTGTCACCGGGCCTGATCGATCCGAGCAGCCTGCCCGAGAACGGCGCCCCGATCCACAGACGCACCCGGTGCACCTGGGCCGTGAGATGGACCACGGTCCGCTGGGTGGTGAGCCCGACCCGGATGCTCGGCGGGAGCGGCGTTGCCGCATCCACGCGGGTCCCCTGGTAGAAGTGCGACAGGATCTTCCGATGTCTCCAGCCCATGGTCGCGAGCCCGTAGGCTCCCCATTGCGACATCCCGAGCCCGTGGCCGTCACCCGATCCGTAGAAGGTGATCGACCCGGTCGCGCCGGCGGGCACCTGACCGACGGAAAGCGTGAGCGTTCCGATCAGGGCGGCCGCGAGGAACATGCAGAGGCGTCGTCGCATCGTTCGGGTATCCCATCCCCTGGATCCGTCCAGCGCCGCGCGCCGGAGCCCTCAACCATCGACGGCTGGCGGGACCCCATTGAGTCGGGCGGCCGGTGGAACCGGCCTCGGCCGGACGAGGGACGGGTGAAGGACCGGGAGGTTCAGGCTGGGTGGGCTTCCGTGTCCGTCGAGATCCGCTGGCCCGAAAGCGAAAGTGCGTCGGGGATCCGGGCGCCGGCTCCCAGGACGCAGTCCTGGACGGAGGATCCCGCCCCGACATGAGCGCCCGGGCCCACGATCGTCCGGAGCACGCGGGCTCCGTCGCCCACGGAGGCACCCGGATGGACGACCGAATCGTCCACCTGCGCGCCGGAGGCCGCGCGAGCCTCGGCGCCGACCGCGACCCACCGTCCGATCCGCGCCTCCGGGTCCACGACCGCCGTCGGGGCGATCCATGGCGCCTCGTACGCCACGCCGTGGACCTTCCCGTCGAGCAGATCGAAATGGGCCTGCAGGTATTTCTCGGGTGTCCCCAGATCCAGCCAATAGGCATCGGCGAGGAACCCGAACACCGGACCACCGCTCGCGATCACGGACGGGAAGATCTCGCGTTCGATCGAGATCTCGCTGTCGGCGCGCCACGGCCGAAGGACGGCCGGATCCAGGATGTACGTCCCGGCGTTGACGTCGCCGGGGATCGGATCGAGCGGTTTCTCGAGGAACTCGACGACGCGGCCACGCTCGTCGGTCGCCACCAAACCGAACGCGCGCGCGTCGTCCACGTGATGCAGCGAGATCGTGACGACGGCCTCATGCTCTCGATGTGATGCGAGCATCCCCGTGAGATCGAGGTCGGTCAGGATGTCACCGTTCAAGGCGAAGAACGGGTCGTTGCCGACCGCGCCGAGCGCGTTGACGATCGCGCCGCCGGTCCCGAGCGGCGCCGCCTCGGTGATCCAGGTGATCGCCGGGTCGCCCTGCCGGGCCTCGATGAACGGGTGGAACGCCGCCTCGAGGTACGGCGACGACAGGATCACCTCGTGGACGCCGTGACGAGCGAGATGGTCCAGCACGTGGTCGAGGATCGGCCGGTCGACGAGCGGGAGCAGCTCCTTCTTCACCGTCTCGGTGAGCGGACGCAGCCTGGTCCCGAACCCACCGACCAGGACCACCGCCTTCATCGTGCCGCGACCGTTCCGCTCACGCGTGCGGCGTCTGCGCGACGAGCACGATGCCGGCGACGATCAGCGCGACCCCGAGCCAGCGGATCGGTGGGACCGTCTCGTGCAGCACCATCACGGAGAACACCAAGATCAAGACGTAGCTGAGCGCCGCGAACGGGTAGGCGAACGAGAGCGAAGCGCGCGACAGGGCGAACAGCCACACGATCGCCGACAGCCCGAACAGGACCAGTCCGCTCCAGACGATGGGCGACGAAAGCAGCGACCGGAGGCTGCCCGCGCTCAGGTGGAGCTCCCCGCCGGACGTCCCGGTCACATGGTTGACGCCCGTCTTCAGGGTGATCTGCGCGAACCCGGCGAGGACCACCGAGGTCAGGATGAGCCCGATCAACATCGTTCGACCGCCTTTCTCCTGGACGATCCGGTTCGGCTCACGGTTCACAGGTCCTCGACCTCCGC
>VAXZ01000151.1 GCA_005885035.1 Actinomycetota bacterium
CCTGTACCCGGTCAACCCCAAGTACGACACCGTCTGGGGCGTCCCCTGCGTGCCGTCGATCGTGGATCTTCCCCGGAACCTCGACCTCGTCGTCTTCGTCGTTCCCGCCCGCGTCGTCGTCGGGATGATCGACGAATGCGCGGCGCACGGGGTCCGCTCCGTCATGGTCGTGTCGTCGGGGTTCGCCGAGGCGGGCGACGAAGGCCGGGTGCTGCAGGAGCGGCTCCGCGAAGGGGCGCTCCGACACCACCTCCCGGTGCTCGGTCCGAACGTCGAAGGATTCGTCAACTACGTCGACCGCGTGGCGCCGTACGGCACGACCCCGCCCGCCGATCCCATGGCCGGTTCGATCAGCGTGATCTCGCAGTCGGGGACGGTCGCGTGGACGATGAACCAGATGGCGTCGGACCGCGGCGTGGGCCTCCGCATCATCCTCGGCGTGGGCAACGAGGCCGTCCTCGGTCTCGGCGACCTCTTCTCCTGGGCGGCCGACGATCCGCACACGGAGGTGGTCACGTCGTACGTGGAGACGATGCGGGACGTGGGCGGTATCGGGCGCGGCCTCGACGCGCTCCGATCAGCGGGGAAGCCGGTGCTGATCTGCGCGCCGCAGGGCCGCTCCGAGGCGGCCCTGCGGGCGATCGTGGCGCACACGGGGGCGCTCGCCGGGAACACCGGTCTCCGCGACGCCTGGCTGAGGGGCCATGGCGTCGTGCTGGTCGAGGACCCCGTGACGATGTTCGAAGCCGCGGTCCTGCTCGCGCACCATCGGACGCTCCGGACCGACGGGATCGCGGGTGCGTTCCAGTCCGGGGGCGCCTGCACGCTGTTCGCCGAGGCCGCGGGTGCGGCGGGGCTCAGCCTGCCTTCGTTCGCAGCACCCACGAAACGCGCGCTCCGTCGAGCGCTCCCCTCGTTCGCGTCGCAGAACAACCCGCTCGACGTGACCGGTCAGGCTGCCGTGGAGACGGAGATGTTCGTCGGTGCCCTCCAGGCGCTCGCGAGCGACCCGGCGATCGGTCTGGTGGCCTTCGACGCGTTCCCGCCCCGTCTGCCCGGAGAGATCCCGTGGGCGGACCCCGTTCTGGCGACGGTGATGGACCTCCAACGATCCTCGGGGGTGGCGTTCGCCTCGGTGTCGATGAGTCCCCTCGGCTACGACACCGAAGCGAAGGCGTTCACGAGGAAGTGGGGTGCGCTCCCGTTCCTGCAGGGGCATCGTGCGGCCGCGGGCGCGATCCGATCCTCCGCGGCCGCTCGGGACCGCTCGACGAAGCGACCGGCGCTCGGATCCTGGAGCTGTACGGCGTCCGCCGGCCGAAGGAGGCACTGGTCGGCACGCCGGCGGAAGCGGTGGAGGCCGCCCGGACGATCCGTTCGGCCGTCGCGGTCAAGGCGATGGCGCCGGAGCTGCCGCACAAGGCGAAGCTGGGCGGCGTGCACATCGACGTCCGGGGTGCGGCCGCGGTCGCGGCTGCTGCGGAGGCCGTGCTGGTCGCGGCCCGACGAGCGGGGGCTCGTGCGCCGAAAGTTTTGGTGCAGCAGATGATCGTCGGAGCCGAGGTCCTGGTCGGCGCGGTGGTCGACGAGCGGTTCGGCGCGTGCGTGACGATGCGTCCCGGCGGAGCGCTCGCGGAGGCGGGACCGGCCGAGTTCGTGGCGGCGCCGCTCGGCCCGAAGGCCGCGCGCGCGTACGTCCAGACGCACGCGGGCGCCTGCGGCCTGGACGCAGCGAAGCACGACCTCGGTGCGGTGGCGGCGGCGGTCGCGCAGATCGGGCGCGGAGCGCACGATCTGCGCGACCGCCTCGTCTCGCTGGAGGCCAACCCGCTCGTCGTCCGCGACCGCGGGGCGGTCGCGGTCGACGCCCTGGCCGAGGCTCGAGCGCCCGCGTGATCGAGGGCCTGCTCGCGGCGCTCGGGTGGGGCTCCGCCGACTTCCTGGGAGCCGTGGTCGGGAGGCGGATCGGCAGCCTCTGGACCGTGATCATCGCGCAGGTGTTCGCCGCGCTGGCGGCGACCGCGATCGTCGTTGCCACGGGGGACTCCGTCCGCCCGGTCGCCGCGCTCACCGGGGCGTTGGCGCTGAACGCCCTCTTCACGGCGACGGCGTACGTGACGCACTATCGGGCACTGGAGCTGGGGCCGGTGGCCGTCGTCTCCCCGGTCGGTGCCACCTACGCGCTGGTCGGGGTGGTGCTCGCGATCGTGTTCCTCGGCGAGCGACCGAGTCTCCTGGCGCTCACGGGCGGGGTCGTCACCGTGGTCGGTGTGATGCTCACGTCGACCGATCTCCGCAAGCTCCGCGCGGGCACGCACGGGATGCCGCCGGGTCTGCCGTGGGCGATCGCGTCCGCGATCGGGTTCGGCGTCGGCGGCTTCTTCCTCGCATACCTCTCGCGGCACCTCGGATGGGTGGTCGGCATGTGGGCGTCGAGGTGCGCCCAGCTCGCAGGGTTCGCGATCGTGGGACTCGCGCGGCGGAAGTCGCTCGCCGCCCGACCGCCCGCGCGGGCGGGGATCGGCGCTGCGATCGGGGTCGGCGCAGCGGACCTCGTCGGCGTGACCGCGTTCTCGATCGGGGCCCACACGGGGCTCGTGTCGATCGTGCTGGTCGCCTCGGCGGTGTTCCCGCTGATCGCGGTCGGGCTCTCGATCGCGTACCTCGGCGAGCGTCCGGTGCCGAACCAGTACGTGGGGGTCGGCCTGGTGGCGGCCGGGCTCGTCCTGCTCGGTCTGGCGTGACCGGTCACGCCGGCGCGTGGCGGTAGAACGGGATCGGCTCGGGCGGCGCCGGTGTGTTGCCGAGGACCAGGTCCGCCGCCTTCTCGGCCACCATCATCACGGGCGCGTAGATGTTGCCGTTCGTGATGGAGGGGAACACCGATGCGTCGATGACGCGGAGGCCGTCGATCCCGTGGACGCGCAAGGATCCCGGATCCACGACCGCCATCGGATCGGCGGCGTCCCCCATCGAGCAGGTGCACGACGGGTGCAGGGCGGTCTCGCCGTCCCGAGCCACCCACGTCAGGATCTCTTCGTCGGTCTCGACCGCCGATCCTGGTGAGAGCTCGCCGCCTTCGAACGGATCGAACGCGGGCTGCCCCAGGATCCTTCGCACCAGCCGGATCGCCTCCACCCACTCTCGCCGGTCCTGGTCGGTGGACAGGTAGTTGAACCGGAGCTTCGGGTGCGTCCGCGGATCCGTGTCCGTGATCGCCACGGTGCCTCGCGCATCCGAGTTCATGGGGCCGATGTGCACCTGGTAGCCGTGGTCGCTCGCCGGCGCCGACCCGTCGTAACGCACGGCGATCGGCAGGAAGTGGAACATCAGGTTCGGGTACGCGACGTCGTCGTTGCTCCGGGCGAACCCGCCTCCCTCGAAGTGGTTCGTCGCCCCCGGACCCCGCTTGAACAGGAGCCACTCCAGACCGACCCACGGCCGGTTCCGCCAGCGGAGGTACGGCCGTCCGCGTTGCCGACCCCCGACAGCTGCAAGGTCTGCGGCGAGTTGATCGCGCCGCCGCACAGCAGGACCTCGCCGGCCTGGATCCGGAAAGGCGTCCCTCGATGGACGTACTCGACGCCCGTCGCCCGGTTCCCGTCGAACAGGATCCGCGTCACGAACGCGCGCGTGATCACGTCGAGGTTGGGCCGGTGCTTCACCGGGCGGAGGTAGGCGCGCGCGGCCGACAGGCGCCGCCCGTCGTGCACGTTGCGATCGAAGGCCGCGAAGCCCTCCTGCCGGAAGCCGTTCACGTCGTCCGTGAGGGTGAGGCCGGCTTGCTGGACCGCCTCGAAGAACGCGCCGAACAACGGGTTCGTCGCGGGCCCGCGTTCGAGGACCAACGGCCCAGCGTGCCCGCGGAACGGATCGTCGCGTTCGGCCGCCAGACAGGTCTC
>VAXZ01000122.1 GCA_005885035.1 Actinomycetota bacterium
GAAGCGCCTTCACCATCGCAGCGGTGATGTCCGGCATCTCAGCCTTCCTCCGCGGCGTTCTCCACCGGCGCCGGCGAGCCGTCTTCGGTCGTCGTCTCCTGGGCCTCGGCTGGCTCGGCCACGATCTCGGGCTCGGGCACGTCTGGCTCGAAGACGGTCGTCGCCGCGATCTCGGCGGCTTCCTCTGCCGAGGGCGTCTCGTCCACCGCGGCCGGCGCGGCTTGAGGGCGAGGGCCGGATGGGACGGGTGGGGCCTGGGCGGTGGATCGCTCGAGGATCTCATCCTTCGCCATGCCGTACCCCTCTGCCAGAGCATCCGCCAGCACACGGGTCACCAAGCTCACGGCGCGGATCGCGTCGTCGTTCCCAGGGATCACGTAGTCGACCTCGTCGGGGTCGCAGTTCGTGTCCACGATCGCGATCACGGGGATGTTGAGCTTCCGCGCCTCCGTGACGGCGATGTGCTCCTTCTTCGTGTCGATCACGAAGATCGCATCCGGCAGTCGCTCGAGGTTCTGGATGCCGCCGAGGTTCCGCTCGAGCTTCTCCCGCTCATGTCGTAGACGGATCGCCTCTTTCTTGGGGAGGCGCTCCATCGCCCCGGTCTCCTCCATCTCCGCGAGCTCGCGCAGACGCAGCAGCCGGCCACGGATCGTGGTGAAGTTCGTGAGCATGCCGCCGAGCCACCGGTTGTTGACGAACGGCATGTTCACCTGCGTCGCGAACCCGGACACGACCTCTTGGGCCTGCTTCTTCGTCCCGATGAACAGGACGATCCCGCGGCGGCGGCCGAGGCCTTGAACGAAGGCATGCGCCTCCTCGAGGCCGGACAAGGATCGCTCGAGGTCGATGATGTAGATCCCGGAACGCTCCCCGAACAGGTACCGCTGCATCTTCGGGTTCCACCGTCGCGTCTGGTGGCCGAAGTGAACGCCCGCCTCGAGGAGCTCCCGGCGTGTGACGACCGGCACGGTGACTCCTTTCGGTTGTGTCCTCCGCTCGGATCGCCCCGATGACGGCCCGCAGAGCTTGCGGGACCCCGGCATGCGGTCCCCGAGCGTGTGTGCTCGGCGCGAGGTGCGCCGGCGACACGAAGTCTACCAGCGACGATGCGACGCTCAGCCGCGACGGCCGGCGCGCGGCGGAGCTGCGTCGGCCACACTCGCGCCGATCGCGAGGTAACGGAAGGCGAACATCGCGACGGCCGCCATCTGCAGCACGTTGACCAGGATCGAGGCGGCCCACGCGCCAGCGGACGGGTTGACGCCGATGAGGCTGCCCGGGAGCGGCGCCAGCAGGAGGGCGAACGAGGGGACCGCGTACAGGACGGCGAGCGTGAGGTTGTTCGAACCGGGAAGCCGCGCCGCCCGGACCGCCTTCGACATGGTGACCGGCAAGGACAGCTCCTCATCTGCCGAGATCGCAGGTGCGAACGCGAAGAGGTAGACACCGGCGACGAGAAGAGCAACGGCGAGGACGAAGCCGATCCCCCCGCCGAGGAGCTGGACGAAGTTCGCGACGATCAGTACGCCGAGGTTGACTACCGCGACGGCGACCGCGACGGGCCACACGTGCATCGCTCGACGGACGCTCCAGGCGGAGACCGCCCCGGTCCGCATCCGCTCCACGGCGACAGTGGTCACCAGCGCTTGGAAGGCGGCATGCACCACCAGGAACGCCGTGATGGCCGCGAGTGGCGCGAGCGCCGCTCCCGGACCGGTCGCTCCGACCGGGGAGAAGATGTTCGAGGCGAGCGACACGTCGGTTGAGGTCGAGATCGGCGGGATGGCGAACGTCGCTCCGAGGATCGTGAACGGCCCTTGGAAACCGAAGGCGAGAAGGAGGAGCCACTCGATCATCAGCACGACCGGCACGGCCGCCACGAGCGCCGGCGTCGCGAGGACCGTGGCGACCCCTCGCGTGATCGACGTGCGGATCTTGGGCATGGGGACCGAACTCGGGCCGCGCGGGGCGAAGATCGAGTCGAGGAAGCCCTTCCGGGGAGCGGGCGCGGGTGTCGCCGGCGCACGGTACGAGGGCGCCGGCCGACGCTGCTGCTTCTTGCGACGGCTACTCATGACCGTGTCCCATCAGCTCGAGCCCCCGTCGTCGGCCCAGCCTTCGTCACCGGTGCCGTCCAGGGGAAGATCGTCCCGCTCGAACTCCGGCGGCCCGAGCCGGAGGATGAGGAACCGGCCGGCGAGGATGAGGATCACGACGAGCGGGATCGCGGCAGTGGCCCAATCGAGCGCCAGGGGCCCGGGCATCACGATGGTCGGACTCCGCTCGTCGATCAGCGCCCCGGTCGGGTCCGCGGCGAGACCGACCAGTCCTGCGGCCGCTCCCGTCCTGGCGACCACCACGGCGTCGGGGGCGACCGCGACCGTGAGGAGCGGTCCCACGCCGAGGCTCTGGCGCCAGATCCGGTCGCCGGTCGCGGAGTCGAGCGCGCTCAGCTCTCCCGACCCCTCGGCGACCAACACGGCGGAGCCGATGAGGACGGCCGGACCGTACACCGGGGTGTTCAGCGCGAAGTCCCAACGCCGCGCGCCGGTCGCCGGATCGAGTCGATAGACCTCTCCTCGCGTGTCCACCACCACGACGGCATCACCGGACACGGCCGGTGCTCCCCCCACGGCGACCGCGTTGAGCTTGGAGATCCACCGTTCGAGGCCCGTGTCGGCCGCGACGGCGCGGACTGTCCCGTCGGAGAGCGTCACGTACACCGTTCCGCTCACCACGGACGGAGCCCCGGCGACGAGGCTCGACGTGTTCGGCGTGTAGCGCCAGACCTCGACACCCGCGTCCTCCCGGAGGGCGACGACCGATGGACGCTGTCTGGTGTTCGAATGCACGGACGCGTACACGACGGCGGCGTCGGCAGCGATCGGTGTGTCGACGACATCGCCGAGATCCTTGTGCCACCGCACCTTCCCCGACGCCAGTTCGATGGCCGTGACGGTGCCGTCATCGGCGCCGACCACCACGAGACCGCCGTCGACGGTTGGTCCGGTCGTGCTCACGTCGGTGAGTTGGCGGCGCCAGAGCTCCTGACGAGACGCCGCATCGATCGCGACCAGGGTCGAGCGCACGACGGCCGTCCCGGGCGAGCCGCTCCCCGACGGCGTTGGAGCAGGCGTCGACGCGGCGGTTGCCGATGAGGAACGGTCCCCTCCCCCTTCGGTGTAGAGCACCATCGTGTGGCCGCCGTCGCCGACGGCGACGGCGGCCGGAGCGCTCGGCCCGAGCTGGCGCGGCACGGTCCAGGACATCGTTCCGGTTGCGACGTCGATCGCGGTGACATCTTCGCGATCGACGATGATCGCGTCGCCGCCCGCGATGACGGGAGCCGGAAGACCGGCGATGTGGGTCTCATCACCGATCCCGGTCGCGGCCTGCCACCGGGATCGCAGCGGGGGCGCGGGGGAGACCGATACGACCCCGGCATGCTGAGGACCGCCCTGGTACTGGGTCCACGCGTCCGCCGGTAGTGCAGAGGCCGCTGCAGCGGAAACGATCCCAGCCATCAAGATGGCGGCTGGGATCGACCGGATGATCGGTCGAGAGCGCAAGGTTCGTCATCCTACCGGGGCTACCCTCCGCGCCGGTCTTCCTGCGAGCGATGCGCTCAGTCGAAGGGTGCCAACCGAACGAACGCCGCGAGCGAGATGGGGCCGAGGTAGGAGAGCGGATCGACGTACGCGCCGTCGAGTCTCACGCCGAGGTGCAGATGCGGGGTGGGCGCACCGGGATGGCCCCATCCGGTCAGCGCGACGGGCTGGCCTTGCAAGACCCGCGGGACCCGCGAACGTGACCGTTCCGTCTGCGGGCGCCACGACCGTGGTCCCGACCGAGGCCGCGATATCGATCCCTCGGTGACCGCTTCCGTACGGGGTATCGGGCGGATCGAACGTCTGGATGACCGGACCGACCACCGGCCACGTCCAGCCTCCGGCCGATGAAGCCGGTGCGGCCGTTGCCCCCGCGACGCTCCCAGCCGTGACGGCGGGTGTCAGGAGGGCAAGGGCCACGATGATCCAGCTACCGCGTCGCATCAGCCAGCAAGCTAAGCGCCGTGCATGCGCGACGCCGTGACCGGCGTCACAGGTCGGACCCGGGTCAATCCACCTCGGAGAGCTGACCACGAAGGACGCCCACGGCCTTCGTGTGGATCTGACACACGCGTGATTCCGTGACGCCGAGGATCTCGCCGATCTCGGCCAGGGTGAGTCCCTCGAAGTAGTACAGCGTCACGACGATCTTCTCGCGTTCGGAGAGGGAGTTGATCGCCGCGGCGAGGAGCCCCCGGGTCTCCTGCGATTCCACCCCGGTGCTTGGATCGAACGCCTTGTCCGCGAGCGTGTCGATCAACGACACGCTCTCCCCCCGGTCCTGACCGACGTTGACCGTCTCGTCGAGCGCGAGCACGGAGACGAACGAGATCTGCGTGACGACCTGGTGGAGCTCTGTTCGCGAGATCCCCAGACGACTGGCCAGTTCGCTCTCGGTGGGTTGGCGCTTGAGCATCGACTCGAGGTCCGCGAGCGCCTTTTCGATCTCGCGCTGCTTGAAGCGGACCGAGCGCGGCACCCAATCCATCGCGCGGAGTTCGTCGATGATGGCGCCCTTGATCCGGGGGATCGCGTATGTCTCGAACTTGTTCCCGCGCCCCGGTTCGAACTTCTCCAGCGCGTCGATCAAACCGAACATCCCGTAGGACACCAGGTCGGCCTGCTCGACGCTGGCGGGAAGACCCGTCGCGACGCGGCTCGCCACGTACTTCACGAGTGGGGCGTAATGGAGGATCAGCTTCTCGCGGGCCGACACCGCTGCGCTCCCTTTGAAGGCGTGCCATACCTCCCCAAGCTCGTCGTCAACGTGGGGAGGGATCGTGATCGGCGCCGGCCCGGCCTTCACCCGGACCTTCGTCTTGGTCGCCGTCTTCGTCGCGACCTTGGTCGCGACCTTCGCCGGCGCCTTCTTCGTCGTCGCCACGGTCAAGCCCTCGGATGGGAGCGCTCGTAGGCCTCGAAGAGCCGCGTCCGCGAGACATGCGTGTAGCGCTGGGTGGTCGCGACGGTGGCGTGACCCAGCAGCTCCTGCACGGCGCGGATGTCGGCTCCCCCTTCGAGCAGGTGTGTCGCGAACGAATGCCGCAGGGTGTGTGGCGTGACCCGACGCCCCGGCAACAGACGTCCCGAATATCCTTCCACAAGCGCTCGGATATCGCGGGGACCGATCGGCCGGCCTTTCCGATTGAAGAAGAGCGACGGCGAGCCCGTGGCCAGGTGGGACCTGCCCTCCCACAGCCACTGCCGGACGGCCTCGACCGCCGGGTCGGACATCGGAACCTCGCGTTCCTTCGAACCCTTTCCCATCACGAGGACCCGTCCTCGCGCCAGGTCCACGCTGCCGACGGTGAGCCCCGCGACCTCGCTCACGCGCAGACCTGAGCCGTACAAGAGCTCGAGCACCGCACGGTCGCGCAAAGCGACCGCATGGCTCGCCGCCCGGTCGCCCGATCCTCCGTCGGTCCCGTCGATCGGGGGAGCTTCGACCAGGGCCTCCGCTTCGCTCGGCCGCAAGACGGTCGGAAGCCGGTTCACGACCTTCGGCCGGCCCAATGAGATCGACGGGTCGTGCGGCATCCGGCCGTCGGCGAGGGCCCACCGGTAGAAGGTGTGTATGGCCCCGACCCGCCGCGCGATCGATGCTCGCGCGTAGCCGAGCGTGTGTTGTTGGGCGAGGAACCGGCGAAGCGTGGTGCGGTCCGCCTCCTTGAGGGAGGACCCGCTCCGATGGAGGAAGTTCGCGAGGTGGACCAGATCGCGCTCGTAGGCCACCACGGTGTTCCTCGAGAGGTGTCGCTCCAGCCGGAGATGATCGGCGAACGCGTCCACGAGGTGGAGCTGCGACGGGGGAAGGGCGTCTTGTTCCACGAGGTCTCTCTCCGGGCCCGCCGGGGGATAGCCGGCGCAGGTAGCTCATATCGTCCCAGCGGGTCGTACCACGCGCAATCACCCAGACGGGTGTCCGCCGTCGTTCGGCTCCGCAGGTCGTTTCAGGCCCCCGGCTGGGTAGCGGCTGCCTTGAAGGTGCGTTCGAATCGACCGCCGACGCCGCGAACGAGCCCCCGGATCTCGAGCGCGATCAAGACGGTCAAGGTGTCCGCGACCGGGATCCCCGTGGCGGCGGCGACGGCGCTCGGGAGCATCGAAGTGGCAAGCGACGCAAGGACCTTGCCTTCGTCTGCCGAGAGCCCCCTGGGCAGAGCCCGCTCCCCCGAAGCGGCTCCCTCGAGTCGGAGATCCTCAAGCAGGTCGGCGGTCCCCCGGATCATGGTGGCCCCGTCACGGATCAACCCGAGCGGCGTCTCCGCCAATGGGCTCGTCACCGGCCCCGGTACGGCGAAGACATCGAGACCCAGATCGACGGCATGTTCGGCCGTGATCCGCGTCCCGCTCTTCGCCGCCCCCTCGACCACGACGACCCCCCTGCTCAGGGCGGCGATCAGACGGTTCCGCGCTGGGAAGCGGAACGGCTCAGCCGGGGTCCCGGGCGGATACTCGCTCACGAGCGTTCCCGACGCTTCGATCCTTTGGAACAGGTCCCGGTTGCGCGCAGGGTGTGCGACGTCGATCCCGGATCCCAGCACGGCGACGGTGACGCCGCCGGCGTCGAGGGCGCCTCGATGCGCGGCGGCATCGATCCCGACCGCGCCGCCGCTCACCGTGACGACACCGGCGAGGGCGAGGCCTCGGCCGAGGTCCAGAGCGACCTCCATACCCGTGTTCGTGGGTCGTCGGGACCCGACGACCGCGACACGGTCATCACCGTGGTCGAGGACACGACCACGGACGAAGACCGCGATCGGGGGATCCGCGAGGCGCAGGAACGCCGGGCAATAATCTGGATCGCCCGGGGCCGCCAACCGGGCGCCCGCACGATCGAGACCGCTGCGGATCGCGATGACATCCGTGTTCGTCAAGAAGGATCGGTCGTTGTCCGACCCTGCGCCACCGGATCGGATCCGGGCGAGGGCACGCGAGGCGCTTCCCGCGCTCCAGACGAGCGCATGCAGCGAGCGCGGCGTCGGCCCGAGCAAGCAACGAAGGAGGAGCAACGCATCGGTCTCCCCCGGTCCTCGGCCCAACCCGTCGGGGAGGCCTGCGGGCACGGGAGCGTCAGCCGGCACGCGCCAGACCTTGGTCCTGCTCGAACGCGGTCCGGTACGACAGAGCTTCCGCGACGTGGTGTTCCGAGACCCGGTCGGCTCCTGCCAGGTCGGCGACCGTTCGTGCGACCTTGATCACCCGGTCGAACCCTCGTCCGGTGAGCGCCATGTGGTCGACGGCTCTGCCCAGCAATCGTTCAGCGTCCGGACAGAGCCTGGCCTCGCGGCGCGCGATCGGCCCTGGCAGGTGAGCGTTGCAGGTTATCCCGAGCGCCGAGTAGCGTCGCCGCTGCCGATCGCGCGCCTCGATCACCCGGTCGCGGATCACCGCCGACGACTCGCCTGCGGATGCCCCGAGCAGCTCGTCCTTGGTGAGACGCGGGATGGTGAGCCGCAGGTCGATCCGGTCGAGCAACGGCCCTGAGAGCTTCTGCCGATACCGATCCACTTGATCGGGGCGACAGCGACACGACCTCTGCGGATCACCCGAGAACCCGCACGGACATGGGTTCGCGGCGGCCACCAGGGTGAACCGAGCGGGGAACGACACCGAGCCACCGGCGCGCGTCACGACGATCCGACCATCTTCGAGCGGTTGGCGAAGCGCCTCGATGGCGTCGCGTCGGAACTCCGTCAGTTCGTCGAGGAACAGGACACCCCGATGGGCCAAGCTGGCCTCGCCCGGCCGGAGCACCGTGGAACCGCCGCCGAGGAGACCCGCGGTGGACACCGAGTGGTGCGGAGCTCTGAAGGGACGTTCGCGGAGGAGGCCCCGCCCGGCGAGCAGCTCCGCCACCGAATGCAACTGCGTTGCTTCGAGCGCCTCCTCTCGGGTCAGGTCCGGGAGGATGGTCGGGAGGCGCCGCGCCAGCATGGTCTTGCCGGCCCCGGGCGAACCGACCATCAGGAGGTTGTGGCCGCCCGCAGCCGCGACCTCCAGCGCGCGTCGCGCCTCATCCTGACCGCGGACCTCCGACAGGTCTGCGGAGCCTGCGGCGACTCGCTGGCTCACCAGCGTTCCGATCTCCGGTGGACGCCAGGTCCCTCGGAGGAACCCGACGACCTCCTGGATGGATGCCACGCCTGTCACCGCGAGACCGGCGACCTGAGCGGCCTCGACGGCGTTGGCCACCGGCACGATGACCCCCCGGAGCCCGCGGCGCGCCGCCGCGATCGCGACCGAGATCACGCCGGGCGTCGGAAGCACCTCCCCCTTGAGCGACACCTCGCCGTAGAAGACATGTCCGGCGGCGGCCTTCGGCGGTACCTGCCGGGTCGCCACCAGGACGCTCACGGCGATCGGCAGGTCGAGCCCGGCCCCCTCCTTGCGAAGGTTGCCTGGCGCGAGGTTGACGACCACGCGGCGGAGCGGCCATTCGAGCTCCGCATGTTCGACCGCCGGCCTGATCCGGTCCCGCGCGTCCTGGACCGCGGCGCCGGGAAGGCCGGTCACGGTCAACGATGGGAGCCCGCGTCCGACGAATGCCTCGACCGTGACCGGATGGCCGCCAACGCCGAGCACCGTCACCCCGATGACCCGTCCGTACATGCGGCGACGCTACGGCCGGGCCCGGATGCGAACCGTGACGGCCGTCACACGCCGGTAGCATCGCCACCACGATGCCCGACGGATTCCCGGTCCCCGACCCCGAACTCCTCGAGATCCGCGACGCCGGCCGATCTCGGTCGAGCCTCGAGCGGCTGGGAGCGGCGGTCTGGACCCAGGCCCTCGACTGGCTCTACGGCGAGGCTATGGTTCGCCCGATCCAGCGGGAGAGCTATCCGGATTCCCGGCGCCGCTTCTTCGGTCCCTCGAACGAACCCGCCCCAGCACCGCAGGTCGGGAGCCCGTCGGAGGAGGTCCTGGCGGAGTTCCGCGACCGGGTCGCTCCGATGACGTTCAACGCGCAATTCCCCGGAGCGTTCAGTTACTTCACACCGCCCCCGCTCGCGATGTCGATCGGCGGCGAAGTGCTCGCGCAGTGGCTCCATCAAGGGGTCGATGTGTGGCACGCGGGACCCATCGGCGCCTTCGTCGAGGAGGAGGTGGTCTGCTGGCTCCGGGACGTCGTCGGATCCGGGAGCGGCTCATGGGGTGTCCTCACGTCGGGGGGGGCGATGGCGAACCTGATGGCGCTCGCGATGGCCCGCGATATCCACCTCGCCCGGGTCCTCGGGGGCGAGGGTCCACCTCGAGGAGCAGCGCTCGAAGGGGTGCGGGTCTACGCGAGCGACCAGACCCACTTCTCGGTCGAGCGAGGTCTCGACATCCTCGGCTTCCCCGGCGGCACGCTCCGGGTGATCGCGTCCGACGACCGGTTCCGGTTGCAAGCCGGACCGGTCGCGGACGCGATCGCAGCGGACAGAGCCGCCGGGCTGACACCGCTCGCGATCAGCGCGGTCGCCGGATCCACGAACACGGGCTCGGTCGATCAGGTGGTCGACCTGGCGGCACTCGCGCGTAGCGAGAGCCTCTGGCTGCACGTCGATGCGGCCTACGGCGGCGCCGCGCGGCTCTCGCCGCGCGACGCCGCCCGCGTGCCCGGGCTGGAGCTCGCGGACTCGGTGACGGTCGATCCGCACAAGTGGTTCTTCCAGGCCTATGACATCGGGGCGCTGGTGGTGCAACGACGTAACGACCTCCGGGACACCTTCCACCGATCCCCGGAGTACTACGCGTCGAGCCGTCCGGAGGACGAACCACTCAATTGGTACGAATATTCGATCGAGGGCACGCGTCGGTTCCGCGCGTTGAAGCTCTGGATGAGCTGGAAGCATCTGGGCACGAGCGGGCTGGCCGCGCTCGTTGAGTACAACGACGACCTGGCCGCATACCTCGCCGCCGGCCTTCGGGCCGCTCCCGACTTCGACCTCGCGGTCGAGCCCGAGCTTTCCGTCGTGTGTTTCCGCCACCTGCCCGAGGGGTGGGATCGCTGGCCGGCCGGTCGCCTCGACGCGTACCAGAACGACCTGCAACGCGCGTTGGAGCTGGACGGCGCGGCCTGGGTGAGCGTGACCACGCTGCGCGGCCACACCTACCTGCGCGCCGGCGTCGTCAACTACCTGTCGAGCACCGCCGAGATCGACGGGTTGATCGACGCACTCCGCCGCCTGTCAGAAGGCGTCCTCGAAGATCTCGACGACCGCTGATCCGTCGACACGCAGGCGCACGCTCGCGACATCGAATCGCACCGCCATCGGCCGGACCAGCGTCTGTTGCAAGAAGGCCTCGCCGACGGTGCGGAGCTTGCGACGCTTCCGCGCATCGACGGCATCGAACCCGGCTCCGAACCGAGCTCCGCGCCGGGTCTTGACCTCGCAGATCACGAGCAAGCCGTCACGCTGCAGGACGAGATCCAGCTCTCCCATCCGGCATCGCCAGTTGCGTGCGACGACGCGGAACCCCCGCCGGACGTAGAACGTTTCCGTCGCGGCCTCACCCGAGCGTCCCGTTCCCGGCCGTGCGTCCACGCGCGGACGATAGCGACGAGCACCGACACGGGATCTGGGTCGTCAGTCCTCCGGCGCATCGAGGATGCTGGTGGCCTCCTCGCGCCGCAATTCTTCGACGTTGACGTCGCGTCGCGTCATCACGCGGACGGTGGAGACGAATCGTGCGGGCCGGAACATGTCCCACACCCACGCATCCGTCAGCTCGACCGCGACCCATCCACCTTCGAGCCGCTCAAGATCCACCTTGTTGGCGAGGTAGAAGCGTCGCTCGGTCTCGACCACATACGTGAACATCGGGAGTACGTCTCGATACTCCCGGTAGAGCTCGAGTTCGCGCTCCTCCTCGAACCGCTCGATGTCATCTTCCATCAGCGATCCATGCTCTCACGCTCGCTCGGGTTCGCTCAGTCGAAACCGGGGAGCGCGGGCTGGCCCACGCCGGCGAAGCTGAGGCGATGGATCGGGGTGGGACCGAACCGCTGCAAGGCATCCCGGTGCGCCGGGGTGCCGTAGCCCTTGTTGTGCGCCAGATCGAACTCTGGGTAGTGGCGGTGCAGACGTCGCATGATGTGATCGCGGGTGACCTTCGCGACGATCGACGCCGCCGCGATGCTCGCCGCCACCATGTCCCCCTTCTTCACGCCGAGCGAGGGGCACGGCATCCTGGCCACTGGGAACCCGTCGGTCAGGACGTAATCGGGGACGGGCTCGAGGGCGCGCACGCATCTCCTCAGCAGCGCAAGGTTGCTTCGATGGAGGCCGCGTGCGTCGATCACGTTGGGCTCGATCTTGCGGATCACGTACAGGCATGCCGACATGATCCGCTCGCCTTGCACCTCGCGTTGCTTGGCGGTGAGGAGCTTCGAGTCGCGGATCCCTGTCCGGTCGAAGTCGTCCGGCAGCACCACAGCCGCGGCGACGAGTGGGCCGGCGAGCGCTCCCCGCCCGACCTCATCGACGCCGGCGATCCGAACGAACCCCTGCGCGCGCAGGGTCGATTCGTACCGGTCGAGGTCCTCCGCTACAGCCATCCCCATCTGCCCGGTGGCCATACCTTGACGAACGCCTTCCCGATCACCTTGTCGATCGGCACCAACCCGACGCCCTCCGGAGGCTCGAAGCGCGAATCGCCGGAGTGCGCCCTGTTGTCGCCCAGCACGTAGAGCATCCCAGCCGGGATGGTCCGTTTCGGGAACGAACGGGTGTCCCGTTCCGGATCCAGGTGGGGCTCGTGGAGCCGGCTCCCGTTGACGTAGACGACGCCGGCGTTGATCTCCACGGTGTCGCCGGGAAGTGCGATCACCCTTTTGATGAAGTCGGGGCTCTCCGGCTGGGCGACACCGACCCCCTCCGCCAGCCAGTGGAGGAACCCCCCGACCGCCCCTCGGCCCTGATCGGGTCCCGGGTGCGGATCGGAGAAGACGATGACATCCCCTCGATGGACGGCCGAGAAGTGGGTGCAGATCCGGCACACGAGGACCCGATCACCCTGCTGCAGCGTGGGCTCCATCGACTCGGACGGGATGTAGAACGCCTGGACGAGGAACGTCTTGATGAGGATCGCCACGACGAGTGCGACGAGAACGAGCACGGGAAGCTCCCGCCAGAAGCCGGAGTCCTGGGTCCGGTCCTTGCGATCCGGCTCACGAGAGGGCGCGTCGTCGTCGGCCACGGCGATCGGCGGCGGTTCGGGGTCGTGCGGCCGGTCGGCCACGAGCTAGGCCTCGGCCCGCTCCTCGGCGTCGTCGTCGGGCGTCGCGTCCCGGTCGACGCCTTCCGTGTCCGTCCGCACGCCATCCTCGTCGCCGGATCCCTCGTCGCCGTCGGACACGTTCACCGCTTCGGCGTCGAGCGTGCCGGCCGTCTCGTCGTCGACATCCCCGCCGTCGAACGGCTCGGCGTCGACGCTCTCCGCTTCGGCGATCTCCAGGGCTGCTTGCGCGGATGCCTCCATGGCGGCGAGCTTCGCATCGTCGATCCGGCGCTCCTTGATGCGCGCCTTCTTCCCGCGGAGGTCCCGGAGGTAGTAGAGCTTGGCGCGACGCACCCGGCCGCGCTGCAGCAGCTCCAAACGGGCGATGGTGGGCGAGTGCACCGGGAAGGTCCGCTCGACACCAACCCCGAAGGAGATCTTCCGAACCGTGAACGTCTCGCGGATCCCACCGCCGGAACGACGGATGACGACCCCCTGGAAGACCTGAGCGCGCTCACGATTTCCCTCGACCACACGGACATGCACCTTGACCGAGTCGCCCGGT
>VAXZ01000152.1 GCA_005885035.1 Actinomycetota bacterium
TGATCATCGTGGTTTACGACGAAGGTCAGGGAGGTGGCCCGAACCAGGCGAAGAACTTCGCAGGCGGCCACACGGTGCTCGCCGCGATCGGCGACCCGGTCGCTGACGGTTTCTACGGCAACTTCGCGAACCACTACAGCCTGCTGCGAACGCTGGAAGACGCGTTCGGGATCACGACGCACCTCGGCGGCGCGGCAACGGCCAACACGCTGGGGAACATCTGGGCCCCGTAGCCGTCAGGGGGCGACCGGCGGTTGCACCGACCCGCCGATCACCTGGTCGGTCGTCTTGACGACGACCCGGCCGCTCTCGACCTCGCCTTGCAGCCAATCGAGGAAGGTCGTGAAGTCAGGCACGGTCGTCGAGTACGCGTCGCAACCGTCACACAGGTGATGGATCAGGAGTTGGACCCATCCCCCTCCGTGCGCCTCCGCCGCGGTGACGTACCCCTCGACCGTCGCCATCGTGGTGCCCTGTTTGATGCTGGGCGTCATCCGCAGGCCGTACGGATCGAGCGGGGGGATCGTTTCGGCGAACGTCTTCGTATCGTCGACGCCGGAAACGCCCCGCCCGCTGTTGTAGCCGCAATCGTGGACGACCAGCTCCGAGTCCGCATCGAAGGAGCCATACGGGTACGCGAACGACGTCACCGGGAGCCCCCATCCGAGCAACGTGTTGCGGTCCGTGCATACCTCGTCCCGAGCGTCCGCCGTCTTCAACTTCTTGATGTTGGCGTGGTCGATCGTGTGCCCGCCGATCTCGTTCCCTGCCGCGTGGAGGGTCTGGAGATCGGCAACGGATAGGTGCGTGGCGTCGCCGATGAACCCGCTGTTGATGTAGAAGGTCGCCGCCATGTTGCGCGCGCTCAACAAGCTGAGCGCGTTCAGCTGGTCGGCGTTGCCGTCGTCGAACTGGATGGTCACGACGGTGACCGGGCCGCCACCGCCCTGTATCGGCGGCGGCGTGCCCTTGATCTCCCAGGCGAACGCCAGCGGCGACGACGCCGTCAGATCGATCGCGGGCTCGACCGTGGAGAACGACTGGACATCGTCTTTGAACACCGCCGTCTTGCCGTTGAACGGCGCGAACGTGTCGACGCCGTCAGGTGGGCACGTGCGCATCCCGGTCAATGAACCGGTAGCCGCGAACCCGTTCGGGCCTTCGACGGCGGCCCCGGCGAGGATCGGTTGCGAACCGTCGAGCGATCCGACGATGTTGGTCACCTGGTGCTGCATGCAGTGCGGGAACGTCGAGCCATCACCAACGATGAACGACGAGCCCCAGGCGTTCGCGCCGAGGATGTTCGAGAGCCAGCCCATCTCGTGGTCGGCGTAAACGCCCGAGCCCACCAGCGTGTCGTACTCCGACGCCATCACGGCGAGCCCGGCGCCGTGTGACGTCGTGTCGTACGTCGCCCAGGGGAAGCCGAACCCGAACGGATCGGTCGCCGCCTGCGCGACCGCTCCGTCCAGCTCCTTCTTGAGATCCCCGAGCAAGGCGCTGGGAGTCGTCTCGAGTCCCGACGAGTTCCCGGCCTGAGCGAGCGCTCGATAGAGCTCGTAGTGCGCGAGCCCCGAGACGTCGTAGAGGTTCAATGTGTCGCCGGCGTCGTTCGGCCCCGTCATGTACGCGTTCGCCCAGTGGGCAGCTTCGGCGAGGTAATGCGCGGGATCCGTGTGGGTGAGCCCGCTGGGCAGGCCCCCAGACGCGACCGCGAAGTAAAGCTCGGTCGCGCCGAGCTCGAGGTCGTCCCGCCACTCGGTCTCCGGGTAGAAGCTGTAGGGGATCACCGTGAGGAGCTTCGTCGGCGCCGTGTTCGCCAGATCGAAGATGTGCTCGGCGGCATGGAGGCACTGCGCCGCGAGCGTCGGAGCGCTCGTCTTGTATACCTGGAAGCACATCGCGAACGCTGCCGCGTCGCGACCGGCGAGGTTCGGGCTGACGGGCGAACCCGGAGGACCGGCGCGGAAGACCGGGCGGTTCCGGATGTAGCGATAGAGCGGATCGGTGCCTCCGAAGGTGTCATCGGCCTGTGGTAGCCGCCAGATGTCGTGGTCGCCGCGCGTCTTGGCGTTCCCGGTCCCGATCCCGACCTGGTAATACAGCGTGCCGGTCGAGTCGTCCCACATCTTCAGCAGCCACTGGATACCGAATCTCGCCTCGGCTGTGAAGTTGGAGGTGGAC
>VAXZ01000123.1 GCA_005885035.1 Actinomycetota bacterium
GCCCCGCGAGCGCGAGGCGTCAGGGGTCTGAGGAGGTCGGGGCGTTTGAAGGGGAGAGCGTTGATCGCCGCGGCGACGGTGGTTGCCCTGACCACAGGCGTCGCGGGTGCTGCGAACGCCGGGACAGATGTGGGAGCGCCCGGCATCCAGGTGAGCACCCCGAGCCCCACAACGTTTACCAGCTACGGCGGGATCCGACTCCGAGCGATCGGTTCCCTCACCAACACGGCAGACGAGTATCTGGGCGTCGCGGACCTCACTCCTGCGGCGAACCGCATCGAGTCCAGCTTCACGGTCCCGCGGTTCGTGACGAACATGAACTCCGGTTCTACGAGCGGCGACTGCGTCGGGAACTACGAGATCGGCACCCTGGCGACGCCGGCCGCCAACCAGATCACGCTGACGTGGGACCGCTCGGCCGGGACACTCACGTCGCGGTTGGTTGACCAGTCGCTGGACTGCACGCTTGTATTCAGGAACTTCTCCCAGGAGCTAGCGAACGGCGAAGGGTGGACGCTTGCACGGGCGCAGTCGGCGCTGGGGGATGTGAATGCGCTGCGCGTGATGGTCGACGGTCGCCAGACGGGTTCGGAGATCATGTTGCGCGGCGTGACGGTCGATGGCGCCGTTCCGTTCGGACCTTTCAACCCGGGTTCGGGCTCCCGCCAGGAATGGCTCGGGTCGGGATACGACTTCGACGCACCGAACGGCTTCAACGTCTCGGGTTCGCTCGACCTCGGGGGTTCCTTCGCCACATGCGAAGACACGTGCGCGCTCGAGATCAAGTTCGGCCACGTCCCGCCTTTGAACCGGGCACCGGTCGTTCGTGACCACGCCCCGGATGTGACGGGTCTCGAAGGTGACACTCTCGCGACCAACGGGTCGTTCACCGACCCCGACGGCGACCCGCTGGCGATCTCGGGATCCGGGGCCGGTTCCGTCACGGATCATGGCGACGGCACGTGGTCGTGGCACTATGTCCCGCCGGACGACGGGAACGGAACGGTGACGGTCACTGCCTCCGACGGGAACGGCGGCGCAGCCACCGATGTCTTCTCGTGGCGGGCGGACAACGTTCCTCCCACGATCGTGTCGCTCACGCCGAGCACGACGACGGCCCTTGCCGGCAGCGACGTGACCTGGACCGCGACGGCGACCGATCCGGGCACGGCGGACACCTTCACGTGGTGGTTCGACGGGGGCGCCGGGAGCGCCGGCGGACTGACGACCACCTACACGCGAAGCTACGCCTCGTGCGGAACGTACGCGCTGGAGGCGAGGGTGGCCGACGACGACGGCGGTTCTGACTCCGCGACCTCGCGCGCAACGGTCTCGGTGGGCGATGGAGCCGTCCTCCCACCGCTCGGGTCCGGTGGGAAGGATCTCGTCCAGACGGGCCAGGTGGTCCCGGTGAAGGTCAGGATCGGCTGCGGAGGCGCCTTCTGGGGCGGTCTTGCCCCGGCGATCGCGATGGTCAACGGCGGCGAGACGTACCCGGCCGTGTCCGTATCCGCGGCCGACCAGCCGGGTGTGATGCGGGAACTAGACGGGATGTACCTCTACAACCTCCGGATCCCCAGCTCGATGGGCTCCCACGACCTCGTCAAGGGCGACGACCTCACGGTCCGCGTCGAACCGTTCGGCTCGGCCGGTGGAGCGCTCGACGTCACGATCCAGATCCGCAAGTAGCCTTCCGGCGTGAACCTCGGCAAGCTCGTGTCCGTCGTGGAGACGGACCGACTCCTCCTGCGGCCGTTCACAGCGGCCGACTTCCCGGCGCTGTATGCCTACCAATCGCGGGCAGACGTGACGCGGTTCCTGTTGTGGGGCGCGCGTACGGACGACCAGGTTCGCGAGGCGCTCGATAAGAAGATCGCAGCGACGACGATCGTCTCGGAGGGCGACTTCCTGGCTCTCGCGGCCGAGCTGAAGGAGACGGGCGCCGTGATCGGTGATTTCACCCTCGAGCTCTTCAGCCTCGAGCACGCGACCGGCGAGCTCGGATACATCATCCATCCGGACCACCACGCGCGCGGGTACGCGACCGAGGGCGGGCGCGCGATGCTCTCGATCGCTTTCGACGAGCTCGGTCTGCATCGGGTGATCGGCCGCCTCGAATCACGGAACGCCGCCTCGGCCCGCGTCCTCGAGAAGCTGGGGATGCGCCGGGAAGCGCACTTCGTCGAGAACGAGTACGTCAGGGGAGAGTGGCAGAGCGAGGCCGTGTACGCGATGCTCGACCGCGAGTGGCGCGACGGCACGCCGTAAGGGAGGGCCGCCTCTCGACCGAGCTCCGGCCAAGGGGGCTCGGTCGTCGTCATCCGTTTCGGTGCCGTCCCGCCGACCGCGATCAGCGAAGGAGAAGATCCCACGGCGACTGAGCCACACACACGGGGGCCGACGGTCGATGACCTCCTGAACGTTCAGACGCCGACCGACGTCGCGATCGGACCGGACGGGGTCGTCGCGTTCAGCCTGCACGCCACGGTCTCCAACCACGGCGTCTCGCTCCCGAGCGACCTATGGGCGCTCGGCGCGGATGGCGGACCGAAGAGACTCACCGAAGGAGACTGGGGCGACCGGTCGCCGGTGTGGTCTCCCGACGGCATGCGCCTCGGGTTCCTCTCGGACCGACTCCTGCGAGGGCATCACCTCCCCTACACGATGGCCGTCGGTGGCGAGCCGGAGCTCGCCGCGGCCTTCCGGGGCTCGGCCGAGCAGCTCCTCTGGTCGAGCGACGGCTCCCGGATCCTCGTGCTCGTGGCCGACCCGTGGTCGTACGGGCTCGATTGGTCCGCCGTGGCCGTCACCGGGTCCGAGCCCGATCCCGATCCGATCGTCCGGCGCCCGGGCGACGCGTGGCGCCGTCTGTTCCTCGTCGACCTCGCCTCCGGCGAGGTCGACGAGGTCGGCCCGCCGGGACGAAGCGTGTGGGAGGTCGACTGGGACGGCGACTCGACCGTGGTTGGGCTGGTGTCGGAGGATCCGGGCGGGTCGGGCTGGTACCGCTGCACGGTCGCTCGTCTGGAACTGGGGAGCCGGAGCGCCACCACGCTGTACGAGCCGACCTGGCAGCTCGAGGGGCTCGCGCTCGCGCCGGATGGCAGTCGTGCCGCGATCGTCGAGGGCTACTCGAGCGATCACGGCATGCTGAGCGGCAGCGTCAAGATCGTCGACGTCGCGACCGGGGGCGCCGCGGATCCGTGGGGGGGACTCGAGACCGTCGGCCTGGTGGACTGGTGTGACCCGGCGACCCTGTGGTACGCCCGGTACGACGGAACCGGCACCGCCTGCGGCCGGATCGCGCTCGATGGGACGCGGGAGGAGGTGTGGGCGGGCGCTCCGTTCATCGGCGGAGACATCACGAAGCCGGCGTGTGTGGTCGCCGACGGCGGAGCCGTCGTCTATACGACGCACCAGGCGCACGGGATCGCGCCGGAGCTCGCCCGTTTCGATCACGCGACCCGCGGATGGGAGCGGCTCACTTCGTTCAACGAAGCGATCGTCGACGGGACCGTCTTCCCCGACATCCGATCGCTGAGCTGGACGGCGGCAGATGGTCTCCGGATCGATGGCCTCCTCCTCACGCCGAGGGGCGCGACCGGGCCGTTCCCTCTGCTGACGCTCGTCCACGGTGGGCCATCCTGGTGCTGGAACGGCTACTTCTCGGATTCGGAGCCGAACGGGACCTTGCTCGCGTGCGCCGGCTACGCGGTCCTGATGCCCAACCCCCGCGGAAGCAACGGCCGCGATCACGCGTTCGCGCAGGCGGTGATCGACGATCCGGGCGGCAAGGACTTCGCCGACGTGATGGCCGGGATCGATCTGTGCATCGAGCGGGGGATCGCCGATCCCGACCGTCTCGGGATCTCCGGGCTCTCCTACGGGGGATACATGACCGCATGGGCGGTCACGCAGACCGACCGGTTCGCTGCCGCGGTCGCGAATTCGGTGATCGCCAACTGGGTGTCGTTCCACCTCACCGCGGATATCGCCGCGTTCGATGACTTCATCATCGGCGACGCCTGGGCGGATCCGAACGGCCCGTACGTTCGCTGGTCGCCCGTGTATCACGCGGCCGCCTGCACCACGCCGACCCTGATCATCCAAGGGGCGATGGACCGGTGCACGCCGGTGGGACAGGCCGAGGAGCTCTTCGCAGCCATCGCATGGACGGGTGTCGACACCGAGCTCGTCGTCTACCCGCGTGAGGGGCACGTGCCTTTCGAGCGGGCCCACGCGCGCGACGCCATCCTGCGGACCCAAGCCTGGTTCGACCGGTACCTGATGCCTCCGGGGCCGGGGGAGTTCGATCGTGCCCGGTGAGCCCCAGGCGGTCCTCATCACCGGCCTGTTCGGCACCGGGAAGAGCTCGGTCGCGATCGAGATGGCCGACGTGCTCGAGAAGCGAGAACTCCCGTACGCGATCGTGGACCTCGACTGGTTGTGCTGGGGATGGGCCGGGGCGGAAGGTGCCGAGCACCGGATGATGCTCGCGAACCTCGTTCCGGTCGTCGCGAACTACCTCGAGGCCGGGGTGCGTTACTTCATCTTCGCTCGAAGCATCAGGACCGCGGAAGAGATCGAAAGCCTGCGATCGGCGCTATCCATGCCGCTCGTGGTCGTCGAGCTGATCGTGCCGCTCTCCGAGATCGAGCGGCGGCTCGCTCCCGACGTCACGGCCACACGACAGGAGGACCTGCGCGATGCGAGGGCCTGGGTCGAAGAGGGAGGGGGTTTCGGTCTGGCCGACCTCTCGGTCCAGAACGACCGCCCGGTGCGAGCGGTCGCTTCGGACATCCTCGGTCGACTCGGCTGGGACGAGGTGTGATGACGGCGAGCGATCCTCTCAGGGGCGGCGCAGCGAGACGATCATGTTGACGATCTTGGTCGCCATCACGACGTCACCCGCTCGGAGATCTGCGGGTACCCCCTCTGGTCCCAACCGAGCTTGACCGACCGAACGATCGGGGAAGGTGACGGTCACGTCACGATAGATCACGCCGTGCAGGTCGATCGGCTTCACGTCCAGGACCACGACCTCTTCCTCGCCGAGCATCGAGGCAGCCTACTCGCCCTCCGCGCCGACCCCGACGTCCCCTCGTAGCGGAGATAGGGTTGACCGACGGAAGGAGGCGGAACCGTGGAAGACAAGGGTCTCTTGGATCAGATCAACGAGCTCGCTGCGGAAGAACATGAGCTGTTCCAGAAGGAGTCGCGAGGCGAGGCCACCGAGGCGGACGTGGAGCGGTTGCGGCACCTCGAGGTCACGCTGGACCAGTGCTGGGACCTGCTCCATCCAAGGCATCCGCTCGTCGATGATTCGATCGGCGCGCGAGGAGCTATCAAGGCGGCGCGACGTCCCGGTGGCGAGCTGGGGTCCTTCGCGGTTCGCGCGTCTATGATGCCGACCCCATGCAGGCAAGTCCGTTGGAGCCCGGGACCCCCGCCCCCGATTTCGCTCTCCCGTCGACGCTGGATGGGCAGCTGGGCCCGGGTGACCGAAGCGGTCGGCCGCTGATCCTTGTCTTCTATCCGGCCGACTGGAGCCCCGTGTGCACCGATCAACTGACCTTGTACCAGGAGGTCATGCCTGAGTTCGAGAAGCATGACGCGGCGTTGTTCGGGATCTCGGTGGACGGGCGCTGGTGTCACTTGGCTTTCGCCAATGACCGCAACCTGCGGTTCCCGCTGCTGGCAGACTTCGAGCCGAAGGGTGGGGTGGCGCGCGCCTACGGTGTGTACCGGACCCAAGACGGCACCAGCGAGCGCGCGCTTTTCGTGATCGATCCGGCCGGCGTCGTGAGCTGGAGCTACGTCTCCCCGACCGAAGTGAATCCCGGAGCGGACGGCATCCTGCGGGCGCTCGAGGATCTCGCAGCGAAAGGGGTCGCACGGTGAGAGCTACGCGATGGGAAGCCACCCTCGTCTTGCCCGTGTCGCCGGAACGCGATCACATCCAAGGACCGGGCGACGCGCCGATGACCCTCGTGGAGTATGGCGACTACGAGTGCCCGTACTGCGGGGAGGCATACCCGATCGTCAAGCAGATCCAAGAACGGATGGGCGAGCAGCTGCGGTTCGTCTTCCGCAACTTCCCGATCAGCACGGCACATCCGCACGCCGAGTTCGCCGCTGAGGCGGCCGAAGCCGCGGCCGCCCAAGACCGATTCTGGGAGATGCACGACCAGCTGTACGAGCACCAGCAACGTCTGCGGGTCGACGACCTGCGTTCCTACGCCCAAGCGATCGCGCTCGACCTCGAGCTGTTCGACAAGGAGCTCGAGGAACACGTCCACGCGGACCGCGTGCACGAGGATTTCCTGAGCGGTGTTCGCAGCGGCGTGAACGGCACGCCCACCTTCTTCATCAACGGGGTGCGGCACGATGATGCGTACGAGTTCGAGACGCTGCTCGCGGCGCTCAACGGTTCGATCGGCGTGGGGGGCTGACCATGGAGGATCTTGAGCCGCAGGACGCGAACGAGGACGACGAGCTCGAGGCCGAGATCATGAGGGCGGATCACGCGTTCGCATCGGAGTCGGTCGGCACGACCGCCGAAGAGGGTCTGGAAGGCGAGACGCTCGATCAGCGCCTGGCTGAGGAACGACCGGAGCGGCCGGGGACGGACGAGGTCCTCTCGGTCGTGGACGAGGGGCTGTCCGACGACGAAGAGGAACTGGTCGGTGAGGCGGTCATCGAACGCGACGAGTTCGCCTCACCGGAAGAGGCTGCGGTCACGGAACGCGATCGCGCACCGGGCGCCACGGACCATTCGGATCCGCATCCCACCTGAGGTGGACGAGGCGACGACGGTGGCACCGTCCCTCCACCAGCTACTGCGGATATCCGTATACGTAGATCTCGGAGATGGCCGTGTAGTCGAGCCCCGCCGGCTTCGTTGTCGCGAGGATCTTCACCGTGATCCGAGAAGTCGTGGCACGTAGTTCCACGAACTGCGGGACGGGGAGCGGTTCGAACGTCTGCCTCGTGTTCGGGAGCCCGGGGATCTGATAGGCGACCGCCCTGATGATCCGATCCTGCAGGAATCGGTTGGCACCCGTTTGGGGGTCGGTCTTCGCGTAGCCGGGGATCAAGCCGATCCGGACGACGTCGATCGGCTGGTCGAAGATCAAAGAGACCGATTGCCCGTGCCCATCGCCTGGTGTCCGCCAGGCTGTCTGAACGTTGCCGTCGACCACGTTCGCCGGCACGTACGTGACCGGGTTTCCAGCAGCATCTCTCGAGGAAGGCGCCGTGCGGCTTGCGGTCGCCTGCACACCTTCTCGGATCAGCGTGGGCGCCGCCACTGACGGCGATCCACCCGGCGTGGAGCCTCGATCGCGTGCGCCGAGGAGCACAGCTCCGGCGACGGCAACGAGGATGACCGTCGCCACGGCTACGATCGATACCCGTCTTGACCGCCCAACGGATCGGGGAGGGGGCGCTCTCCCCGGTGCCGTCGCGAGAGGGACCTTCGCTGGCGGTCGGGTCGGGCCGCCCAGCGCCTCCCGCAGGTCGTGCGCCAACTCGCGGCAGGACGTGTAGCGCTCATCGGGCGCCTTCCTGAGTGCGCGGTCGGTGACGTCGTCCACGCCCGTGGGGAGGTCCGGGCGGATCGAGCTCGGGGGCGGTGGCTGCTCATGCAGGTGGGCGTACAAGATCGCCGCCGCCTGCCTCCCGCTGAACGGTGCCCGCCCAGTGAGGCACTCGTACAAGACGCAGCCCAGTGAGTACTGGTCTGCCCTGCCGTCGACGCTCCTGCCTTCGATCTGTTCGGGCGCCACGTAGCTCGCCGTCCCCACCATCTGACCCGTCAACGTGATCGCAGCGGCCGATGACGCGGTCCACGTGCTGACACCGAAGTCGGTCAGGTAGCAGAAGTCGGCGTCGTCCGCGTCTTGCTGACGGGTGACGAGGACGTTCCCGGGTTTCACGTCCCGGTGAACGAGGCCGCGAGCGTGCGCGGCGTCCAGCGCTTCACCGATCTGCCCGGTTATCCGGGCGACCCGCTCGACCGGGAGTTCGGTCGGTCCGCGAAGGATCTCGCGCAGGTCATAGCCGTCGACGAGCCGCATCGCTATGAACAAGATGCCGTTCGATCCGCCGGCGGCGTAGACCGGAAGGATGTGGGGGTGCTCGATCGCGGCGGCGGCCGTCGCTTCGCGCAGGAACCGCCGTCGGAACACCTCATCGCCGGCGAAGGCCGGATTGATCAACTTCAGCGCCACCCTCCGCGTCGGCGAGTCCTGTCGCGCGACGTACACGACGCCCATCGCGCCGCGTCCGAGCACCGACTCGATCGAGTAGCCGGCGACGCTCGTCCCGATGATGGGGTCCGGGTCCATGACTCCATCATCCTCGACGGAGGGGCTCGCCTTCGTGAGGAGCGCTACCTGCCGGAGGGCTTCCGTCCGAGGATCTCCGCCGTGCTCACGGCCCCGCGCCGGATGGCTTCGTTGGCGAGACGAGTGCGGCGGCCCTCCTGATCGAAGATCCCGAACTTGTCGTAGAGCCGCGAGAGGTGTTGCTTAACAGCCGCCTCGGTGACCACGAGCTCGGTCGCGATCTGTCGCGTCGAGGCGGGCTCACGGAAGACGTCGCCCGAGAACATCGGACCGCACAGGGCGAGGAGCACGTCGTGCTCTCGTCTGGTGAGGGCCGGGCTCGTTTCGGCGCCGACCGTTTCCTCGCCGGGAGCGACGCCCTCGTCGATCCGAACGACGAACCGGACGGTTCCGATCCTGATCTCGTCGCCCGCTCGGAGGGGCAGCGCTCCCCACACCCGCTCGCCGTTGACGAAGGTCCCGTTCCGCGAAGCGAGATCGCGAACGCACCACCGCGAGGCGACCAGCTCAACAACACAATGCACCCGCGACACGGTTCGGTCGAAGGGCAGCGGAACGTCATTCGTCGGTGAGAGGCCGATCGAGATGCCGTCACGCCGCAGCGGGATCAGGTCGCGCGTACTTCCGACCCACATCTCGAGGTGGTCGTTCCCCTCCCCTGGCGAGCGATCGTCAGACGGATCTGCTCCACGGGTGTCACTCATGGTGACGGAAACCTACCCCCGCATGAGGCGAAGCGTCGCTCGCCGGGGATGGGTTCTCGACCGCCCGCCGCACAAGATCGACGCGATGGGATCGAGCGGCGTCCACTGGGGCTGCCGCCGGGACCGCTGAAGGAGGCGCGCATCATGAGGAACCTCGTCATGTTCATCGCCGCAGCGCTCGCGTTGGGGCTTGGCGTCACCGGCGTCTACGCATTCGAGGGCGGATCGTCCTCGAGCGGGGCAGGACCAGATCTAGCCGTCATATCCGCTCCAACCTCGCCGGGCCCGACCTCGACCGCGACGGCTCCTGCATCGCCCGAGACTCCGAGGCCATCGACATCGGCTCAGCCCACTCCGGACCCGACCGCACTGGCCGACGGCACCTACCCGGCGTTCGTCCGAGCGGTCGACGTCCAACGTGCCACGATCACCGTCGACGTCGTTCAGGTCTTCGTCGGGGGTGCCGCACACCAGGCGGCGATCGAGGACGGCGTGGCTTGGGGGGACGTCCGGTTCGATCCGGTCTACATCCGCAACGAGAACCCGCTGCTGCGGACGCTCCCGGTCGCGCGCGAGGTCAAGATCAAGTTCATCGGTGTGTGCATGGAGCCGAACCGGCGGGTTGGCCTCACGGAGCTGCGCAAGGAGACCATCCCGTTCACGACCACGTTCTATTACGACGTCTCGGTCGTCGGCGGTACCGTCGAGCGCATCCAACAGTTGATCGCGATTGCGGCCTGCTGAGCGCGGAAAGGATCTCCGGTGCGCATCGGCTCGGGTCACCCGCAGAGCTGGCTGCGATGGGCGGCGGGGGTGAGCTTTGGGCTCATCCTCGCCTGCTGCGGGATCGCTTCGACGGGAACCCCCGGAAGGGGGGAGAGAGGCACCCTCGTCATCCACGGTATCGGTGACGTGAGCCTCGATCCCTCACAGATCCCGGCGTTCAGAGCCAAAGGGTACGGCTGGGCCTGGAGCGGGCTGGGAGGGCTGTTCCGCCGCGACGACATCACCGTCGCGAACCTGGAATGTCCAGTGACCGATGTGGTGGATCCCGTGCCCAAACCGTTCACGTTCCGGTGCGACCCCGGAGGACTCCCGGCGGCCAGCCGCGCCGGCCTCGACGTCGCGAGCCAAGCGAACAACCATTCCTATGACGATGGACCGGCCGGACTGGTCGACTCGTTGAGCAAGATCCGTGCCGCGGGTCTCGTCGCGGTCGGCGCTGGAAGGGACGAAGCCGACGCGCTGCAAGCGGCCAGCTTGCAGATCAACGGGTGGACGGTCGCCGTCTTGGGCATCGACGAGGTCCTCGATCCGGCGGACGAGGTCGCGGGTCCGGAGAAGCCCGGAACGGCGGCAGGTCACGACTTCGGGCTCGCTCTGTGGGCCGTCCGGGACGCGGCTGCCTGGTCGGATCTCGTCGTCGTCATGATCCATTGGGGCGTCGAGCTCGACGCGCGGCCGAGGGGGTACCAAGTTGGCCAGGCCCATCGGATGATCGATGCCGGCGCCGACGTGATCTTCGGCTCGCATCCGCACCGGGTCCAGCCGACGGAGACGTACCGGGGCCGCCCGATCTTCTACAGTCTGGGCAACTTCGTGTGGCCGCGCCTGACGCCGATGACCTCGAGGACAGCTATCGCCGAGGTCGTCGTGGCACCCGACGGTGCGACCAGGGGAAGGGTGCTGCCGGCCGAGATCGTATCGGACGGTCACCCGATGCTCATCACAGCACCGCAGAACTTCGACATGCGCCGCTTGTCACACGCCTCCGCTCGCCAGACGATGGCCTCATGGCAACGGATCGGAACGCCGTCGAGTGGGGAGACGAACCGATCGTCGGCTGGCGCATCTGGAACCTCTCGAACGACGTTGCGGCGCCCCGGCTCCTTCCCGCGGGTTCGGGCGTGGGCGATGTCTGGCAGCCGATGCAGGTGATGACGGCACGGTGCGGCGTTCCATCGATCCTGAAGATCGGGCGACGACGCCACGAGGCGCCGGACATCGGCTGCAGCTGCGGCATCTACGCGAGCCGTTCGTTGGATGAGAGCGAGCGTCCGAGGCCCGCATGGCCGCCACCATGCGTCGTGGGCACCGTCGCCCTCTGGGGGAGGGTGATCGAGCACGAGATCGGCTGGCGGGGGCAGTTCGCGTATCCCGCCCGGCTGCGTTTGGTCTGCTCGATGTGTGCGTGGTTCGAGCCGGGACCAGGGGTTCCCGCGGTCGTGCACTCCTTCGCGGGCGCCTCGTATGGGTTGTGCGACGTCCATCGCGGGGGGATCCAACTCCAGGACGGCCGGCGGACGCGGCCGACGGGTCTCGATCCCAGGGTGCTCCAGGCGCGTCTGCTGGACACGTACGCGGTCGATCTGGTCCCGGTCGACTCGGTCCGTTCGCTCTTCCGGAGACGGCGCACGCCGGAGCCTCCTGGCTACGTTCCCTCGATCCGTGTCGTGCCCGCCCCCGACGTTCGATGAGGGGCGAACGTTTCCGCCGCCGCGCCATCGGCAAAGCAGCCGGAGAGGCGCGAGCGGATAGCGCGGCGCCCAGACACGGGGAGTGATGGTCGATGCTCGAGGAGTTCAAGAAGTTCGTCACGCGAGGCAACCTGGTGGACCTCGCGGTTGCGTTCATCATGGGGCTCGCGTTCGCGGCGGTCGTGACGGCGTTCGTGAACGTGATCCTCAGCGTCGTCGCGGCGATCTTCGGATCGAACGTGTCCTTCGATCAGCTCACCCTCTCCCTGAACGGCACCCCGATCCCGTACGGAGCGCTCCTGACGGCGATCGTGAGCTTCCTGATCGTCGCGTGGGCGGTGTTCCTGCTCGTCAAGGCATACCAACGCGTGATCCCCCCGAGGGAGGAGCCGACGACGACGAAACCGTGCGACTACTGCCGGACGGATATCCCGATCGACGCGGTTCGGTGTCCGAACTGCACCAGCCAGCTCGTCACGGCGACCTCATGACCCCTCGCGAACCGCCGACATCGCCCGGGCCCAGGACCTGACGAACTCGACGGATCGGTAGTTCAGGATCCGCTCTCGTGGGATCCCGGCGAGCGCGGCGGTCGCCATCCCGAAGGAGAGGAACCCCAGCTCGCTCGCCGAATGCGCATCGCTTCCGATGGAGAACCAGCGCACGCCTTCCGAGCGAGCGAGGCCGGCCATCTCGACGTTCAGGTCTTGTCGCCACACCGTTGCGTCCAGCTCGAGCGCCTTGCCCAGGCGTGCCGCTTCCGCGAAGACCCGACGCCAGTCGGCGACCAGGCCAACGCGCCTGCCGTACATCCGCGCCTTCGGATGGGCGAGGACGTGCAAGCGTGGCTGCCGGAGTGCTGCGAGGTACCGCTGCGTCTCGTCGGCGGTCGATCGGAGCTTGGAGTGGAACGCACCGAGCACCAGATCGAGGCCTGCGAGGGAGGCATCGTCCATGTCCAGGGTGCCGTCGGCGAACACGTCGACCTCGATCGAGCGGAGGACGCGGAACGGGTCGCCGTCCTCCTCGAGCCCGCGGTCGATCGCGTCGATCACCCGACACTGCTCGGCGAGTTCATCCGGTGTCATGCCGTTCGCGATCGCGAGCGTCTGTGAGTGGTCGGTGATCGCCACGTAGGACCTGCCGACGGATCTGGCCTCCTCGACCATGTCGGGCAGTGTCAGGCTGCCATCGCTGAAGGTCGTGTGCACCTGGAGGTCGCCGGACGGATCCGCCTCCCAGCGCGGATCAGCGTCGAGCGTCCGCCGGACCTCGGCGTACGTGAGGAATGCCCGGCGTGTTTCCTCGGGCTCGGGCACCGGCGGAGGGTCGTCGAGCCATCCGTGGATCTTGGCCGCGACCCACGGGCCGACGGCGCGGAGCTCATCCAGGGAGCGGCCGGCATGGGCGAGCTGATACGCCTCTTCCGGCCAGAACCTCGCAGCCCGAGAGGCGCGCTCCAGCGCCCGCCGCCGATGGCCGGGCTCGTCCCGCGCGGCCATCCACAAGAGCTCGCCGACGTCGGCGTTCGTCAACATCCGTCCGGCAACCCGGTCACCCGCCCCCCGTGCGCCCGCGGTTCAGGAGCCCGACCCCCGGGTAAGCCACCTCCATACGACGGAAGGAGTCTGAGATGGGCGTCATCTTGACGATCGCACTCATCGTTCTCGTGGTGGCGGTCGCGCTGTGGTTCTTGCGCCGAGCGTGATGGCGTGGGAGGCCGCCTCGATCTCTGCGCTCGGTAGGGTCGGGGACCGATCCGAAGGATCGGTCCCCAACCCGCCTGTCTGACCACCATGGCCGCGCGACACCGATCCATCTCCAAGCGAGCCGGCGCTCTGGCTCGCCGGCTCGATGCGGTCCAGGAGCGGAGACCCTGGCTGGCTTTCCCGGTCGCGGTCATGCGGAAGTTCGGAGACGATCGCGGCTCTTCGCTCGCAGCACTGATCTCGTACTACACCTTCTTCTCGCTCTTCCCGTTGCTGGTGGTGCTGGCCACGGTGACGGGCTTCTTCATCAGGGGTCGGCCGGATCGACAGGCCGCGCTGATCCATTCGGCGCTCGCGCAGTTCCCCGTGGTCGGGGCGAACATCGAGGGGAACGTGCATGCCCTGAACGGCAACCTACTGACCCTCGCGCTCGGCATCGCGGGCTGTCTCTGGGCCGGTGCGGCCGTCTCGGATGCGGTGCGGACCGCCCTGGACGATGTCTGGGACGTTCCCCGACATCACCGTGCTCCTGTGTGGCGCGGACGCATCGTCGGCCTCGCGTGGCTCCTCGTCTTCGTGATCGGCGTCGTCGGCACCGGCACGCTGCTGTCGATCGCGACCTCGCGCGGGGTGGCGCTCCCCGGCAGCGCCCTGGTCCTGGCGACCGCGATCGACATCGCCGTCGTTGCAACGGCGTTCCATCTGCTCCCGAGCGATCGTCCGCCATGGAGGGAGGTCGTCCCCGGCGCGATCGTGGCGGGCATCCTGTGGGCCGCCCTGCAGACCGCGGGCTCGTGGATCGTCACGCGGCAGATCCAAGGTGCCAGCGACGTCTACGGGTTCTTCGCGCTCGTGATCGGGCTCCTGTCCTGGGTCTATCTGACGGCGGAAGCGATCTTGATCGGAGCGGAGGCGAACGTCGTGCTGCATCGGCGGCTCTGGCCCCGGAGCCTGGTCCCGCCACCCCCGACGGCCGCCGACCTCACCTCGAGTGACGAGCAAGCCCGGGAAGGACACGCGCTCGCCGGCGATCGGATGGACGCCGAGGTTCACTGAGATCACCGGAACACCAGACTGACCAGGGCGACGATCAGCAGCACCGAACCGAGCAAGCCGGCCCCCCACAAGGCTTCTGCCCACAGGTCTGGAGCGTCCTCGGGAGATCCCTCGCTGCGATCCACGAAGCTCACCCCCTCTCGTGCTCGTTTCCATTCGGTACCCGTTCCCGTTACGAGGCAAACCATCGAGTCACCTCGTCGCTTCGAGCCCGCCTCCGTGAGCAGCCATCCGCTCGCCGAGGTGGGCGAGTCCCTGATCGCCGAGCGCGAGTCACGTCATGATCCGTCGGTGGAACGGATCGGCAGGGCGCGATACCCGTCGAGGAGCGTGATAAGCGTGGCGGCGCAGGGTTCGCCGATGCCGCGAAGGGGTATACGAGTACGGCAACGTCGCAACCGACATCTGGGTGAAGGTCGCCGCGGTCGTCGTCGCGACGTTCTGGGTCATGATGGCGATCAGGACCGTCGCGGAGATCCTCCTGTTGCTCGCCGTGTCGTTGGTCCTCGCGGTTGGGATGGACCCCCTCGTCATCTGGTTGGCCGAGAGGGTGGGGATCTCACGTGGCCGCGTCGTGGTGGTCCTCGGCGCGGCCTTCGCTGCGCTCGTGGTCCTGTTCGCCGTCCTCGTCGTGCCGGCGGCCATCCGACAGCTCGGGAGCCTCTCGAACGATCTCCCCACCTATCTCTCGCGCGTCCAGGCGCAAGGAGGATGGGCGGGCAACTTCCTGCAACGGACGCAGGGCATCGCGAAGGCCCAGGCGTTCCTTCAGGGTCTCCCGGGGCGGTTGGGCAGCTCGTTCGGGACGGTCCTGGGGATCGCGGGCAGGGTGGGAACGGCCGTCCTCGGTGTCGCGACGGTCTTCGTCCTGACGGGCTATTTCATGGTCGCGCTTCCGCGGCTCCGCGAGCGGGCGATGGTGCTGGTGCGGCCGGATGTCCGCGAGCGTGCCGAGCCGGTGATCGAGCTCGCGCTCGTGCGGATCGGTGGATACGTCACCGGCAACTTCATCACGTCGGGGATCTGCGCGCTCGCCGTGATGATCGGTCTGATCGCGCTTCGGGTTCCGTTCGCGATCCCGCTGGGGATCTGGGCCGGGTTCGCCGACCTCATCCCGTTGGTCGGGTCCTACGCGGGGGCGATCCCGGCGATCGTCATCGCGTTGTTCGTTTCACCGATGACGGGGCTCCTGACCGCCATGTTCTTCATCGCGTATCAGCAGTTCGAGAACTACGTGCTGGTGCCGCGCGTCATGAAGAACGCCGTCCATCTTTCGTTCGCGGCCGTGATCGTCAGCACGTTGATCGGTGGGACGCTCGCGGGCTTCGCGGGCGCTTTGCTCGCGTTGCCCGTCGCGGCGACCATCAAGGTGCTCGTCATCGAGATCTGGCTCAAGGACCGCGTCAGCGAGGGTGACGCTCTGGCACGCAAGAACCTGCGCGATATCCAGCGCCGGGAACGTGCGTGACGCCGCCCTCACGGAGGTCATGAGGGTGGCGCGAGAGCGGCCGGACGAACCTCGAGGCCTTCGGGCTGGCCAGCTGCGCCCACTGTTGCTCGGTCCGCGAACCACGTGAGAGACTCCCTCGGCGCTTGGCGGACCCCCGTCGCGGTCGGTAGGTCGCTCAGTCGCGCCCGAGGCAGGAGACCCGATGCACGCTCGTCCCGGACACATCCTCATCGTCGATGACGATCCATTGAACCGCCGTGTCCTGACGAAGAGCCTCGACAGCGACGGCCATCGGACCACGGACGTCGACAACGGTTTCGCTGCACTGACAGCGCTCGAGGCAGATCCCCCCGACGTGGTGCTGCTCGATGTCGTGATGCCGGGGCTCGACGGGATCGAGGTCCTCGAGCGGATCAAGTCGGACACGAAGACCCGCCACATCCCGGTGATCATGATCTCGGGCGTCGACGACAGCGAGAGCGTCGTCCGGTGCCTCGAAGCCGGCGCCGACGACTTCCTCCCGAAGCCGTTCGATCCCGTGATCTTCCGGGCTCGGATCGCCGCCGGGCTGAACCGGAAGCGGCTGACCGACCTGGAGCAGGACCGTGTCCGGAACGTGTTCACCCGGTTCCTGCCCGAACCGATCGCCGCCCAGATGCTCGAGCGGAACGACGGAGAGCTGTCGATACGCCCCGTGCGTCTGTGGGCGACGGTGATGTTCGCGGACCTGCGAGGGTTCACCAGCTTCGCCGAGAACCAACCCGTCGAGCAGGTGATCGCGGTCCTCCAGCGGTACCAGGGTTCGATGAGCGATGCGGTCATCGATCACGGCGGCACGCTCGTGGATTACCTGGGGGACGGGCTCTACGCCGTGTTCGGCGCGCCGATCGAGACGGTCGACCACGCGGACCGCGCCGTGGCCGCGGCCCGCGAGATGGTGACGACCAGGCTCGTCGACCTCAACGCGTGGCTCCGCGCCGAGGGCCTCGGCGACGGTTTCCGGATGGGGATCGGCCTCAACTCGGGCCGGGTGATGTCGGGAACGACCGGGACCGACCGACGGATGGAGTACGCCGTGCTCGGCGACACCGTGAACACGGGCGCGAGGATCCAGGACCTCACGAAGGAGACCGGGCGCTCGATCCTCGTGTCGGATCAGACGAAGACGAACATGACCGGCCCGGCCGAAGGTCTCGCCTTCGTCGACGAGTTCGAGGTCCGCGGCAAGCAGTCACGGATCAAGCTCTGGACCGCAGACGCGCCTGAGACGGCGACATGACGGACGATCGCTCCACCCAGCTCCAGGCCGCCCTGTACCGGATCGCCGAGACGGCGAGCTCCGCTCAGGACATGCAGGAGTTCTATGCCGCGATCCACGGGATCGTGAGCGAGTTGATGTACGCAAGGAACTTCTACATCGTCCTGTACGACGAGGACCGACGCACAATGAATTGGCCGTTCTTCGTTGATGCCATCGACACGGACTGGCCGGACCCCAACGTCTGGGAGCCGATGGGTACCGGCGAGTCGCGGGGTATCACCTCGTACCTCCTCCGGAAGGGCGTTCCGATGCTGCTCACCCAAGACGAGATGGACGCCGTCTTCGAGCGGGGAGAGGCCGA
>VAXZ01000124.1 GCA_005885035.1 Actinomycetota bacterium
TGGTGGTCTCGACCCCGAGACGGAAGGTCCCCTCGTAGGTCTTCGGGAGGTCGCCCAGGAACCGAAGGAGCCGGGTCGCTCGACCCGATCCCAAGACGAGGAGTCCGGTCGCCATGGGGTCGAGGGTCCCCGCGTGACCGACCTTCTTGGCGTGGGTTGCCCGTCGGACGATCGCCACGACGTCGTGCGACGTGATGCCCGAAGGCTTGTCGATCAGCAGCAGCCCTTCGACTGACCGCGGCCTCACGACGTGACCGGCTGGCCGCGGAGCACCTGCACGAGACGCTCGATCGTCCCGGCGGGACCATGTTCGCTCGTGTAGCCCGCGGCGAGGCGGTGGCCGCCGCCGCCGAAGGCGGCGGCGGCCACCGCAAGGTCGTGCCCGCCTCGCGAACGGACGCTCACCTTGAACCGACCGTCTCGCTGCTGCTTGAGGATCGCGGCGACGTCCGCCTCCCTGGCGGTCCGAAGCACGTCGATCAGGTCGTCGGTGTCGCCCGGACCGACGCCCGACTCGACCAGATCGCCCTGGGTCAGGTACGTCCACACCAGCTCGGCCTCCGGTACCTCTTGGAGCCGGCTCAGCGCCCGGCCGACCAACCGGAGGTAGGCCGCTCCGTTGTCCTCATAGAGCACCTGGGAGAGCCGGGCATGGTCGAAATCATGCTCGCGGAGACGGGCGGCGAGCCGGAGCGTCTGCGAGGTGACCGCTTCGTACTGGAACCGGCCGGTGTCCGTAACGAGGCCCGCGTAGAGGCAGAGCGCCGATTCGCGTGTCAGCTCTCCGCCGATCTCGTCGATCAACCTCGCCACGAGCTCGCACGTCGACGACGAATCGGGGTCGACGAGCCGGATCGTGCCGCTGCCATCGCTCGACCGATGGTGGTCGATCCAGATCAGCTCCTTGGCCGCCGTCGCGGAAGGCTCGAGCATCCCCAATCGATCGAACGACGCGCAGTCGCACGTCACCATCAAGGCCGGCGACCGAGGGAACCGGTTGGGCGGCACCAGGAGCTCGAGCCCGGGAAGCATGTCGGCCCATCGCGGCAGGTTCGGTGGGTTGTTGGGGAAAGAACACGTGATCTCGGTGCCGCGAGCCACGAGATGGTGCGCGAGCCCGAGCATCGATCCGAGGGCGTCGGCGTCGGGGTTCACGTGGCACGCCATCGCAACGCGGTCGGCTCCACGAAGTACCTCGGCGGCCCGGCCGAGGTCCTCAGGCGTCATGCGAAGCCCCCTCCTCGTGATGTAACCGGTCGATGATCCGGTCGATGTGCTCGCCCGTCGCGAGCGTGTCGTCTTCCTCGAACCGGAGCTCCGGGACGACCTTGAGCCGGATCTGACGACCCAGCTCATGCCGGAGGTGAGGCGTCGCGGAACGCAATGCCGCCCGCGAACCCGCCTTGGCCGTGTCATCACCGAACACCGTGAAGTAGACCCACGCGACCCGCAGATCGCGGGAGACCTTGACGCCGGTGATCGTGACGAACCCGATCCTTGGGTCCTTCAGCTTGTGGATGGCTTCGGCGAGGATCTCGCGGAACCCCTCGCCGACCCGCTCCGTTCGGGGTCCTTGCGGCATGGGACCAGCGTACCCGGCGTCATCGATCCTCGGGCCAGACCAGCTGAAGCTCGGCGTTCAGTACCTCGGTCCCGTCCCACCGTTCGACGAGCTTCTCGACCTCGTGCATCACCCGACGGAGGTGATGCTGGTCAGAACCGACGGCGGCGACCGCGATCGCGGTCCGCTGCCACAGGTCCTGATGCTCGACCTCTGCCACGCTCACCGGGAAGCGCTGCCGGAGCGCGGCGGTGAGCGCCGTCAGGACGTGTCGCTTCTGCTTCAGCGATCGACATCCGGGGATCCGCAGATCGAACCGCTCGAGTGCGACCAACACGGCCGGCTCAGATGGTTCGGGCGAACTCTTCGACCTCGTAGGCCTCGATGATGTCCCCCTCCTTGTCGTCTTGGTAGTTCTCGAGGCCGATCCCGCATTCGAACCCCTCGCGGACCTCGGCGGCATCGTCCTTGAACCGACGCAGGGACCCGATCTTGCCGTCGTAGACGATGACGCCGTCGCGGACGAGTCGAACCGAGGCGTTCCGACGGATCACACCGCTCCGGACGTATGAGCCCGCGACGACCCCCAGCTTCGGCACGCGGAAGGTCTGGCGAACCTCCGCCTCACCGAGGATGCGTTCGCGTTGTTCCGGCTTGAGCAGACCGGAGAGCGCGGCCTTGATGTCGTCGATCGCGTCGTAGATCACCCGATACGTCCTGATGTCCACACCTTCGGCCTCGGCGAGCTCGCGCGCCCCTGCGGACGGCCGCACGTTGAACCCGACGATGATCGCGTCGGACGCCATCGCCAGCGTGACGTCGTTCTCCGTGATGCCGCCGGCACCGGCTCGAACGATGTTGACCCTGACCTCTTCCTGCGGCAGCTTGAGCAGCGAGTCCTCGAGCGCTTGAACGGACCCCTGCACATCGGCCTTCACGATCAGGTTGAGATCGATCACCTCGGCGCGGCCGGTCTCGCGCATCAGGTCCTCGAGGGTCTTGCGCTTGGCCGTGACGAGCTCCGCCTGGCGCGTCTTGGCTTCGCGCTCCTCCGCCAGGTGCCGTGCCTCGCGCTCGTCGTCGACCTCGCGGAAGTCGTCGCCGGCGCTCGGCACGTGACTCCAACCGAGGATCTGCACGGGCTTGGAAGGACCCGCGATGTCCGCGGGCCGACCGTTCTCGTCTTGCATCGCGCGGATCCTGCAATACGCGGTGCCTGCGATCAATGCGTCGCCGACCTGGAGCGTGCCCTTCTGGACGAGCACGGTCGCGACCGGCCCGCGGCCCTTGTCGAGGTGAGCCTCCAGCACGGTCCCGCGAGCCCGGCCGGTGGGGTCGCCCTTCAGCTCCTCCAGGTCGGCCACCACGAGGATCGTGTCGAGCAATGCGTCGAGGTTGAGGTTGGCCTTCGCGGAGACGTCGACGAACTCGTAGTCGCCCCCCCACTCGGAGGGGACGACACCGCGCTCGACCATCTGGGTCCGGACCCGGTTGGGGTCCGCGTCGTCCTTGTCGATCTTGTTGACCGCGACGATGATCGGGACGTTCGCCGCCTTGGCGTGATCGAGCGCCTCCACCGTCTGCGGCATCACGCCGTCGTCGGCGGCGACGACCAGCACGACGATGTCGGTCACCCCGGCACCGCGTGCACGCATCGCGGTGAACGCCTCATGCCCCGGGGTGTCGATGAAGGTGATCTCGCGGTCCCCTTCGTGCGCCTGGTAGGCACCGATGTGCTGCGTGATGCCCCCGAACTCACCCGCGACCACGTCGGTGGAGCGGATCGCGTCGAGGAGCTTCGTCTTCCCGTGGTCGACGTGGCCCATGATGGTCACGACCGGCGCGCGGGGCACCAGTGCACCCTGCTCCGCATCCTCGTCTTCCCGCTCCTCGAGCTTGAGCTCGTCCTCGATCCCGACGATGTCCGCCGTGTAGTCGAGCTCGTCCGCGATGACGCGGATCGCGTCATCGGTCAGCGACGTCGTGGCGGTGGCCATCTCACCGGCCATGAACAGGATCTTCACGATCTCAGCGGGTGAGCGGTCGAGCTTCTCCGCGATCACCTGGGGCGTGGCGCCGTGCACGACCTGCAGGACTGGGCCCGACGGGGCGGGGGGCTCAACCGGCTTCTCCGGCACGCGCTTGCGCGCCGGCGGACGCGTCGGAGCCGGCGTCTCCGCGGCAGCCGGTACCGGTGCGGCCGCGGGGACCGGTGCGGGCGGCTTGGCCGCCGCCCGCTTGGGCTTCGCCCGGCGCGGTTGCGGCGGCGGTTCCAGGACCTCACGTGATCTGGGCGGAGCCGCGGTCGCCTTGCCTCCGGATGCTCGCAGACGAGGAACGATGTCCTCGGGCACGCTGGACGACGCGGACTTGCCGCCCACCCCCATCTGCTCGAGCGTCTCCAGCAGCTCCTTGCTGGTCACCCCGAGTTCTTTGGCTAATTCGTGGACCCTCATCCGTTCCCTTGCACCCCTTCGACGACGTCTCGTAGCTTACGTGCTTCCTCCGGACCGATACCCGAGCGCAGCGAGCGCGCGAGCGACCCGCGACGGATCGCCCGATCCACGCATGCGGACGTCGGGTGGACGTACGCCCCGCGACCGGGCAGGCGGCGGTGTCGATCGGCGATGACGGCTCCGCCGGGGCCGAGCGCGATCCTCAGGAACGCCGACCTTCCCGCCGTTGCGCCGCAGCCGACGCAGGAGCGCTGCGGCTCGCGACGCCGATCCACCTGGTCAGGCTCCCGCGGGAGCCTCCGGGACGGCCGTCGCCTGCGTCTCCGACTTGATGTCGATCCGCCACCCGGTGAGGCGGGCGGCGAGGCGAGCGTTCTGTCCCTCTTTCCCGATCGCGAGCGAGAGCTGGTAGTCGGGCACGATCACCTGTGCCGTCTGCGTGTTGGGATCCACGCGCACCTCACGGACCTTCGCCGGTTGGAGCGCGTTCGCCACGAACTCGCTGGGGTTCTCCGACCAGGGGACCACGTCGATCTTCTCGCCCCGCAGCTCCGTCACGACGTTGCGTACCCTCGAGCCCTTGGGGCCCACGCAGGCACCCACCGGATCGACGGCAGGCTCGTTGGACCACACGGCGATCTTCGATCGATGACCTGGCTCGCGCGCAACCGCCTTGATCTCGACGACGCCATCCGCGATCTCGGGCACCTCCAGCTCGAACAGCTTCTTCAGCAGCCCCGGGTGGGTACGGCTGACCACGATCCCCAGATCCAGCAGCGTGTAGCGTCGTTCGGATTGCTGGACGATCCCGGTGACGATGTCACCCTCGCGGCCGGCGAACTCCTCGTAGGTCATCTCGCGTTCGGCGTCCCGCAGCTTCTGGAAGATCACCTGCTTGGCCGTCTGCGCGCCGATCCTGCCCTTGAAGTCGTCAGTGACCGTGACCTCTTCCTCGGAGAGGACCTTCATCACGAGGGTCTCTCCGTCCTCGGCTTCGACCTCTTCGAGCTGCTGCTGGAACATCCGCATCTCGCCCGTCTCCGGGTCGATCTCGGCGCGGAACCCGACGAAGTCGTCATCCGCGTCCGGATGCTCTTGCTTCCACGCCGACTTGTACGCAGCCGCCATCGCCTCCTCCAGACCCTGGAGGATCGTGTCGAAGGCGATCCCCTTCTCGCGCTCCAACTCGCGGAGCGCCGCGATCATCTCGGCGTTCAAGCGTGCGTTCCCTTCAGTTCTGCCGCCCAATCCACGACCGTTCGCGCGGACCCGATCTGCCGATGCCCGAGGCGTCGGACCACCCCGTTGACCTCGACGTCGATCGCTCGGTCGTCGGAAGCCACCAGGGTCCCGACGTGGACCGACGAGCCCTCGACCGGCTCCACGGTCCTGACCTCCACCTGCCGGCCGATGCACCGGGCGAACTGAGCCGGCCCCCGCAGCGACCGTTCCAGGCCTGGTGAGCTGACCTCGAGCTGGTAGGCCCCCTCGGCGAAGCCCTCGAGGTCCAGTCGCCGCCCGAGCTTCTCGGAGAGCAGCGCGATCGTCTCCAGGTCTACGCCGCCATCGCGGTCCACCGTGATCCGCAGGACCCGGCGAGCGCGAGCGCCGTGATACGACACCTCGATCAGCTCCAGCCCAGCCCCTTCCACGACCGGGCGCACCAACGCCTCCGCGTCCACTGACCATCCCCCCACAAACGAAAGGTGGGCGCGCGCGCCCACCTCCGGCTCGTGCACGACTCCTCGACACAACGAGTATAGCCGTCACCTCGCACGATGGATCGCACGGGCGTGGCGCGCGTTGACGCGCGCGCCACGCCCGTGCGACGATCGCGCGCCCCGGACCGATGCACGGTCCGGGGTTCCGTATCTTCGGGAGGAGCGCCGATGGCCCACCGGTTGGTGGTACGCCCCGATCGGGACGCCTTCGACCGGCTGGCGGCGGACTGGCCCCTCGTGCCCGTGTGGGCCGAGCTCCTCTCGGATATCGCGACCCCGGTCTCGGCGTTCCCCGCCGTGGCCGGGGATGGTCCCGGGATCTTGCTCGAGTCGGTCGAGCGCTCCGAGCGATGGGGCCGGTACTCCTTCGTCGCAGGCGACCCCGCCGCGATCTTGGTGGTAGATGCGGCGGGGCTCCACCTGCGAGCGGTCGCGCGAGAACTTCCCACCGGTGAGCCCTCGCGCCGGCTGACGCCACGCGAAGCGCTCAGGGCCGCGGTGCATCGGCTCCGGGCGCCACGCCTCGAGGGCCTGCCACCCATCACGGGCGGGCTGATGGGCTACGCCGCCTACGAGGCCGCTACCCTCCTCGACGGGCATCCGGTGCCGCACGCCGACGAGGCGCCCTGCCCGCCGATCGGGTTCCTCCTGATCGATCGGGCGGTCGTCTTCGACCATTGGCGGCAGCGGCTCGTGCTCGTGACCCACGTCCCGGCCGGCCGGTACGACGACGGGATCCATGCGCTCGAGGAGCTGGCGGGCAAACTCGCCGGCGCTTCGGGCCTTCCGCTGATGCGGGCCGGCGAGGCCGGGGAGGGCGGCGAGGGCGACGGCGACGCCAACATGGACGACGACCGGTATCGCCAGATCGTGTCGGCGTTCAAGGAGCACATCCTCGCCGGGGACGTGTACCAGGCGGTCCCCTCCCGGCGGGTGACCTTCCCCGCACCCGACGGCGGGCTGCCGATCTATCGACGATTGCGCGTCTCCAACCCCGCGCCGTACATGTTCTATCTGCGGATGCTGGGGATGGAGCTCGCCGGGTCCTCCCCCGAGCCCCTCGTTCGCGTCGAGGGGCGACGCGTCACCGCTCGACCGATCGCGGGAACGCGCCCCCGCGGCCGATCCGACGCCAGCGATCGCCTCCTCGAGCACGAGCTGCTCGCCGATCCGAAGGAGCGCGCCGAGCATGCGATGCTGGTCGACCTGGCACGCAACGACCTGGGTCGGGTCAGCGAGCCTGGCACCGTCCGGCCGACCGAGCTGATGCAGGTCGAACGGTTCACCCGCGTCATGCACATCGTCTCGACGATCGAGGGCGATCTCCGCCAGGACATGGAGCCCTTCGACGCGCTCGCGGTCACTTTCCCCGCTGGGACGGTGACCGGTGCGCCGAAACGCCGAGCGATGGAGCTGATCGCCGAGCATGAGCCCGATGCTCGCGGAGCCTACGCCGGCGCGGTCGGCTACCTGACGTTCGCCGGAGACCTCGACTTCTGCATCACGATCAGGACCGTCGTGGTCGCGCGCGGGTCCGCCAGCGTCCAGACCGGTGCCGGTGTCGTATCGGACTCCGATCCGCAGACCGAGCTCCGCGAGACGAAGGCGAAGGCGTCCGCGCTGATCCCCGCCGTGGCGCCGGCCGGTTCAGCCGGCAGCGGCGGCGGTCCCTGAGTTCGCCGCGGGGACGCGAGCCGAGAAGATCATCTCGGACCCCCCGACGTAGCGCAGGTTCTGGATCGAAAGACCCAGCGATTCCAGGTCTCGCTGAAGGCCCGCACGCGTGTAGCGGTTGATGTGCTCCTTGACGTAGCCGTTGGGGAACACCTTGCCGTAGAGCCACTCCAGGAACAACCACCGCTTCCGGCTGTAGTCGGGTGTTCCCAGGATCAGCAGACCCCCCGGTGCGACGACGCGCACCAGCTCCTCCAGATGAACCTGATCCCGCGGGATGTGCTCGATCACCTCCGAGCAGATGACGGTGTCGAACGCCGCGTCGGCGAACGGCAAGCGCGTCAGCGACCCCTGCACCAGGTGGCGGCCCGGAGCACGGAGCCAACGGAGCTTGTGCATCCCCAGGTCCATGCCAACGACGCCCGGCAACGTCTGCACGATCCGGCTCGAGCCGCAACCGATGTCGAGGGTCGAGCGGCTCGCCTGCGGTCCCATGAACGAATGAACGACCTCGAACCTCCGTCGCTGCCAGCTCCGCTGTAGGGGGATCCAGGAATCGAAGGCACGGTTGTCGTAATCCGCCGCGCGGACGGAGTTCCGGAGACTCAACAGACGCCCGAGCGTCTCGAGGTAGGCGAGCCCGAACTGGACCATCCGAACCCGGTTCCACGGTTCCGCACCCCGGTACCAGAAGGGAACTTCGATCACCCGCCAGCCCTGGCACTGCGCCTTCACGATGATCTCCGGAAGGATGTCCAACCCGTGCGCTTCGAGCGGCTGGATGTCGAGAAGCACTCGGCGACGGTAGAGGCGGAACCCGCTGGAGAGATCGTGGAACGGCACCGAGAGCCCGAAGCGATACACGCGATTGAGCAACCGGCTCGCGGTCCTACGGCTGAAGCCCATCTCGGCGACGGCACCACGCACGTACCGCGATCCGATCACGACCTCCGCATCGTCGCGATGTGCCCAGATGATGGGCACGAAGTCCGCGGCGTACGCGAAGTCCGCGTCCATCGTGATGACCCGATCGCCCTGGGCCGCCTCGATGCCGGTCTGGAGGATGTCGCCGTAGCCGGACCCCTTCGACTCGACGAATACAGCGGGTGCCGCCTCCACGATGTGTCGAAGCGACGTGTCGGATGCGCAGACGAGGATCTCCGAACGAGGCTCGACGCCCTCGAGCGCGCGTCGCAACGCGGGAAGGAGACGGGGCAGGTCGTGGCGCGTTCCCCAGACCGGCACCACGATCGAGAGCACGGTGCTCTGCTCGTTCGTGAGCATCTCCGTATCCTCACGCCGCGGCCCATCGGCTTGCCTGTCAGCTTCGGGGACGGCTCGTCCCGGGCCGGGTTCGATCACGGCCGCATGATACCGTCCGCCGCATGATCCTCGTCGTGGACCACTACGACAGCTTCACGTTCAACCTGGTCCAGTTGATCGAGAGCCTGGGTCGGGAGACACGCGTCGTTCGGTCCGACGAGCGGCCGACCGCGGAGCTGCTCGCGATGCGCCCCGAGGCCGTGGTGCTCTCTCCGGGACCCGGGCATCCTCGCGACGCCGGGGTCTTCCCCGAGCTGCTTGCCGAGCTCCCCGCCGAGACACCGGTGCTCGGCGTATGCCTCGGTCACCAGGCGCTCGGGATCGGATCAGGTGGGACCGTGGACCGCACCGAGCCCGTCCACGGCAAGGCGTCGCTCGTGTTCCACGAGGGGCGAGGCATCCTCGCGGGCGTCCCGGTGCCTTTCGAAGCAGGTCGATACCACTCCCTGGTCGTCGAGCGATCGCTGCCCCCGGCGCTCGAGCTCACCGCGTGGACCGAAGACGGGCTGGTCATGGGCGCCCAGCACCGCGAGTTGCCGCGTTACGGCGTGCAGTTCCATCCGGAATCGATCCTCACGCCCGAGGGGCCACGGATCGTGGAGAACTTCCTCGGGCTACGGCCCTGAGGACGGCGCCGGGCAGCCGAGGCCGTGTACGAAGGCCGCCGATCCGCTCGCGACCCTGCACGCATGCTCGTCGACGGCAACGAACGCGCTCGCCGGGATGCGCCTCAGCTGATCCTTCTCGTCATCGGCTCGGGTGACCGCTACGGTTGAGGGCCATGGCCGACGGTCCTCCCCACGCGCGCGGGATCGTTTCGGGCCGGACCGCAACGCCTGCCTTGCTGGTGGGCGTCCGCATCGTGGTCCTCGCACTCGTGGTCCTCGGTGCCGGCCGGCGTCCCGTGACCGACGTCCAGGTGCTCCACGCCGAGCGGATCGCGACGTCGCCCGCGACCCCCTACCGGAACTTCCCCGTCGCCACGATGCCGTTGGAGACGGAGACCGACCGCGCGATCGGTGTTGACGGGGCGACCGCAACCGCCGTTCGGATCGCCATCCTGGCCTTCCTCGCGGACCTCTCCACCGCAGCCGCGCTCGCGTGGGGATGGGGACGGCGGCCCGCCACCGTCTACCTGCTGCTCGGGCTCCCGCTCCTTTCGTTCATCTATCTCCGGTTCGATCTGGTCTCCGTGGCCCTTGCCACGTGGGCGCTCGCCTGGGCACGGCATCGGGGCGAGGCCCTTGGCGGAGCCGCCCTTGGCCTCGCCGTTATGGCGAAGCTCTGGCCTTTGGCGCTTGCGCCCGTCTTCCTGTTGCGGCGGGCGTGGCGCCCCGCCGTTGTCGGGTTCGGGGTCCTCGTGCTCGTGCTCGGCGCGTGGTGGTACCTGACGGGCGGTCCGAAGGGTCCGTTCCAGGTGCTGACGTCGGCCGGGGTCCGCGGCTGGCACGTCCAGGGCGTCGTCGGCTCCGTGCTCTGGATCGCGGGTCGCGGCATCCCGGTGCCGGAGGCCGAAGCGCTCCGGATCGGCTTCGCCGCCACGTGGATGAAGGGCCTCCTGTTCCTGGGGCTGCTCGGGTGCGAGGTCGCCATCTGGCGCCGGGCCGCAGCGCAGGATGGTGATCCGGCCGGCGGCACGGCCCTCGCGGCCGTCGTCGCGCTCGTCGTTTTCTCACCGCAGTTCTCGATGCAGTATGCGGCATGGTTCCTTCCGTGGACGGCGCTCGCGTTCGAAGGGGACGACGACGGGCGCACGGCCACGATCGCAGCGCTTGCCGTGGTCCTGACCGGGTTGCTCGCGCTCGCGTGGCCGGATCCGGCCGCCGTGCCGAGCGGGTGGATGAAGGTACTGGTCCTCGCGCGGAACGCCGCAACGCTCGGCGTCGTGATCAGTTGGTTCGCGGCGGCGCGGGCGCGCTCGCGGAGGGAGCGGGATGCCCCGCTCGCGCCCGTCTGAGACGGGTCAGGACTCGGTGCCAGCGGCGGCCTTCTCGGCCGCTACCTTCCTCGCTTCGACCAGGAGCGCGTCCACGAGTGAGTCCTCGCCCACCTTCGCGACGACCTCCCCCTGCCGGATGATGAAGCCGAGCCCGTTGCCGCTCGCGATGCCGACATCGGCCTCGCGTGCCTCGCCGGGTCCGTTCACGACGCACCCCATCACAGCCACCCGCATCGGCACGCCGAACTTCTCTTTCTCGATGGCCGCCTCGACCCGTTTCGTCAACGCGAGCACGTCGATCTCCGCCCGGCCGCACGACGGGCACGCGACCAGGTCGAGCCCGCGTTTCCGAAGGCCGAGGGACTGGAGGATCGCGTTGCCGACCTTGACCTCCTCGACCGGGTCGTCGGTGAGCGACACCCGGATCGTGTCTCCGATCCCGTCCGCCAGCAGCGTTCCGATGCCGACCGCGCTCTTGACCCCGCCCATCGGCATGGGGCCGGCCTCCGTCACACCGAGATGGAGCGGGTAGTCGCATGCCTCGGCGAGGATGCGGTAGGCCTCGATCATCACCTTCGGGCTCGAGTGCTTCACGCTGATCTTGATATCGCCGAACCCCTCGTCCTCGAGGATGTGGGCCTCCTCCAATGCCGACGAAACGAGCGCCTCGGGCGTCGGGCTCCCGTGCGTCGCCAGGAGATCCTTCTGAAGAGATCCGGCGTTCACGCCGATCCGGATCGGGACGCCCCGCGCCTTGGCCTCCCGCGCGATCAACCGAACCTTGTCCTGGTACCGGATGTTGCCCGGGTTGATACGCAGGCCCTGGACCCCGGCTTCGAGCGCCGCCATCGCGTACTTCCATTGGAAGTGGATATCGGCCACGACCGGCACGGTCGACTTCGCCGCGATCGCGACGAGGGCTTCGGCATCTTCCCAGTGCGGAACGGCGACGCGAACGATGTCGACGCCGGCTGCGACGAGCGAAGCGATCTGTTGCAGCGTCGCGTCGATGTCGGCGGTCTTCGTCGTCGTCATGGACTGGACGCTGACCGGCGCGTCGCCACCGATCGCCACGCGCCCCAGCTGGATCTGTCGGGACTTCCTGCGCTCGACCATCCCGACCGCCAGTGTCTCAGTCTGCATCATGATCCGAACACGTGGAACGTGACGGTCCGGTCCTTCGGCTCGTCCATCTCGAAGAAGATCAACCGCTGCCAGCGCCCGAAGCCCGGTTCCCCGGCAACCACGGGGATCGCGTGCGACGTCGCCGAAAGGAGCATCGCCTTGACGTGCGCGTGGCCGTTCTTGCGTTCGTCCTGGTGCATGTTCTGGGTCCGCACGTCGAAGTCGTCGTGCGCGTAGTAGACGCCGTCATGAGGGACGATCCGCGTGACGTGGCGGCGGAAATCCTCCAGCGCCCCGTCCTCCCATTCATTGATCAAGAGGGCACAGGTGGTATGGGCACAGAACGCCACTACGGCGCCGTCGGTGACGCCCGAATCCTTGATCGCCCGCCGAAGCTCGTCGGTCAGGTCGAGGTAGTCGTACCGGTTGGGCGTAGACACGATGACGCTCGAGGTCGCGGATTTCACCTGACCCTCCTGTCATTGGTCCCAACGGCGGCTTCCACCGCCGGCAGGTCGAACGTGAACGCACTCCCGTGGCCCGGGTCGCTCTTGGCCACGATCCGACCACCGTGTGCTTCCACGATGGATCGTGCGATGGCGAGACCGATGCCGGTCCCTCCGTCATCCCGGGACCGGGCGGGATCGACGCGATAGAAGCGTTCGAAGACGCGAGGGAGGTGCTCCGGTGAGATCCCCACGCCGGTGTCGGTCACGCGCACCTGGACGCGTGCCCCATCGCGATGAGCCGTCACCTCGATCTCACCGCCGGGCGGTGTGAACCGCACCGCGTTGTCCACGAGGTTGAACAGCACCTGGTGGATCCGCTCGGCATCGGCCTCGGCGGCGAGGTGAGGCGGCACGTCGTCGTCGATCCGGACGTCCGAGATCGAACGGCCCATCGAGATCTCGGAGATCACGCGCGAGACGAGCGGCGCGAGCGGCACGACCTCGACCTGGAACGGCACCTCGCCCGACTCGAGCCGGGACAGGTCGAGCAGCTGGTCGACGAGCCTCCCGAGCCGCTCGGTCTGCGACAGCATCAGCTGGAGCGTCCGGGGGTCCGCGACCTCGACGCCGTCCGCCAGGTTCTCGAGATGGGCGCGGATCGCTGTGATCGGCGTCTTCAACTCGTGCGAGACGTTGGCGACCAGATCCCGGCGACTACGTTCGAGATCCTCGAGCTCCGCGGTCATCCGATTGAAGGCAGCGGCGAGCTGACCGACCTCGTCGCGGCTCCGCGCCTCCACCCGCACGCTGTAATCCCCCACCTCCATCCGGCGAGCGGCCGCCGCCATGTCCCGCAACGGTTGGGTCATCCCGCGCGCCAGCCAGCGAGCCAAGAGGAGGGAGATGAACCCGGCCACCGCCCCGGCGAGCAGGAACTGCCACCAGGAGCTCTGGAGGAACCCGAACGTCGCCGAGATCCGGCCGAGCGATCCTCGGGACGGCGAAGGGCGGAGCACCGTCACCCAGCCTCCGTCGGCTGTGGGAACGGCCGCATACGTGATACGTCCCGTGACGCCCCAATGCGGGACGCGTTCGTCGAACGTCGGGACCTGGAGGCCGAGGTCGGTGCCCTGGATGGTGACGTTCCCGTCCGCGCTCCGGGTGACGATCATCGTGTTGCGCGGGATGTGATCCAGCGGGCCGACGGCAGCCTTGCCCGCGAGCTCGAGCGCCGCGATCTCTTCGGTATCGCGCGGGGAGTTCCGAAGGTAGAACGCGATCAGGACGTAGCTGACGAGCAGCGTGACGGCGACCGCGAAGACGATCACCGAGCCGAGCTTCGCGCGGATGGTCGGGAGCTTCTCGAGAGGACGCATCGCCATCACGCGTTACTCCTTGAAGGCGTAGCCGACCCCGTGGACCGTCCGGATGAAGCGAGGATCGTTGCCGTCCTCGCCGAGCTTCCGGCGGATCCGAGCGACGTGCGAATCGACCACACGGCCGCCGGCGTAATCGCGGTAGCCCCATACCCGATCCATCAGCTGATCACGGCTCAACACCACACCGGGCTCGCGGGCGAGCGCGAGCAGGATCTCGAACTCGAGCGGGGTGAGCGCGATCTCCTCCCCGTCGACCTCCACCCGTCGCCGAGCGGCATCGAGGTTGAGGCCATGTAGCTCGCTCGGACCCGTCTCCTGGTCTGGCACCCCCTCGACCGTTAGCATCAGGACCGGGGTCCACCGGTCCCGCTGGATCTGCTTGCAGACCTCCAGACCGTCCATGCCGGGAAGCATGAGGTCGAGCACGACCAGATCGGGCTGGTGCTCGCGGTGCGCTTCGATCGCCTCCGGGCCGTCCAGCGCGACGACCACCCGGTATCCCTCACTCTCGAGGCGGGCGCGGACCGCCTCCGCGATCGCCTCCTCGTCGTCGACGACCAACACGGTTTGCTCGCTCACGAAGCAATCGTACGCGGGCGCTGTGGAGGGCGGGACGCCCGGGCGATGGAGAAATCGTGTGGACCGTCGATCGTTCCCGCTGGTCACGGACCGATCGGGACCCGCTTCCAGATGTCGAGGACCATCGTGGAGATCACGAAGAACCCGAGGAAGAGCAAGACGGCGGCGGATACGGGCACGACCTTGCGCATATCGATCTTCCTGCCTCGCGCCTTCTCGAGCAGGAGGATCGCCAGGTGACCGCCGTCGAAAGGAGGCAGCGGGACCAGATTGATGATCCCGATGAACAGCGTCACGTACGCGAACACCCAGAAGAACGCGGCCCAGTTCCCGGTCGCACCGATCGCGCCCACCTGTTGGCTGACACCGATGACCGACGCGACGTCGCCCTGGTTCCTTGACGCACCCTCGAAGAGCAGGTGGAAGATCCGAACCACACCTCGGGGGCCGAAGGCGTGGCCGATCTGTCCCATCGACAGCCTGGTGTACTTCCCGACGTCGGCGACGCCGCCGGCGATCGCGGGGAAGAACGCGAGGGGTTGGGGCCCAAGCTCGATCCCGAGCCTGACGGACTGCTGATCGGTCCCCGGGTGGAGCACGACCGGCGTCACGGTCAGGTTCACCACCTGACCCCCGCGCAGGACCTGGACAGGGATCGCCTCGTGCGCGTGCTGCGCGACGTAGGGCCCTATCTCCGCCGGCGTTGGCGCGACCAGATCTCCCACGCGCGTGATGACGTCTCCCGACCGCAGGCCGGCGATCGCCGCGGGCGACGGCCGGCCGGGGGGCAGCTCCGCCGGCACGTCGGAGATGACGGACACCCGGGTCCGGTCGGTCTCTCCGGTCGTCATGAGCAACGCGGAGAAGATGATCGCCGCCACCAAGAAGTGCGAGAGCGGACCTGCCAGGATGACAAGTGCTCGCTGCCAGACGGGTTTCGCTCCGTACGCGCGGTCTTCATCGCCGGGGGGGACGTCGTTCTCGAACGGGTTCATCCCCGCGATCTTCACGTAGCCACCGGCCGGGATCGCCTTCACCCCGTACTCGATCTCCCCGCGACGGAACGACCACAGCTTCGGGCCGAACCCGACGAAGTACTCCAGGACGCGGAAGCCGAGCTTCCGGGCCACCAGGTAGTGACCGAACTCGTGGATCAGGATGATCGCGAGCAGGGCGATGAAGAAGGCGACGATGGCGAAGACGCTCACGGGGTTACCGTTCCTCGATGATCTCGACCGCGCGCTGGCGGGCCCAATGGTCCGCGCGTTCGATGTTCACGATCGAGACGACCGAGGCGGGGTCGTGCTCATCGACCACTGACTGCACGATCTCGACGATCCGCGTCAGTGGGATCTTCCCCTCCAAGAACGCCATGACGGCGACCTCATTCGCAGCGTTCATGACCGCGGGGAAGGTGAGCCCGAGCCCGCCGACCCGGTAGGCGAGGTCCACGGCGGGGAAGGCTTCGCGGTCGACCGGCTCGAAGGTGAGCGGACGATCGGTGAGCGGGACCGGTCCCACGCCGTCCGGAAGTCGCTCCGGCCAGGCGAGGGCGAGCTGGATCGGGAGGCGCATGTCGGCCGTCGCCATCTCGGCGCGCAGGCTGCCGTCGCGGAACTCGGCGAGCGCGTGCACCTGTCCCTCGGGGTGGATCAGGACGTGGATCTGCGAGTACTCGAGATCGAAGAGGTGGTGCGCCTCGATCACCTCGAGGCCCTTGTTCATCAGCGTTGCTGAGTCGATCGTGATCTTGGGACCCATCGACCAGACAGGATGCTGCAGGGCTTCCTTGACGGATGCCCGGCCGAGCTCGCTCCTGGTCCATCCGCGGAAAGGCCCGCCGGACCCGGTGATCACCACCCGCTTGAGGTCCTCTCGGCGCTCGTGTCGAAGCGCCATGGCCAGGGCCGCGTGTTCGGAGTCGACCGGGAGCAGACGCTCGGGTTCGCCTTTCACCAGATCCATCACGAGCTCGCCCCCGACCACCAACGATTCCTTGTTGGCGAGCGCGACCGTCTTGCCTGCCTGGAGCGCCGCCAGCGTCGGAG
>VAXZ01000148.1 GCA_005885035.1 Actinomycetota bacterium
ATCAGCACCGAGGGGCCCCACTCCAGCTCGCGATGACTCCGCGAAGCGACGTACTTCGTGGCGTCGTTCAACGGCTTGGCGCCCGGGTTATCTGTGGCGTGCGGCCAGTACGCGGAGAAGATGTCATACGTCCTGCGTCCGAGGAGGAGGTCGAATGGAGCGCTCATCGCCTCGCCCATGATCTGCCCCATCTGGTCGTCCCAATAGTTCACCGACCAGCCACCGAGCGCGAAGCCGTCACTGTCGTCCTCTTCGGGTCCGCCCGGTGCCTGCATGACCCCGTCGAGGGTCAAGAAGGTGCTCACGATCAGCTTCCTCATCTCTCCCGTCCTTTCTCGTAGAGCCTTCACGTTCTCCGTTCGAAGATGATTGAGCGAGGCCGGTACCCGATCGCCTCGTAGAAGGGCACGCTCGCAGGGCTCTTCGCGAGCGTATCGAGCTCGATCACGACGGCGCCTCGGTCCCCGAGCCACCGCTCCGCGTGGTCCATCAAGGCGCTGCCGATCCCGCGGCGACGATGCGACTTCAGCACGCCGAGCGAGTTCACCTCGCCACGCACCTGACCGAGCGCAGTGATGACCTGATACCGGGCCGAATCCATAGGGGGCAGCAACCTGGCCTCGACCTGCCCGACGATGCGTCCGTCTTCCTCGGCCACGAAGCAGATCCACGATCCGCCCGAGGAAGCGAGATCGGCGTCCAACCATTCGGCCAGGCCGTCTTCATCGGGGATCCGGAACCTGGTCGGATCGAGCTCCAGGTAGTCCCTGCCTCCGGCCAGGTGGAGGGACGCGAGCCCCGCGCCATCGCCCGGTCGAGCCGGACGGATCGTCCAACCGTTCATCTTCTCTACGGTATCGCCCCTCCGCCTTTGTCCGTGATCCGATGCGCTGTAAAGGGACGCACCCACACGTACGATGGAGCCTCCATGCGTCGCGCCACTCGCATCGTGGTTATGAATTTCCTCCTATGGGGCTGCGCTTCCGCACCCTCTTCAGTCGCGGACAACGGCAGCGCAGCGACGGCCCTTCGCGCAGCCGCAGAACGGACGCTGCGAGCCCAGAGCTTCCACGTCGACGCCACATTGCAGAATTCGTCCGGATCGGGACCCGAGACGGTCGATTATCAGGCACCCGACCGAGAGCACGAACGGTCGGGGACGGGAAGGGACGCGACCGAAACGATCTCGATTGGCGACATGTTGTATTTCACGGCCGACAAGCCGGGATATTTCTGGAAGATCGAAGGCCGTGGCATCGGGGCGAGGGACACCCTTGGGTACCTGCACTTCCTGGAGCGCGCTGAGAACGTCCGTCTCGACGGGCACCTCTACCGGTTCGATCTTCCAGCGATCCCAGATGGTCCTGTCGAGGGCTCCACGACCGGCGTTGCGACGCTGACCGACGACGGATTCATCAACACGCTGCTGTACCACGGGCAGTTCGCCGGCGATGAGGTCACCGTCGGATTCACGTACAGCGGGTTCAACTCCGGCATCGTCGTTGAGCCGCCGCCGCCCGACCTCATCGTGAAGCAGACCCCGTTGATCGCGTGTCCCTCGCCGATGCCACCCGCGTCCGAGGCGCTACCGAACGGGGCAGACATCTGCCAGGTGCTCTCGCGATCTCCATGATCCCTGGGAGACGAGGGACGTTGCGCCGGCCGGCGCTATACATGGCCATAGCGCTCCTTGTGCTGTCGGCCTGCACGGCCCGAGCCTCCGAAACGCCGGCCGATCGGCCGAATATCTCGGCCACCCCGACGGTGGCGCCGCTCGAGCCACAAGTCGTTAACGCGAACGCCTTCACGACGCGCACGCCGATCAAGCACGTGGTGTTCGTGGTCAAGGAGAACCGGACCTTCGACGACCTGTTCGGAACGTTCCCCGGGGCGAATGGTGTCTCATTCGGGATGGACCACGGCACGAGGCGGCCGCTGATCCCTGGAACGGCCGGGCGTCTGCCAAGCGATATCCCCCACTGCTACCAGTGCGCGATCCAGGCGTGGGACCACGGGAAGATGGACGGATTCGATCAACCGCCGACCGGCAAGTGGGCATACTCGCAGCTTCACCGGAGCCAGTTGCCGAACTACTGGCGTTGGGCCGAACGGAACGTCCTCTTCGACGACTTCTTCTCTTCGGCGTGGGGCCCCTCGTTCCCGAACCACCTCTACACGATCGCGGCGCAGTCCGCCGAAGCCCGCGATAACCCGCGTCGTCCTCCCAGGTCGATGTCGAACACCTTCGGATGCGACGCGCCGCCCGAGCAGAAGGTCGAGCAGTACGACTCCCAAGGTCACGTCGGGCTCGTACCGCCGTGCTTCGACTTCCGGACCGAGGGTGACGTGCTCAACCGAGCGCACATCCCGTGGGCGTACTACGCCGCCACGGAGCGACAGCGCGGCTACATCTGGTCCGCCTACTCCGCGATCGACCGGTACCGGAACGATCCGGCGCAGTGGGCGAGGTACATCCGTCCGGTCGACTCGTTGCTGGGCGACATCGCCGCCAACGAGCTCCCTCCGGTGACCTGGGTGACGCCACGGTTCGAGCTGTCCGATCACCCGGACTACTCGTTCTGCCACTTCTACGACCACGTTCCGCCGCCGGACGTCGACCGGATGGGGTTCGGGTTCCGAGTTCCCTTACTCGTGATCAGCCCCTACGCGATCGATGGGAAGGTCAGCCACGAAGAGGGCGAATTCTCGAGCGTGCTCCGGTTCATGGAAGACAACTGGAACCTTCGCCCGTTCCTCACTCGCCGCGATCGCCAGGCCACCCCGATGATGTCGGCGTTCGACTTCTCGCAGACACCGCGGGCGCCGGATCCGCTTCCTCTGCGCACCGACTGCAAGGGCATGAAGTTCCCGAAGAACTGATCCCCGGCCGCGCCTAGGATGGGCAGATGGATAGGGACAGCCTGCTCGCCTTCGTCCGGTTCCACGCGTGGGCGAACGACAAGATCCTGACGACGACGGCCGGCCTGTCGGATGAGGAGCTCCGCAGGCCGGGGGTCCTCGACCACGACAGCGCGTTCGGCACGCTCCGGCATCTCGTCGACGTGGACTGGAGCTGGCGCGAGTTCTGCATCGGGAACGACGTTGGAGATACCTACGTGTGGGACCACGGGTTCGTGCTCGATGATCTCCCGGCGATCCACGCGTTCTGCCTCGAGGAGGACGTTCGCCTGCGGGGCTTCGTGGAGTCCCTCGACGACGCAGCGCTGAACGAGTCCTGGGGGACACGTCCGGAG
>VAXZ01000149.1 GCA_005885035.1 Actinomycetota bacterium
TGAGTCAGGAGCGCCACCATGGTGGGGTCGTGCGCGAAATGCGCGTGGAGGTGGCGGGTCCTGTGACCGGTGGTGCGCTCCTGCCGCTCGAGCAGCGCCGCCAGGGAAACGGCGTAGAGGAAGCACTGATAGCGTGACGCCACTCGGTAGCCGGCATCGCTCTCCCTCGCTCCGACCGCGCAGCGCAGGGCATTGACGTACCGCCGTGGTGACCGGGCCACCAGGCTCGAGTGGCGCGCGAACGACGATCGGAGGCTTCCGTCCAGGCGGTCCAGGTAGAAGACGGGCGCGCGTACGTCGGCAACCTCCGACTGGACGACCGGTTCGCGCGGATCGGTGATGGCGAAGATCTGAAGGTTCACCCCCAGGCGTTCGAGTGCCCGTATCTCTTCCAAAATGAAGGTCTGCGACAAGCGCGGGTAGCTGCGCACGACGATGCCGACCGACGGGGAAGCCGGGCGCTCGAGGGGGCTGGTGCGCATCCGCGGGCTCCTCATCCCGGAAAGTCGCGCTGGAGAGCGGCCATCCCCTCCTCGAGCATGACCGCTGTCTGGCGCCGTTGCTCCTCGCCCTGCGGGCGAGGCACGAGTCCGATGCCGGTCGAGAGCTGCCACGCGATCTTCAAACAGCTGTAGGCGTAGAAGGCCGCAAAGCGTTCGTCGATCTCCCACTCGGCGTGGCGTCCGTACGACGTGAGAAACTCGTCTCGAAGTCGATCGAGTGTCGCGCTCATGGCCGGGAAGCGGCAGCGGAGCAGCGTGAGGTAGGCACAGAAGTGCGCGAGGTCGAAGTGCGGATCGCCGAGCCGAGCCTCGTCGAAATCGATCACGCTCGCTCGCTCGGCGACGAAGACGTGCTGGTGATGGAAGTCCTTGTGGATGGGCCGGCCGGCCTCGGCGCCGAGCTCCGACGACAGCTCCGAGAGGCGGCGGCTGATGTGATCAGCCGCCCCGGCCCGGCCGGGGCCGCGTTCGGCAACGGCGGAGGACCACGCGCGCAGGGTCGCCAGCTCGGTCCCGACGTCGAACGCCTTGTCCAGGGGCAGCCGGGACCGGTGCAGCGCGGCGAGCCACGCGGCGGCCATGTCCATGTAGGCGGCCGCTCGCTCGTCGAAGATCGCGTCGCCGAGCACCCGGCCGGGAGCCGGCCGGTACACCAGCATGGAGAGCTCGGGGATCCATCCGAGGGGGCGCGGGACACCCAGCTCCGGGCATCCGGAGGCGGCCTGGTCCCAGAGCCATCGCATGATCTCGTGAACCCTGCGGCCGCGTGCCGTGTCCCGGTACATCTTGCCCAGCAATGCGTCTCCATCTCCGTCCAGGGTGTAGCGGATCGTCCAGCGATGGTCGCGCTTGTGCCAGAGTAGATCCGCCCTGGTCACCACTGGGGCCGCTCCGCCGTCGCCGAACGGACCGAGGAGCGGCCGGAGGCTTCCGGTCATGCCCTCGACGTCCAGCGCCGCCCGGACGGATGCAGGGGCCGTGTGGACCGCTGCGTGAGAGGCAGCTCCGGGGGAGGGGATCCCGAGCAGCGCCTGCGCCTCGTCGAGCAATTGGGGCACCAACGCCCACTCGCTCACGTCGAGCTTCTGGAAGCGGCGGCCGGCGATCTTCAGCATCGAGCCCGCCTCGTAGCGGGCCGTCGACCGCTCGTCGGGAAGCGTCAGCACGGACCCGTAACCCGCAAGGAAGCGCGGGATGGCTGCCTCGATGAACGAGGAATGCTGGGGCTGCCGGATCGCCTTCCAGCGCAGGTACGCGAGGAAGTTCCCCACGTCGCGAGCCGGGTTCGCCCGGCAGAGGCCGTCGAGGTCGATCATCAAGGGCTCGTCGCCCTCGATCAGCAGCTGGTCGCTCCGGAAGGAGCCGTGGCTAGCGACTGCCGGCGGTTCCTCGTGCGTCGCAGATTCGAGCCGCCTCATCGCCTCGTCGAAGGCCCGGGCCAGCGGGGGCGCTGCGCTGGCGACGGATGTGGAGAAGCGGGCGAGATACGCGGCGTCGTCCACGATGCGTCGCGGCGGCCCGGCCGGAAGCGGCACGGCGTGCAGCCCTGCAAGCACGGCTCCCGCCTTGCGCATCCACTGGAGGCGCACCTCGCTCGCCACCGTCGTGTCGAAGGCGAGGAGATGGAACTCGCTCCCCGCCACCGCCGGCAGGAGGAGCATGTGCAGGTCGGACACGTAGCCGAGCGGCTGCAGGACGCGAGGCGTGTCGCGTCCGCCGTCGATGTCGCGAAGGGCGCTCAGAGCCGTCGAGAGGCGGTACCCATCGATCGCGAGGACCTTCCCGTACAGCGCCTCTGGATGGGAACCGGCCTCGAGGTCGAAGCGCAGGAGACACTGCGATCCCGGCTTGTAGCGCACGGGGACGACCCGAACGATCCGGGACCTCGGTGCGAGCTCCAGGGCCGAGAGGTGCCGGCCCACCTTCGCGGGATCGGCGGCATCGG
>VAXZ01000125.1 GCA_005885035.1 Actinomycetota bacterium
GCCGAAGTTGAAGGCCAAGTTATCGAAATATGCGGCGGTGCCCTTGACCGTGCCGATGTTCGGCTGCCCTTGTAGCGAGTTGAAGAGCGTCGGGTTGAGGTTGTCGGCGAAGTCGATCTGGCCGGACTTCAGCGCCTGGACCATGGCCTCCTGGCTGTCGTAGACGATGTAATGGATCTCGTCGATCGCGGGAGCGCCGCCCCAGTACCTCTTGTTGGCCTCCATCGTCCACCCCTGGCCCTTGTCCCAGGACGTCAGGACGAACGGCCCGGACCCGACCGCCGGAACGTTGGCGAAGGCCCTCGCGGCCTTGCCGTCCCCTTCGAACTGCTTCCAGATGTGCTCGGGCAGGATGGGGACCCACGGCGGGATCGTGGGAGCGAACGTCGGTTTGGGGCTCTTCCAGATGAGCGTGGTCGCGTTCGGCGCGGAGAACGCCGGGTGGTAGGGGATGTAGCTCGTGAACACCTCGTTCTCGTCGGTCGTCTCGATGAACCGGTACGTGAACGCGACGTCTTCGGCCGTGAGCGGCTGGCCGTCGCTCCACGTGACCCCGCTGCGGATCGTACACGTCCATGTCCTGTAGTCGGCCGACGGGTCGCACCCGGTCGCGAGACCGGGGATCGGTGACAGGTCATCAGGGTTGAAGTTGAACAGCAGGTCGTACGCGTTGAACAACGTCTCGTAGTCGTCCCCGTTCGTTGCGAGCAGCGGGTTCGGCGAGATCATGTCGCCCGGAACGCCGACCTTGAACACGATCTTGTTGCCGGTTGGGCTGCTGGTGCCGCTCGACTGCGCGAGCGCCGAACCGGAGAGCGCGACCCCTCCAACCATCGCGAGTGTGACCGCCAGGGCCACCGGACGCCATCTCCGCATCATCTTGGCTCCTCCCACGTCTTCCTCCCTAGTACGGAACCAGCGTCTCCGCGGGTTGCTCGTGGTCCGGGGTCTCACCCAGTGAACGCAGCGCTGGTATAGCATCAGCCCTCGACGCAACGCTAGAGAACGTCACGCGGCCGCCCTCATGCCGAGAGCTCCGCGACGTCGATGCCCTCGTACTCGTGCTCGCACGGGTTGCCCACGGCCACCCACATCCGTCTCGTCCCCAGGTCGGCCACCATCGAGAACATGACCGCCGACGCTTCGTCCCCCTCGGTGGGGTCCGGATGCAAGCAGATCGATTGGGGCGCCGAGCCGTGGTCGCGCATGATCGTCATCAGGTCTTCCGCGCAGGACGGCGGCTCCTCTTCGACGAGTTCCAGGAGACGGTGCAGCCTCGCGCGCGAGCCCTCGGACGGCTCGGGGGCCAGCTCGGCGAGGTCGCTCCGGTAGTGGTTCGTGTGCGGTGCGGCTCCCTCGAGGAGGCGGTGCTCCCGGCCGGTCGTCTCGAGCGTGAAACAGTCGCCGTCCCTGAAGGCGAAGACGTGACCATAGCCGCCGGCCCGTCCCGGCATCGCGCCACGGGCGATCGCATCCCGTCGGTCCCTCGCCTCGAGCGAGCTCCTGGAAACGAGCACGCGGGGGACCCCGATCCCGTCGTCGGAGGCGGTGAGCGAGCCGATCCCCTGTGCGGCGCCGTGCCCGTTGACGCCCACCGCCGGCAAACAGCAGACGACCGTAGGGCTCGCGACCGCAACGCGGCCGTCCGCCGGGTGATCCACGACGACGGCGACGTTGTCGGCGTCGCCCGCGAGCCAATGCTCGTTGTGCGCCAGGAGCGTTCCGCCGTCCGGCGTTCGGACCGAGATGCTCGAGCACCGATCGGGGGCCGGGGCGGGTCGTTGCGTATAGCCCTCCTTCTTCTGGAGGAACAGGAGCTCGCCCTCGGGGGACTCCAAGAGGGGCTCGAGCTCCTCGAAGGCGTTGATCGCGAAGAGCTCGAGGACCGGAACGAGCGCCGCGACGGACATGCCCTTGAGGACGTTCATCATGTCCGGGTAGGCGGTTTCCGCCGCCACCAGATAAGGCGTGAGGAGGTCCTGGAGCTGCTCGGATGACACGCCACGCCGGTCGAGGTACCGGTGGTAGAAGGCGATGGAGCTCTGGATCAGGTCCTGGAGCTCCGCGCCGACCTGCATCCCGCGGGAGAACCCGTCGCCGCGAGCGTGGACGACCTTGATCTCGCTCACGGCCCCGCAGCCTCGTCGCGCACGTCGCGGGCGAGCGTACCGCTCGATCGGGTCATCGGGTCGATCGTCGCGGCCGGGCACCCGCCGGAGCGATCCGGCTTCCACCGGAGATCATCCGCCAGCGAGCGCGCTCGACCGTAGATCCCTGTCCTCCCGTGCCGCGGAGCCGTGATCCGTCCGGACCGCCGGCCACTGCGATGGCGGGATTATCCAGGTAACGGGCCGAACTGACTAGTCCTCCCTCCGACCCTTCAGACCGCCCTCGACGCAGCGACGAGCGCTTGCGCCTCGATCGCGCGGATGAACCCGGTCTTCCCGTCGGTGTAGGTATGGACGTCGTTCGGATGCGTTGTCGCGAGCTCCCGCTTGAGCTTCCCGTAGGCGGCCGCGTCCCCCGGGTGCGTTCGGAGCCAATCCCGGAAGGCGAGGTGCCTGCGTTCGAACCGGCTCCCGGCCAGGCAGAGATGCACGTTGAAGCGCCGCTCGCCGCCCACGTCGCGGCTGGCGAACTCGTGGTCCGGGTCGGTGGGATCCAGCACGGTTCGATACCCCAGATCGACCAACGGCGCGACGTATGCGCTCCTCGGTTCCATCGAGACGAGCCCGACGGAGATGTCGACGATGGCCTTGGCCGCGAGGCCGGGGACCGAGGTCGAGCCGATGTGTTCGATCCGAACGACCTGAGCTCCCAGAGCGACCCGGAGTCGGGCGGCCTCCCCCTCGAACCGCTCGGGCCACGCCGGGTCCGGCTCCACGATCGTGTACGCACGTGACCGGCCGACGCCGTGATGCTGGGCCTTCGAGCCTCGGACCCTCCCGAGGAGCGCGAGCCCGTCGAAGAGAGCTTGCTGCGCGGGGTCGTCGCTCGCAGTGTCCTCCGGGTGCCACTGCACGCCGACCATCCACCGATCGAAGTCGACATCCAGGTCATGGTCGCGTTCGATCGCTTCCACGAGTCCGTCGGAGGTCCGGCCGGACGCGAGCAAGCCCTCCCCGACGCGGTCCACGCCCTGGTGATGGTGCGAGGCCGCCGCGAGCCTCGAGACCTTGGTGGTCGCGAACAGGCGGCTGGTGCGCTCCACCTTCACGTCGTGCAACGACTCCGTGTCGAGGACCGGAACGCCGTGCTCGAGCATCGCCGGCACGTCCGGCAGGTGCGGGTGGAGCGTTCCGCCGAACGCGACGTTCATGACCTGCATCCCGCGACAGATGCAGAGGGCCGGCAGGCGCATCCGGTCCGCCGCCAGGAGCAGCTGGATCTCCAGCTCGTCTCGATCGGCTTCGACCCCGTAGAGGCGGCCGTCGCGGGCATCGCCGCCGTATCGAGCCGGATCGATGTCGCCACCGCCGACCAGGAGGAGCCCATCGAAGGGCTCGAGGAGCTCCTCGGGATTGCCGTCCTCGCCGGGTGAGACGATCGCCGTCCTTGCTCCGGCGCGGCGCAGGCATTCGAGATACGGACCCGGGACGCCGTAGCCGCCGTGAGGCCATCGGGCGACCCGATCGTCCCCCAGGTGGTACGCGACGACCGCGATGAGCGGGCGGTAGCTCATCACCGCTGCCGAGCGACCTCGACGAACCGACGGAACGTCTCACGACCGCGGCGCTCGTGCCCGGCCATGTGGAGACCGATCTCCGCACGCACCCGCGCCGGAGACTTGCCCCACGCCTGTTCCAGGTCTTGTTCGGCGCTCGCTTCCGTGACCCACATCTCGGCTTCGGCGGCGTCGACCTCCGCGTGGAACTGGGTCGCCCACGCCGTCTCGCCCACGCGGTAGGCCTGGTTCGGCACCCGTTCGCTCGTGGCCAGGAGGGTCGCGCCCTCGGGGAGCTCGAACGTGTCTTCGTGCCAGTGGAACACCGGGTCGCCGTCGCCGTAGTGGCTGAGCACGGGGTCGTCGGCCGCCGCCGGGAGCGTGCGGATCGGTTCGAAGCCGAGCTCGCGGACCCGAGCCTTGATCACGTCCGCGCCGAGCGCCCACGCGAGGATCTGCGCGCCGAAGCACAGCCCGAGGAACGGCACGCCGCGTTCGACCGCCTCGTGCGTGAGGTCCGCGACCTCCTTGATGAACGGTCGTTCATCGGCGTGCTCCACGTTGGAGGTGCTTCCGAAGACGACGACGCCCGATGCGTCGGCGAGGTCGGGTCGTTCCGCGGCGGGGTCCACCGCGTCCCAGATCCGGGTGGTCGCGCCGGCCGCCGCGAGGGCGGAAGGAGCAACACCGTAGGTCTCGAACGCGTCGCAACGGACGAGGAGGATCGGCTCCATGCAAGCGAGTGTAATGCGGGTCAGCCGCCCGGCTCGGCGAGCGTGGACTCGGCGAGCAGGGTCGCGACGTCCGCCACGCGGACCGCGGATCCCTTCGCCTTGGCGGCATCGTCGAGCATGACGAAGCAGTACGGACACGCCGTCGCCACCGTCTCCGCACCGGTCGCCTCGGCCTCGGCGAAGCGGGTGTCGTTGATCCGCGTGCCCTCCGTTTCCTCCATCCACATGCGGGCGCCGCCGGCGCCGCAGCAGAACGACCGCTCACCGTGCCGAGGCATCTCGACCGCTGCGGCGCCGGCGGCGCGGAGCACCTCACGGGGAGCGTCGTAGCGCCCGTTGTGCCGGCCGAGGTAGCACGCGTCGTGGTACGTGACGGATCCTCGCCCGCCGGCCGGGTCCGGGCGGAGGCGGCCCTCGGCGACCAGCGCCGACAGCAGCTCGGTGTGATGCACGACCTCGTACGCTCCGCCGTAGTCGGGGTACTCGTTCGCGAGCGTGTTGAAGCAGTGGGCGCAGCTCGCGACGATCTTGGTGACCCCCGCGCCGTTGAGGATCTCGACGTTCGCCTCCGCCAGCATCTGGAAGAGGTACTCGTGGCCCATCCGGCGCGCGGGATCGCCCGTGCATCGCTCGCGGGGCCCCAAGATCGCATAGTCGACACCGGCCGCCGTGAGCAACCGAGCGATGCTCTGGGTGGTCCGTTGGGCCCGTTCGTCGAAGGCACCAGCGCACCCCACCCAGAACAGGATCTCGGGCGGCGGATCGCCGGGTTGCAGGACGCGGATGTCCTCGACGGAGGCGGTCCAGTCCGTGCGAGCGCTCGCCGACTGACCCCACGGGTTCTCGCTCGACTCGACCCCGCGGAGCATCGCCCCGGCCTCGTTTGGGAAGCGCGACTCCGCCATCACGAGGTTCCGACGCAGATCGACGATCGTGTCGACGTGCTCGATGTCGACCGGACATTCGCGAACGCAGGCGCCGCAGGTCACGCAGTCCCAGACCACCTGATCGGCGACCGCGTTCGGCACGAGGGGCTGCAGCTCGACGATCCCCGCGGCGCCCGCGGTGATGAGCGGGGCTTCCTTCGCCACCTGATCCCGGAGATCCATGATCAGCAGCTTCGGCGACAGCGCTTTGCCCGTGTTCCACGCCGGGCAGACCTCCTGGCAGCGGCCACATTCCGTGCACGAGAACAGATCCAGCACCTGCTTGCGCGACAGATCGGTCGCGACCGATGCGCCGAGCCGCACGTCGGCGTCCGCCGAGTCCAGATCGATCCGGAGCGGCTCGAGGTAGCCGCGGGGGTGATTCGTCGCGAGGTAGACGTTGGGAGCAGCGGTGATGATGTGCAGATGCTTCGAGCGCGGCAGGTAGGTGAGGAACCCCAGGACGAGCAGCAGGTGCGACCACACCAGCACGCGCTCGGCCACCTCCGTCCCTCGGCCCGCCCCGAACAGCCCGGACAGCCCGTCCGCGACCGGCGCGGCGGCGGGATGCCCAGCGATCCCCAGCGCGATCCGGCTCGCGTTCCACAGCAACAACGTCGTGACGATCCCGAGGATCGCGAGCAGGATCCGGTCCGCCTCCTCCATGTGCGAGCCACGGAACCGGTCCGGCCGCTGGATCTTGCGGATCGTGAACGCGATCGCGACGCCCACGACGACGAGGGTCGCGAAGAGATCCTGGAGGAACGCGAACCAGGCGACATGGCCGAGGTAGGGGAACGTCCAGTGGCGGTCGATCGCCGCGAGCATCGCCTCGACGATCGTGGGCAACAGGACGAGGAAGCCCCAGAAGATGAACGCGTGCATCACGCCCGGGGCGGCCTTCTGGAACAGCTTGCGCTGCCCGAGCACGTGGGAGAGCTCCCGGCGCGCCCGCTCGCCGGGGTGGTCCGTGCGCGCGGCGGGCCGCGCCGCGCGCAGGACCTCGAGCCGCGAGCGGGCGCGCCGCCAGAACAGGGTGACCGCCACGGTCAGGACAGCCACGAGGGCGAGGGCGCTCAGGAGCCTTTGCGTCGGCGGATCTCCTCCGTGAGGGCGGGGAGCACCTGGAACAGGTCGCCGACCACGCCCAGGTCGGCCATCGCGAGGAGGGGAGCGTCCGCGTCCTTGTTGATCGCGACGATCCGCTTCGCGCCCTTCATCCCCACGACGTGCTGCAAGGCGCCGCTGATCCCGGCGGCGAGGTAGACGTCGGGCTTGACGGTCTTGCCCGTCTGTCCGATCTGGTAGCTGTACGGCACCCACCCGGCGTCGACGGCTGCTCGAGAGGCGCCGACGGCCGCGCCGCCGATCACGCTCGCAAGCTCGTCGAGCATCGCGAACGCGTCGGGCCCACCCAATCCGCGCCCCCCCGCCAGCACCACCTTCGCATCCTCGAGCCGGGGCCCGCTCGCCGACTCCTCGTGGCGCTCGACGATCCGCGCGCCCCGGATGTCCTCGGGGACGTCGGCTTCCAACGGCACGACGCGTGCCGTCCCGCCGGTCGGTTCGGCGGCGATGCTCTTGGGTCGCAGGAGGATCAACGTGGGGGCAGGTCCCGCGAGCTCGACGTCGACGATCTTCGTACCGCCGAAGATCTCCGCCCGGGCGTGTCGCGGATCCGCGATGCTCGTGGCGTTACCCATGAGGGCCGACCCGATGCTCCCCTGGAGCCTGCCGGCCACATCGCGCGAGTCGTAGGTCTGTGCGAACAGGACGACGTCGGGGGCCTCCGCCTCGATCAGGCCGGCAAGCACGTGGGCGGCCGGCCTCCCGGGATGCTCGGCGAAGACCGGATCGTCGCAGGCGTACACGGTGGCGGCGCCGTGCGCTCCGAGCTCGGCCGCCGCCTCGGTGGCGCCCTGGCCGAGCGCGATCGCTGTGGGATCGTCGTCGAACGAGCGAGCGTGGGCCAGCAATTCGAAGGCAGCCGGGTGCGGGCCGTCCCGGGTGATCTCCGCGAAGACCCACGCCCCCGCCATGTCAGATCACCTTCGCCTCGGCGAGGAGCTCGACGATCCTTCCGACGGCCTCGTCACCCTGCACGACCTCGCCGCCGGCCTTGGTCGGTGCATCCGTCACCGCGGTGACGGTCTGCGTCGCTGTCAGGTCCCTCGATCCGAGGTCCTGCAAGCTCGGCCGGTCGACCGGTTTCTGCTTCGCCTGCATGATGCCCTTGAGGCTCGGGAACCGCGGTTCGACCGAGCCGGCCGTGACGGTGACGACGGCGGGGAGCGGGCATTCGTAGACGTCGTACCCCCGCTCGGTCATCCGTTCGATGCGGGCCCCCGCGTCCGATGGCTCGAGACGGCGGACCGCGGTCACGCTCGCGATCCCGAGGATCTCCGCAACGGTCACCGGCACGGTTCCCGTATACCCATCGGTCGACTCGACGCCGGCAACGACGAGGTCGAAGGGGTACATCCCGATAGCCGCGGCGAGCACACGGGCGGTCACGAGCGCGTCCGCCCCGCGGAGCGACGGATCGCTCACGAGGACGCCACGGCTCGCGCCCATGGCCAGGGCGCGCTGGATGGCTTGCCCGGCCTCGTCGGGCCCCATCGACACGACCGTCACGTCCCCTCCGTGCTGCTCCGTGAGCTGCAGCGCCAGCTCCAGGCCGTACTCGTCGCCCGGGTCGAGCGCAGCGTCGGTGCCGCTCCGGACCACGAGGTGGTCCGGACCCAGGGTCGGCGTCCCGGTGGGCACGAGCTTCGCGCACACGACGACGTTCATCGTTGGCAGCCTACCGGGAGGCTCCGTGGGCGAGCGCGCGGATACAGTCTGGGTCGTGCCTGACGACGCGCGGCCAGCGGGCTCGCTCGACGGCGTCCTCGTCGCCGACTTCTCGCGCGTCCTTGCCGGCCCGCTCGCGACGATGATCCTGGGCGACCTGGGCGCCGACGTCGTCAAGGTCGAGCACCCCGACGGCGGCGACGACACCCGGGCGTGGGGCCCGCCCTGGTCACCGGATGGCGGGTCCAGCTACTACCTGGGGCTGAACCGGAACAAGCGGAGCGTGACGCTCGACCTCAAGGATCCGACGGACCTGGACGCGGCCAAGGAGCTCGCCCGGCGTGCCGACGTCCTGATCGAGAACTTCCGGCCCGGCGTGATGCGGCGCTACGGCCTGGACGAGCCCGCGGTCCGGGCCACGAACCCGGCCGTCGTGTACTGCAGCATCCTGGGGATCGGTCGCGGCGAGGTCGCCGGCTACGACTTCCTCGCGCAGGCGGTCGGAGGCTTGATGAGCGTCACCGGCGATCCGGAGGGGGAGCCCCGGAAGGTCGGCGTGGCGCTGGTCGACGTGATGGCCGGTCTGCACGCGACGATCGGGATCGTCGCCGCTCTCCGCCACCGTGACCGTACCGGCGAGGGTCAGCTGGTCGAGATCGATCTGCTGTCGACCACACTGTTCTCGCTCGTCAACCAGGCGAGCGGGTATCTGACCGCCGGCGTCGTACCCCGTCGCATGGGGAACCGGCATCCGAGCATCGCCCCCTACGAGACCTTCGCCGCCTCCGACGGACCCATCGTGATCGCGGTGGGCAACGACGGACAGTTCCGGACGCTCTGCCGGTCGCTCGGGGACGAGGAGCTCGCGGACGACCCGAGGTTCGTGACCAACGGCGACCGGGTGACGAACCGCGACGCGCTCGTCGGCGCGTTGGAGGCGCGGCTGCGCTCGACGCCCGCGGCGTCCTTGGTGGATCGATTGCGGCGTGACGGCATACCGTGCGGCGTCGTGCACGACGTCGCCGAGGCGTTCGCCTACGCCCGGACCGTCGACCTCGATCCCGTAGCCACCGCCGAGATCCTCGGTCGCGCGGGCACGAAGGAGGCGCCGCGTGGGACCATCAGGGAGGACCCCCGGAACGCCAAGGAGGAGGCATGAGCGACCTCAAGCCATCGGACCTGCTGGACCTGGATGCCCTGCTGTCCGACGAGGAGCGGCAGATCCGGGACCTCGCTCGCGAGTGGGTTGGGGACCGGATCCTGCCGGAGGTCGATGACTGGTACGAGCGGGGCGAGTTCCCCGCTCGCGAGTTGGCGAAGGAGCTCGGCGAGCTGGGGTTCTTCGGGATGCAGCTGCCGGGGATCGGGGACCTCGGCGCGGTCGCCTACGGCTTGGTCGAGCTGGAGCTCGAGGCCGGCGACTCCGGTCTCCGTTCGTTCGTTTCCGTCCAGAGCGCGCTCGCGATGTACGCGATCCATTCGTTCGGCTCCGACGAGCAGAAGGCGCACTGGTTGCCGCGGATGGCGAGCGGCGACGCGATCGGTTGCTTCGGTCTGTCGGAGCCGGACAGCGGGAGCGACCCGAGCTCGATGCGGACGACCGCTCGCCGCGACGGCGCCGATTGGATCGTGAACGGGACGAAGATGTGGATCACGAACGGCGGGGTTTCCGACGTTGCCGTGGTGTGGGCGAACACGGATGACGGGATCCGCGGCTTCCTCGTGCCGTGCGACCTGCCCGGGTTCAGCGCGCCCGACATCCACCGGAAGATGTCGCTCCGGGCGTCCGTCACCTCGGAGCTGGTGATGGATGACGTGCGGCTGCCCGCCGACGCGATCCTTCCCGGCGTCGAGGGGTTGCGCGGCCCGCTGAGCTGTCTCAACGAGGCGCGGTACGGGATCGTGTGGGGAGTGATGGGTGCCGCGCGTTCGTGCTTCGAGACCGCGCTCACCTACGCGAAGGAGCGCGTGCAGTTCGACAGGCCGATCGCGTCGTTCCAGCTGACGCAGAAGAAGCTCGTGGACATGGCGGTCGAGCTGACGAAGGGCACGCTCCTCGCGTATCACCTCGGCCGGACGAAAGAAGACGGCCGGCTCCGCGCCGAACAGGTGTCGATCGGGAAGCTCAACAACACGCGAGAGGCGATCGCGATCGCGCGGACGTCCCGCGGCATCCTGGGTGCGAACGGCATCACGCTCGAATACCCGATCATGCGCCACATGACGAACCTCGAATCCGTCCTCACCTACGAGGGGACCGAGGAGGTCCACACCCTCGTGGTCGGCCACGTCCTGACGGGGATCCGGGCGTTCACGTAGCGCGCGCCGATCGCTAGACGGATCGGTCGTACCGTGCGCGCTCCCATCCCGTGACCGTTTCGCGCCACGCCTTGAGCTCCCACCGGCGGGACGTCGCGTAGTAGTCGCCGAAGTCCTTCCCCAATGCCTCTCGCAAGACGTCGTCGCTCTCGAAGGCGTGGAGCGCCGATTCGAGGGAGGACGGCAGTTCGGGAAGCGCGGCGGCATACGCGTCTCCCACGAGGGGCTCCGGCGGTCCGGCCCCGTTCCGGATCCCGTCCGCGGCCGAGGCGCCGATCGCGGCGAGCGCCAGGTACGGGTTGGCATCGGCGCCCGGACGTCTGCACTCGAACCGCCAGAGGTCCGCGCGGTCGGAGCGGATCGCGCGCACCGCGCAGGAACGGTTCTCGTACCCCCAGGTGGCGTTGATCGGTGCGAACCAACCGGGGACGAGGCGCTTGTACGAGTTGATGGTGGGGTTCAGCAGCAAGGAAGCGGCCGGCAGATGATCGAGCACGCCGGCGATCGCCGATGTGAACACCGGGGGCAGGGGAGCCTCGCGACCCTCGCCCGCGAACGCGTTGGTCGCGCCCTGCCAGCACGACAGGTGGACGTGACCGCTGGATCCTTCCTCCCCGGGAGCCGTCTTCGCGAGGAAGCTTGCCCGCAGGCCCAGCGATGCGGCCAGCCGCTTGACGCCGAACTTCAGCAGTGCGGCGTGGTCGGCCGCAGCCAGTCCC
>VAXZ01000150.1 GCA_005885035.1 Actinomycetota bacterium
CTATCGTGGAACGCACATGGCGACCTACGAGTACATCTGCCTCGCCTGCGAGCACCCCTTCGAAGAGCGCCGACCGATGAGCTCGGGTCCGGTCGACATCGCGTTGGCATGTCCCTCGTGTGGGAGCGACCGCGTTCGACGACGGTTCTCGTTCTCCGCTGCGACCGGAAAGGCGAGCAGCGCGAGCGAAAGACCGGTCGCCGGTGGGTGCTGCGGCGGTAGCTGCGGCTGCAGCAACTAGATCTCGACGCTCTCGCTGGGTTCGAGGCGACGGATGTCGGCGCCCCGGCTTTCAGCCAGAGACCCCAGGAGCCCATCCACCAGGTCCAGACCCGCTTCGTTGAGGAACCCGTCGTGCACCGAGTAGGCGCGGCGCGGCGAGAGCTCCCCCACGTAATCGATGAGCTCGGAAGCCTTCAGCCACGGCGCGTTGGTCGGCAGGAGGAGCGTCTCAATGCTGGCCTCGGGCACGGTGTATGCGTCGCCGGGATGGAACGTTCGCCCGTCGATGAGGAAACCAACGTTGGCCACCCGCGGCCAGGCTGGGTTGACCACCGCGTGGAGTTCACCGAACACGCCAACGTCGAACCCGGCCGCATCGAAGGAGTCGCCCTTGCCGACGGCATGGACGTTCGCACCGATCCCCTCGAGCTGCTCGGCGACCGCAGAGGTCGTCCAGATCTCGAGCTGTGGGGTTCGCTCGGCGGCGATCCTGAGGCGGCTCAGTTCGACGTGATCGAAATGCTCGTGGGTGATGAGGACGGCCTCTGCCCCATCGAGAGCCTCCGGCTCCGTGAGCGTGCCCGGATCGATCACCAAGATCCGCCCGTCCTTCTCGAGACGGACGCACGCGTGACCCATCTTCGTCAACCGCATCGATCGGTTCCTCGGCCGGGGTTCAGGCGAACCACTCCTCGAGTGGCGGACCTGACTCCAGCACGGAGAGATCACCGGCGAGGATGCTCCGCGCCGCCCCCGCCATCGCGTTGACCGCGATCCATGTGAGGCCACCGCCGACGCTGATCCGCTGCGCCCCCGCTTCCAGGATCTCGCTCATCGACATCCCTCTCAGCGCGAGCACGTTGACCGGCTTCGACACCGCCTCGCACACCCGTCGGATCTCCGCGCCGGTTCGGAGCCCCGGCGCGAACAGAACATCCGCTCCGGCGGCCTCGAACGCCTGGAGGCGCGCGATCGTGTCGTCCAGATCGGGGTGGCCGCGGATGTGGTTCTCGGCTCGGGCCGTGAGCGTGAACGGGAAGGCGAGGGCGTGCGCCGTCTGGGCGGCAGCCGCGATCCGATCTACGGCGAACGAGATCTCATAGATCCCCTGGCTCGGATCGTTGTCCTCGATCGAGGCGCCGACGGCACCGGCCTTCGCCACGCGCTCGATGGCGTGTGCGGCGCGTTCGGGTTCGCGACCGTACCCGTGCTCGAGGTCGATCGACACGGGCAGATCGATCGCACGGTCCAGCTCCTCGGCGTGCCGGACCACCTGATCGAGGGTGACGTTGCCATCGAGGCGCCCGTGCGTGAACGCGAACCCCGAGCTGGTGCTCGCCACCGCCTTGAACCCCAGCGCCTCCAGGACCCGCGCGGACCCGGCATCCCAGGGGTTCGGGATCACGAACGGCTCGCCCGCGTGGAGCGCGCGGAAGGCTTCGCCCTTGCGTTGCGGGTCATGCATGGTCGACCTCGATCACGACCTTCCCGCGTTTGCCGGAGGCCATGACGCGTTCGAACGCTGCCCGCGCATCCTCCAGCGGGAACACCGAGTCGATGGCCGGACGGACGGTCCCGTCGGTCGCGAGCTTGGCGATCTCGACCAGCTGTTGGCGGTCTGGCTCGACCACGAAGTAGATCGCGCGCACGCGCTGGGCGATTTCGGGCGGCGGTTCCTCGGCGACCGCCACCAGCCGGCCGCCGGCGCGCAGCACGTCGGCGGACCGCGCGAGCGCTTCGCCGCCGACCGTGTCGAACACGAGGTCGACGGGCTCGATGCTCTGATCGAAGCTCATCGCCGGATCGAGGACCTGGTCGGCGCCGAACCCGCGCGCAAGCTCGGCCGAGCCGGCCGGCGCGGTGCCGATGACGTGAGCCCCTCGCCACCTGGCGAGCTGCGTCGCTAGGTGCCCGACACCGCCGGCGGCGCCGAGGATGAGGACCCGGTCCTCGGGTTGCAGCTCCCCGTGCACGAGGAGGCCTTGCCACGCGGTCAGCCCGGCGAGAGGAAGCGCAGCGCTC
>VAXZ01000126.1 GCA_005885035.1 Actinomycetota bacterium
CGATCGCGAGCGTCTTGCGGACGCAGGCGGCGCAGCTCCGGATCAAGCGTCGTCAGGCGATCGAGGCGAAGGCCCAGCAGACCCCGGTGAAGATCGTCTTCCCGTTGGTGCTCTGTGTCCTTCCCGCGCTGTTCGTCGTGATCGTCGGGCCGGGCGCGATCCAGATCTTCAACAGCTTCATCAACCTTCAGAGCTAGGTTCCCGCACCGGCAGGGCCACGCCCGGCAGAGCCGTTGTTACGCTCTGCGGCCATGAAGGTGGCCTACCAGGGCGAGCCCGGCGCCTACAGCGAGCGCGCGGTGCGGAGCGCCTTCCCGGATGCCGACCCGCTCCCGTGCGACACGGTCCGCCTCGTCTTCTCGCGCGTGACCAGCCGCGAGGCGCCGTTCGGCGTCGTCCCGCTCGAGAACTCGCAGGCCGGCTCGGTCAACGAGACCTACGACCTGCTCCAGCACACGTCCCTGCTCCGCGTCGTCGGCCAGGTCCTCGTGCGGGTGGATCATGCCTTGCTCGGGGTCCCGGGTGCGCGGCTCGAGGACGTCCGGCGCGCACACTCGCACTGGCAGGCGCTCGCGCAGTGCGAGGAGTTCCTCGCCTCGCTTCGGATCGAGCCGGTCCCCGTGCACGACACGGCCGGTGCGGCCCGGATGATCGCGCAGACCGCGTCGGCCGAAGACGCCGCGATCGCGAGCGTGGACGCCGCCTCCATCTTCGGGTTGGCCGTGCTCGCCGAGCGGATCCAGACGGAGAAGGAGAACTTCACGAAGTTCGCGGTCCTCGGCACGGAGGATCCGGGGCTCGGCGAGCCGGACACCACGTCGCTCGTGATGGCGGTGCTTGACCGGCCGGGCTCGCTCCTCGGCGCGCTGCAGCCGTTCGCGGATCGAGGGATCAACCTGCACAAGCTGGAGTCGCGACCGCGGCGGGGCATGGCGTTCGAGTACCTGATGTACGTCGACGTGATGGCGCCGGGGGGCTCGCCCGAGCTCGACGCGGCGCTGAAGGAGGTCGAGGACCACACCTCGATGCTCCGGGTCCTCGGGACCTTCCGCTCGGCGGGTGAGCCGCTCTGACGCGCCGATGACGGCCTCCGGGCGTCGAACGTCACCGGGCCCCATCCCGATCTGGCTGGCGGTGCTGGTCACGATCGTCGGTGTCCTCTCCGTGATCCACGCAGCGAGGGGCCTCGCGGCCACGACCGAGCCGGGGTTCCCGCGGCCGAACGGCCCGGTCCCGACGCCCGCACCGATCAACGCGACGTTCCCAGGGCTGACCACCTTCCGCGGGAACGCGAGCCGCAGCTATTACGGGGAGGGCCCGGTGCCCTCCGCGCCGGTGAAGCGCTGGGTCTACCCCTCCGACGGGTCGAAGATGTGTGCGATGTCCGCCGAGACGCAGACCGGGCCGCAGAAGCAGTGGTGCGGCACCGGGTGGACCGGGCAGCCGAACGTCGTCCCGTGGCAAGGCGGGATGCAGGTCCGCGAGGGCGCGTACGACGACAGCTATCACTTCCTCGACGCCGGAACGGGCACCCCGGAGCTGCCGGCCTTCCAGACCGGCGACCTTGCGAAGGGCTCTGCCACGACGGATGCCGACGGGTACCCGCTGTACTACGCGGGTTCGCGTGACAACCAACTCCGCGTGATCGCGACGGATCGGCCGGTCCCCACCGAGCTCTGGCGGGTCGATGCGATCACGTCGGTCCCGCATCCGACCTGGAACGACGACTGGGACGGCGCGCCGCTGCAGGTGGGGGACTACCTGATCGAGGGCGGGGAGAACAGCTACCTCTACGTGATCCGCCTTCACCGCGGGACGGGATCCGATGGTCTGGTGCGCGTCGACCCGACGATCGTCGCCACGATCCAGGGTTGGGACGACCAGCTCCTCACCGACCTCGGCAGGCCCGATGGCCCCGCGTCGAGCGGTCCGATCGACACGCGCTGGGACGTCTCGATCGAGGACTCGGTCGCGTTCCGCGACGGCGTCGTGTACTTCGCGAACTCGGGCGGGCTCGTCCAGGGATGGGACATCTCCGACATCCTGAAGGGCGGCACGGTCGCCAAGGAGGTCTTCCGGTTCTGGACCGGCGACGACACGGACGCGTCGGTCGTGATCGACGACCAGGGCTACCTCTACGTCGCCAGCGAGTACCAGCGGTTCGACGATCGCTCGAAGCAGGTGGGCCAGCTGATGAAGCTGGATCCACGGAACCTGGCGGATCCGCTCGTGTGGAGCATCCCGGCGACCGAGATCGGGTTCGAGGGGGCGGGGGGGAGCTGGTCGACCCCGGCACTCTACGGGGACTACGTCTACTTCACGACGGCGGCGGGCCGCGTGCTCGAGGTGGAGCGCTCGACCGGCCGGCTCGTCTGGCAGCTCCAGATCGGGGCGCCCGCGATCGCGTCGCCGGTCGTCGTGGACGGGACGCTGCTGCAGGGGGACTGCTCCGGGCACCTGTACGCGTGGAACGTCAGCGACCCGACGGTCCCGCCGCCGCTCCGCTGGAGCCTGGACCTGGGCGACTGCATCGAGTCCACGCCCGCCGTGTGGCAGGGCTGGCTCTATGTGGGCACGCGGGAAGGGTTCCTCTACGGGATCGCCGACGCGGGCACGCCGGCTCCGCAGCCGGCTCCGTAGGTAGCCCCCCTGGGTCAGCCGAACACCTCGGGGAACTGCGACCGGATCACCGCCGTCCGCCAGACGGTCAGCGCGACCGCGAGCGCGGCGAAAGCTACCATGGTCCCAACGAAGACCTGGGTGCGTGACGTCCTCCGTCCGAAGCCGTCGACGGCGAGCCCACCGATGATCCCCGTGGTCAACCCTCCGACGTGCCCGCGCCAGTCGATCTGAGGGATCGTGAACGTGAGCACCAGGTTGATCAGGATCAGCGTCCCCATGCTCCGCATCCGCGCCGCGTAGAAGGCGAGGTGGCGCCGCTGGTAGTTGTAGGCGAAGAAGACCCCGAACAGACCGAAGATCGCTCCGGAGGCGCCCACCGAGGGTTCGAGCGGCGACCCGATCGCGTAGCTCGCGACCGATGCGCAGAACCCGGTCACGGCGTACAGCACCGCGAACCGCCACCGGCCGAGCTCCTGCTCGACGACACCGCCGACGATGTAGAGGGCGTAGCCGTTGAACGCGATGTGGAGCAGCCCCGCGTGCAGGAACATCGCCGAGAACAGCCGCCACCACTCGCCGGTCGCCACGCCGACGATCTCGCCTTGGGACTGGAACAAGCCGACGTTGGCGCCCAAGCGCACCAGTACGGGGGTCGTGGGCCCACCGACCAGGGAGCCGGGGCCGCCCACGGCTACTTCGACCACGTAGGTCCCCAGCAACGAGAGCAGGATCAGGTTCGTCAGCGTGAGGCCTCGGCCGGCCCTGCCGACCCGCTGAGCGGGACGGTGGAACTCCTGCCGCTGCTCCCTCACGCACTCGGGACACTGATGCCCCACCGGCGCCGGGTACATGCAATCGGTGCAGATCGGTCGTCCGCAGCGGGTGCAATGCACGCCGGTCTGCACGTCGGGGTGCCGGTAACAGTGCTCGATGACCGGTGGTGGCGGCGGGACGGGCGTCGGATCCACGTCGGCAATCGTACGGGCGGGGCGTGGATGCGCCCTGTGGATCAGCCGTGAGGATCGTGGTCGTGTGGGTCGACGTGGACCATGACGTCGGCGAGCCGCGGGACCTCGTCGAGCAGGGCATGGTGGACGTCGTCCGCGATCGCGTGGCCCTGATGGACCGTGAGGGTCGGCAGGACCGCGACGTTGAGCTCGGCGAGCAGCCGGTGGCCGCTCCAGCGCGCCCGGGCGTCCGTGACGTGCTCGACCCCCTCGACGGCGCCCGCGACCGCCTCGATCAGGGCCAAGGTGCTCTCATCGGTGCCGTCCAGCGCGCGGTGAAGGACCGTGCGCGCCGCCCGCCAGAGCGTGATGAGGATCGCGATCGTGATCGCGAGCCCGACGAGCGCATCGGCTCGGTCGAACCCGAGCAGGACGCCGATCGTCGCGACGACGACCCCGAGCGACGCGAGCCCGTCTACCCGCGCGTGCAGACCGTCGGCCACCAGGGCCGCGGACCCGATACGGCGTCCGACGCGGATGCGGTAGGCCGCCACGGCCTCGTTGCCGGCGAACCCCACGAGCCCCGCGGCCAGCACCAACCCGGGCGACGTCACGTCCTGCGGGTGGATCAGCCGCTGGATCGCCTCGATGCCGGCCACCACGGCCGAGACCAGGATGAACGCGACGATCACGAGGCCCGCGACATCTTCCGCCCGGTGGTACCCGTACGGGTAGCGCCGGCTGGGCGGCTCGCGCGCGAGCCGGAACGCGATCAGCAACGGGATCGCCGTCAGCGCGTCCGTGAGGTTGTGGATCGTGTCGGCGAGCAGCGCCACGGACCCCGACAGCATCGCCACCACGAGTTGGATCCCGGCCGTGACCGCGAGCCCCCCGAGGGACATCCACGTGGCGCGCGTCCCGGCCCGGGTCGCCATGAGGGCCGCGTCGGCCGGCCCGAAGTGCTCATGGTCCTGGGCGGACATCGCGCGAGCACCGTAGCAGCGGAAGACGCGTGCGGAGTCTAGGGGGGGCTCAGCCAGCGAGGCGACGGAGCTCGGTCATAACCTGGCTCGGGTCGAACAGCGGTCCCCAGCGATCGGCGATCACGCCGTTCGGAGCGATCAGGTACAGCCATGGCTCCGTAAGATCGCCGTTCCGCAGGAGCCACTGGGCGGCGGCGCGGTTGATCCGGTGCTTGTCGTAGTTCGCGTAGATCTCCACGTGGATGTAATCGGCGTCCTTCGGGCCGGTCTTGGCGATCCGTTCGAGCGCGTCGGTCGACGGCCCGCAGAACTGGCTCATGCAGTAGACGGGCGTCGCGAACAGGACGAGCGCGGCCCGGTGCGCGGCGATCGCGCCGGCGATGGTGTCCCGGTGGAGCTCGGGATCCGGGACCGGGGCGCCACCCTGCGCCCGGGAGTCGATCGCCACCGGGTCCACGTGGGAGCGCATCGTGAGGTTCTTGCTGGGGATCGCCTGATCGCCCGGGGCCGGGAGGGTCGGCTTCGCCGCGACGGAGAACTCGGTGGAGAGCGACTCGTGCGCCCCGCCGACGTCGAAGCCGACGTTGGCTTGCCAGACCCCGGCCGTGTCGAACGTCCCGTCGAACTCGTAGACCCCACGGGCCGTGCTCGGGTCGGTGAGCTCGGGGGTGCCGGTGTCCGGCCCGGTCCCGGGAGCGCCGACGTAGTGCGCCTTCCCCTGCAGCGGCGTCCCCGGGCCGCCCTGGAACGGCGTGATCTGGATGTCGATCGTGCCCGACGTGAGCAGCTGGACGCCCTGGTCGGACGAACGGAACACGCCGATCTGGAACCGTTGTGGCGCCTTCGCGTACAGATCCGTGCTGCCGACCTCGGCGGAGTAGTTGCCGCCGGTCGTCGCCGACGTGGTCGCTCCCGACGAGCACGCCGTGAGTGCGATCGCGCCCGCCAGCAGCGCGACGGTCAGGCGAACCATGGCCACATGTTCTCGTACGGGGCGAAGAGCGTCCGGGTTCGTCAGATCGCGCCCTCGAGGCGCAGGAGGAACTCGCGGCGCTCGGGATGCCCACCGTACGTACCGAACCCCGGCCCGGCCGGGACGACCCGATGGCAGGGGATCCACAGCTCGATCGGGCAGACGCGGAGGGCGTGGCCGGCCGCGCGCCACGCGCGCGGCCGGCCGGCGGCCGCCGCAACGTCGCCGTACGTGCGGAGCTCGCCGTAGGGGACCGCGATCGTCGCCTCGTAGACCGTCCGGGTGAACGGGGTGCTGGCGGACCGCAGGTCGACCGGCACCCCGAACGCCCGGACGCTCCGCGCGAAGTACGCGCGGGCGTCCTCCCGAGCCGCGGCCAGCGCGCGCTCCGCGCCCGCCGCCCGCCCTCCCAGGCGCTCCTCGACCTGAGCCAGGAACGACCCACGGTCCTCGGGGAACCCGGAGGCGACGATCCCCACGTCGGTGGCGACGATCGTGAGCTCGCCGAGCGGCGTGGGGACCGACGTGAACCCGAGGCTCAGATCGGGGGCCACGGGAACGGTCGGACCCCCGGTTCGGGCTCCGGGAAGCGCCCGAGCGCGAGCAACCGGCCGAGCCGTTCGGCAGTCGCCGTCACCTCGGGCTCGGTCAGCAGCTCCCGGAGCTCGGCGCGCGTGCTTCCTTCGGGCTCGAGCGCGGCCCCCAACGCGGTCAGATCCGCGCACAGCAGGTCCGGGATCGGCTCGTCCACGAACTCCCAGATCACCGTTCGCAGCTTCGGCTCGTCCGAGAAGCTCACCCCGTGATCGATCAGCCAGATCTTCCCGTCGTCGCCCAGCAGGCAATGCCCCGCCTTGCGATCCGCGTTGTTGATGACGACGTCGAACAGGGCCACCCGCCGGAAGTCATCCGGCCGTTCCCTGCCGAGGGTGAAGTAATGCTGGTTCGCATCGAACCGAACGAATAGCTGGAGCGAGCCTGGGCCCTCGGGTCCTTCGCGGAGCACCGTCGGGGGGACGTTCGGCCATCCGAGGGCGTCGGCGACGACGTAGGCGGCCACCTCGCGACGATGGAGGGTCCCTTCCGGGAAGTCCCAGAGCGGCGTCTCCCCGCGCTCGGGCTTGTAGATCGCGAAACACTCTTCCCCGTCGGCGTGACAGCGCGCGAGCAGGGTGTCGTTCGACGAGTCCGGCATCAGCCCCAAGACCTCGATCTCGCCCTCCGCGAGCGCGCGCGGGATCACCCGCGAGGCGCGCGGTGCCCGTTCGTTGCCGGACACACGTGGCCCTCCGGGTCGATCGGGTTGCCGCAGAACCGGCAGGTCGGACGGCCCCGTTCGGCCACCTCGGCCCCGTGTCGCGACAACGCGAGCATCTGCTCGCGGCTGGCCCATAGGCGGATCGACTCCGGCTCGTCTCCCAGGGCGAGCGCGAGGGGGTCCTCGTCGACGAGCGCCGACTCGTCCTCGGCTTCGTCTTCGTCCTCGGCGTCCGGGTCGAGCTCGGTCACCTCCAGCAGGAACCGGTCGCCGTCCGGGTCGTAGCCGATCGACAGCCGACCCGCGTGGAACAGGGGATCGACGGGCTCCTCCAGCGTGAGCTCGGTCTCATCGAGCGGCGCTGTCTCGAGCGGCACCTCGGCGAGCAGCTCGAGGACGGATTGCGAGAGCAGCACCACCTGCTCCTTCTCGACGACCACGGTGACGAGCTCGGCGCCGGCGCGGGCCTGCAGGTAGAAGGTCCGCATCCCCGGTTCGCCGACCGCATCCGCGGTGATCCGATCCACGGGTCCGAGCTCCACGATGGTTATCCTCGCAGCTTCCTCCGGCGGCGACGTCCGCCGTCGGCGGCCGCCTCCCAAGGGGCGAGGGCCGGCTCGCCGAACCGCTCGAGCCCGCCGGTGTCGTTCGCGAGGACGACCCGGCGCTGGCTGCCGTCGATCACGATCACGGAGACGGACGCGGCGTCGACGACGATCCGCTGGAAGTCGTCCAGCGGCGTCGCGAGCAGGTGGGCGAGCACGATGCGCACGATGTCCCCATGCGAGGCGATGGCGACGCGTCCCCGAGGATGCCTCCGCGCGATCCGGTCGACCGCGGCCACCGCGCGCGTCTCGGCCTCGACGAAGCCCTCGCCGCCGGGGAACCGGAACCGTGAGGGCTCCGTCTGGACGACCCGCCAGAGCTTCGTGCGGCGCACCTGCGGGAGCGTCCGCCCGGTCCACGCTCCCGTGTCCATCTCGATGAGGTCGGGGGCGACCGAGACGCGCAGGCGCTTGGCGGCCGCGAGCGGCTCCACGGTCTGTGTGCATCGATCGAGCGGGCTCGAGTAGATCGCGGTCAGCCGCACCGGGGCGAACCGCTCGACGAGCCGCTCGGCCTGGGCCCGCCCGCGGTCGTCCAGGTCGATGCCGGGGGCCTGTCCGTAGAGGATCCGGCCGGTCTGGGCGGTCAGGGCGTGCCGGATCAGGAAGAGGGTGGCCATCAGGGCCGTCAGCCTACCGAGGCGTCGTCGCGCGCCGCGTCGGCGACCGGCAGCCGGACGACGAAGGTCGACCCGGCCGATAGCTCGCTCCGCACCGTGACCTCCCCGCCGTGGTTCTCCGCGACGTGGCGCACGATGGCGAGCCCGAGACCGGTGCCGCCGGTCTCCCGCGAGCGCGCCCGATCGACACGGTAGAACCGCTCGAAGACCCGGGGGAGATCCCGCTGCGGGATGCCCATCCCGGTGTCGATGACCTCCAAGATGACCTTCCCGTCCTCTGCAGAGACCGAGACGTCTACGCGACCGCCTCGCGGCGTGTAGCGAACCGCGTTGTCGATCAAGTTGCGCACGAGGAGCGCCAGGTCACGGGCCGAGCCCGGAACCGAGGGCACACCGTCGGCGTGCAGCTCGATCGCGACCCCGGCTTCCTCCGCGCCATCACCGAGTCGCTCGACCTCGTCGGCCGCGATCACGTCCAGCCGGACGTGTTCAGCCCGATCGCTCCCGCCCTCGAGGCGGGACAGGTCAAGGAGGTCGGACACGATCCGTGATAGCCGCATCGCGTCGCGCTGCAGCTGCTCGGTGAACCGGAGCGCGGCAGGCGGGTCCTCGAGCGCGCCGTTTCGCAGCGTTTCCGCCGCGGCCCGGATCGAGGCCGCCGATCGGCTGGGAGTTGGCGCGAAGCCAGCGTGAAGGCACCCCGGTCTCGACCTCGACGGCGTTCGCCGCGCCCGTGTAGCCAGCGCGCCGAGCGGCGCGGCGGATCTCGGTTGGGAAGAGCTCGTCGAGGGAAGCCGGGGAACCTCCCAGATGCCTCACGAGCGCGTCGTTCGCGAAGACGCAGCGGCCGTCCCGGTCGACCAGCAACACGCCCTCACGCATCGATGAAAGGATCGTGTCGCGGATCCGGCGCTCTTCCGTCGAGGTTCGTTCGATCGCCTCGAGCGACGTCCGTGCCGCGAGGGCTTGGCCGCGCGTCCGCGCGAGGCGCCCTCGGGAAGTCGCTGCCACGGCAACAGCGCCCACCGCGGCCGCCCCGGCGGCGACTCCTGCGACGAGCAGCGCATCCGCCATCTGGCGGGAGTGTACGAGCGTCTCGAGCTTCGTCGTACGGCCGTTCACCCCCCGTTCATGGAACGGCCCCCCTAGTGCCATGTGGGGTTCCTAGCCTCGGTCGCGGAGGTCCGAGGTCGTCCGATATTCGAGGAGGGAACGGGCACATGACCAAGATCCGAGGGCTCGCGGGAGCAGGGGCGCTCATGCTCGCGATCGCACTGGTCGGAGCAGCGTGTAGCAGCTCCGGCAGCAGCAGCGGTGCGTCGAGTGGGGGGGACCCTTCCGGTTCGCTCAACATCTCCGGCTCGTCCACCGTCGAGCCGATCACTTCGTTGGTGGCCGAGGATTTCCAGGGCGCCAACTCGGGTGTGGATATCTCCGTCGACGGCCCGGGGACGACCGACGGGTTCGTCCTGTTCTGCAAGGGACAGACCGACATCAGCGATGCTTCACGCCAGATCTCAGACGACGAGAAGAAAGCCTGTTCGGATGGAGGCGTCCACTACGTCGAGCTGGCGATCGGTCGTGATGCCCTCACCGTGGTTGGCAACCCATCCAACCCGCTGAACTGTCTTTCCCTCGCGGACCTGTACGCGCTCTTCAGCAGCGAGGCGAAGGGGTTCTCGAGCTGGTCCGACGCGAACGCACTTGACAGTGAGCTCGGTGGCAAGGGGAGCTTCCCCGATCTGCCGCTCACGATCGTTGCTCCCGGCACCGAGTCCGGAACGTACGGCTCGTTCATCGACCTCGCGATCAAGAGCATCGCGCAAGACCGCAACAAGCCCGACGACACGCTCCGGCCCGACTACCAGTCCGCAGCAGGCGACAACGTGATCATCAACAACGCGGGAGGGACGGAGGGTGCGCTGGGATTCGTCGGTTTCTCGTACGCGCAGAACGCGGGCGGACAGGTGAAGGAGTTCCAGGTCGACGGCGGAGACGGCTGCGTGGCCCCGAGCGCGGCGTCCGTGAACGACGGGACCTATCCGCTGGGCCGCACGCTGTACATCTACGTCAACACGGACAAGCTCGCCTCCAACCCTGCGCTCAAGCCGTTCGTCGACTACTACCTCGGCGACGAGGGGATCTCCGCCGTGACGCAGGTCCAGTACATCGCCCTGCCGACCGATGAGCTTCAGACGTCGAGGAGCACGTGGCAGACGACGGAGTCGTCGGCCTCGCCGTCGACCTGAGGATCGCCCGCACGTCCAGGGTAGGTTCCGGCCGACGGAGCCCGCAGAGATAGGAGACCCGGGTCGATGGCCCAAGCGGTGATCTCGACCCCGATCACGGCCGAGGTGCTTCGCGGCAACCCGGCGCGCCTCCGCCGCGAGCGGCGGATGCGCGCCCTCTTCTTCTCGGCTGCGCTGCTGTCCGCGACATCAAGACCATCGTCGTGGGGACATTGATCGTGGCGCTCATCGCGATGGTCGTGGCGGCGCCGCTCGGTCTGGGCGCCGCCCTCTACCTCTCGGAGTACGCGACGCCGCGGGCGCGGCGGTACCTGAAGCCGATCATCGAGACCCTCGCGAGCATCCCGAGCGTCGTCCTCGGGTACTTCGCGATCCGGGTGATCAGCCCCGAGCTGGTGCAACGGGTCTTCGGATCGCAGGTTCCGCTCTTCAACATGTTTGCGGCCGGGATCGCGGTCGGGCTCCTCGTGACGCCGCTCGTCGCATCGGTGGCCGAGGATGCGCTGCACGCGGTTCCGCATGCCCTGCGCGAAGCATCGTTCGGGCTCGGAGCGCGCCGCCGATCGACCAGCATGCGTGTGGTGTTCCCGGCGGCGGTGTCGGGGATCACCGCCGCGCTCATCTTGGGGGTCTCGCGCGCGATCGGGGAGACGATGATCGTCGCGATCGTCGCCGGGGGGACGGGCGGCTCCCTGTTCACCTTGAACCCGCTGAAGGGCGGCCAGACGATGACCGCCGCCATCGCCGCCCTCGCGACCGGGTCGGATCAGGTCCGTGGGACCGACGCCGCCTACCCGAGTCTCTTCTTCGTCGGCCTCTTGTTGTTCGCACTGACGCTCGGTCTGAACCTGCTGTCGGAGGGTTTCGTCCGCCGCGTCCGGAGGCGGTTCTGATGGCGATCACCGGGATCACGGAAGCAACGCGTGCCGAGGTGGCGCGGTCACTCACCGGGAAGCGGCGCGATATCCGCGAGACGCTTTTCAGCCTCGTGCTCTTGCTCACGTTGATCACCGCGCTCGCCGTGCTGATCGTGCTGCTCTTCAACGTGGCGCGCACCGCGGTCCCGCTGCTCATGCACCAGGGCGGCAGGGTCCTCGGGAACGACTACTCGGCGCTTCCACAGAACGCGGGGATCAGGTCCGGCTTGATCGGTTCGATCTACTTGATGATCTTCGTGATCCTCCTCGCGGTGCCGCTGGGGCTCTGCGCGGCGATCTACATGGAGGAGTACGCACGCGACACCCGGCTCACCCGCTTCATCAACACGAACATCCGGAACCTCGCGGGTGTGCCGGCGATCGTCTATGGGATCTTCGGCTTCGCCGTCTTCGCGCAGCTGCTCGGCTCCGTCACCGGACCGAAGGTCGGGGGACTGAGCCTCCTCACCGGCGGGCTCACGATCTCCCTGATGGTGCTGCCGATCGTCATCATCACGACGCAGGAGGCGCTCCGCTCCGTGCCCACGGGCATCCGAGAGGGCGGCTTCGGCGTCGGTGCCACCCGGTGGGAGGTGATCCGCAGCCACGTCCTGCCGAACGCGGCGCCGGGGATCCTGACCGGGTCGGTCCTGGCGATGGCGCGCGCGCTCGGGGAAACGGCCCCCCTCATCATGGTCGGTGCGGTGACGGGCTTCCTGTCCACCCATGGTGGACCGCTCGCGTCCCTCCGAGAGAAGTTCACAGCCCTCCCTACGCTGATCTTCACATACACGAAGAAGCCGCTGCCCGAGCTTCAAGACCTGGCCGCGGCTGCCATCCTGGTGCTGATCCTCATGATCTTCTTCGTGAACCTCACCGCGATCCTGCTGAGGAACCGCTATGAGCGAAAGTGGTGACCGCATGGACACGACGGATATCGCGAAGGTCGATCCGGCACCGTCTCATCCGGAGCCGGGAGAGGTCTCACTCACCGTGATGGCAACGCGAGTCAACGAGGAGGAGGCCCAGCGCGAGGTCGTCTTCGATGTTCATGATGCCGGCGTCTTCTACGGCGAGTTCCAAGCCCTCCGGGACGTGTCGCTGCCGATCCTGAAGAACCAGATCACGGCGCTGATCGGGCCCTCGGGATGCGGCAAGACCACCTTCATCCGATGCCTGAACCGGATGAACGATCTGATCGAAGGCGCGCGCGTCGCCGGGAAGTTCCTCTATCACGGGATCGACCTCTACGACCCCGACGTCGATCCGGTCGAGGTCCGGCGGCACATCGGGATCGTGTTCCAGAAACCGAACCCGTTCCCGAAGTCGATCTACGACAACATCGCCTTCGGACCCAAGATCGCGGGCATGAAGGTGAACATGGACGACCTGGTCGAGGAGTGTCTCCATCGGGCCGGGCTCTGGGACGAGGTCAAGGGCAAACTGAAGGAATCGGGCCTGGCCCTGTCCGGCGGACAGCAGCAGCGACTCTGCATCGCGCGTGCGATCGCGACGAAGCCGGACGTGATCCTGATGGACGAGCCGTGCTCGTCCCTCGACCCGATCGCGACGTCGAAGATCGAGGACCTGATGCAGGAGCTCGTCTCCGACTACACGATCGTGATCGTGACCCACAACATGCAGCAGGCGGCGCGCACCTCCGACCGAACGGCATTCTTCACGGTCGACGTCGAGGAGGATGGAGCGCGCACCGGGACGATCGTGGAGTACGCCGACACCGAGACGCTCTTCACGAACCCGTCGGACGAGCGGACCGAGGCCTACGTCACGGGGAGGTTCGGATGACGCGGGAACCGTTCCACGAAGCGTTGCAGCGGATCGAGTTCGAGCTGCTCGAGCTGGGGGAGTTAGCCGGTTCAGCCGTGCAACGCTCCGTCGAGGCGGTGTCGGAGCGCGACGATGAGAAGGCGATGAAGGTCATCGAAGGCGACGACAGCATCGACGAGCTGTACCTCCGCATCGACAACGGCACCCTGTCACTGCTCGCCCTCCAGTCGCCGGTCGCCGCCGACCTCCGCCTGATCTCCGCGATCCTGCACAGCTGCTTGCACCTCGAGCGGATCGGTGACCAGGCGGTGAACGTCGCGAAGCTCCATCTCATGACGCGTGATGCGGTCGGCAGCGACGCGATGCGCGGGCAGATCCGCGAGATGGGCGATCTCGTCGTGCAGATGCTGCGCACGGCGATGGAAGCCTTCGCGAAGCGGGACCTCGAGCTCTGTCAGAAGCTGCCCACGATGGACGACCCGGTCGACCGCCTCAACCGTGCGACCCATCTGGAGGCGTTGAAGCTCGCGGACGATCCCGCCGCGCTGGATTGGGGGTTGCACATGAACCTCGCGGCTCGCGCGCTCGAGCGCGTGGGCGACAACGCCGTGGACATCGCCGAACAGGTCAGCTTCCTGATCACGGGCGAGTTCCGTGAGTTCACGGACGCGTCCCACGAGGTACAGACGTGAGCGACACCGCCCGGCGCCGGATCCTCCTGGTGGAAGACGAGGAGTCGCTCGCGGGATCGATCCGGTACTCGCTGGAGCAGGAGGGGTTCACCGTCACGGTGGCGGTCGACGGGCGAAAGGCGATCGAGCGGTTCCGCAGCGACGATCCCGACCTGGTGATCCTGGATCTCATGCTGCCCGAGCTGTCGGGGCTGGACGTCTGCCGGCTCATCCGCGCGGAGTCCACCGTGCCGATCGTGATGGTGACCGCGAAGGATTCCGAGGCCGACAAGGTGGCGGGGCTCGAGCTCGGCGCCGACGACTACGTCACGAAGCCGTTCTCGATCCGCGAGCTCGTCTCCCGCGTTCGGGCGCACCTGCGGCGGGCGCGGATGCAGGAGCCGGCGGCGGCCGAGGAGATGCTCAACGCCGGCCCGATCGAGATGGACGTCGCGAAGCACGAGGTTCGGGTCGGGGACGGGCTCGTGGCGTTCCCCCCGAAGGAGTTCGAGCTGCTCGAGGCCTTCCTCCGACGCCGCGGCCGCCTGCTGACGCGGGAGTTCCTGATCGAGGAGATCTGGGGCCACGACTACGTGGGGGACACGAAGACGCTCGACGTTCATGTGAAGCGGATCCGCCAGAAGATCGAGCAGGACCCGCACGAACCCGAGCTGCTGCTCACGGTCCGCGGGCTCGGGTACAAGTTCGTCGGCTGAGGCGGCCTTCCGACCTCGTCGTTCATCTTTCGTTCGCCCGCTGGACACCTGGGATGGAACCCGGTACCTTCGGCACTCCGGAGACGCCGGAGACGAGGAGCTTCGACCGTGCCGTTCCAGGTGATCCCGCGAGAGCTCGTCTTCTACGATCTGCTCGACGCGGCCGCGCGCAACGCTGCCAACGGGGCGGGGGAGCTGCTCGCGCTCGTTGACGACCTTTCGCACGCGGCCGAGCACGCCGCGGAGATCCGCCGGCTGGAGCACGAGGGCGATGCACTCACGCATCGCATCATCGGGACCTTGAACACGACCTTCGTGGTGCCGATCGACCGTCATGATATCTACCGGTTGGCGACAGCGCTCGATGACGTGCTGGACTACCAGCACGGTGTCGCGGACCTGATCGAGCTGCTCCCGATCGACGAGGTGTTCCCCTGGTTCCGAAAGCAGGTCGAGACGCTCGCACGAACGTGCGGAGCGATGGTGGGTGCGGTCGGCCATCTCCAGCAGATCCGGAAGGTCCCCTCGGACGTCTCGGTGATCAAGCGGGAGGAGCGCGAGGGGGACTGGATCAACCGCCGCGCGGTGGCCGACCTGTACTCCGGCGACTACCGGGCATTGGAGGTCCTGATGTGGAAGGACCTGCTCGCCCAGGTCGAGGCCGCGATCGACCGCTGTGAGGATGTCGCCAATCAGATCGAGTCGGTGGTGGCCAAGTTCGCATGACGGTCACCATCGCGCTGATCGTCCTGGTCGCGCTGTCGTTCGACTTCTTCAACGGGTTCCACGACGCCGCCAGTTCGATCGCCACGGTCGTTTCGACGCGGGTGTTGACGCCCAGGCAAGCCGTGGCGTGGGCGGCGTTCTTCAACTTCGCTGCGTTCCTCATCTTCGGAACCAAGGTGGCGAACACGATCTCGAACGTCGTCCACCCGGGCACGCTCACGAACGCCGGGATCTTCGCCGCGCTGGTGGGCGCGATCCTCTGGGACATCGTGACGTGGATCTTGGGGCTCCCGACGAGCTCCTCGCACGCGCTCGTCGGCGGTCTGGCGGGCGCCGCCGTCGCGACCGCGGGTTGGAAAACGCTGGTCGCCTCCGAGTACCAGAAGATCTTCGTGTTCATCGTGCTATCGCCGATCGTCGGGATCCTCCTCGCGTTCACGTTCATGACCGGCGTCTTCTGGTTGTTCCATCGCTATCGAAAGGTGGAGAAGCTCAACCGGGGGTTCCGACGTGGACAGCTGTTCTCGGCCGCCGCGTTCAGCCTCGGTCACGGCGGGAACGATGCCCAGAAGACGATGGGGGTGATCCTGGCGCTGTTGATCGCGAACGGCCTGCTGGCCAAGGGTTCCGACGTTCCGCTCTGGGTCGTGCTTTCCGCGCATGCGGCGATCGCACTCGGAACGCTCCTCGGCGGGTGGCGGATCGTCCACACGATGGGATCGAAGATCACGAAGCTCCAGCCGGTCGGCGGCATGTGTGCGGAGTCCGCCGCCGCAACCGCGATCTGGGGGGTCACGCTCGCGGGGATCCCGGTCTCCACGACGCACACGATCGCAGGAGCGATCGTCGGTGTTGGCACGACGCAACGCCTCTCGGCGGTCCGCTGGGGGGTCGCCGGTCGCGTCGTTTGGGCGTGGGTGCTCACGATCCCCGGCGCCTTCATCATGGCCTGGATCGCGTACCTCCCCTTCAAGGGGCTGGTCCGATGAGGCTCTCCCGGCGATCCTGGTTCTTCCTGGGGATGTCGGTCACATGCGTGGTGCTGCTCGCACCGACGCCTGAGAAGTATCGGTGGGTCAACCTGTCGATGGCGGCACTCTCCCTCATGTGGTTCGTCGCATTCGCGGTCGAGGAGATCCTCGCGCGACGCGGCGAGGGCCGACCTCGCGCCGGAAGGAGCGATCGATGAGACTCAAGATCTCGCAGCGCACGGATGTGTTCTTCGAGCTGTTCTCGAAGAGCGCGGGGAACATCCGCGAAGCGGTGATCCTGCTTCGGGACTTGGTCGATGACTACCGAGATGTTGAGCTGAAGGCGCGGCGGATCCAGGAGCGCGAGCACGACGGGGACGAGATCACGCATGACGTGATCCGTCGCTTGAACACCACCTTCATCACGCCGATGGACCGCGAGGACATCTACACCTTGGCGACGGCGCTCGATGACGTTCTGGATGCGGTGGAGGAAGCGGCAGACGTCTTCGTGCTGCACAACATCGTCGAGCCGAAGCCGTGGATGATCCAGCAGGTCGATGTCCTCCTCCACGCTGCCGAGCAGACCGAACAAGCCCTCGGGGCACTTCCGTCGCTCGACCGGACCCGGCTGGAGCCATACTGGATCGAGATCAACCGGCTCGAGAACGAGGGCGACCGGATCTTCCGTCGTGCCGTCGCCGAGATGTTCTCCGGCGACTACAAGGCGATGGACGTCCTGAAATGGAAGGAAGTCACCGAAACGCTCGAGGAGGCGCTCGACGGCCTCGAGAACGTCGCGAACGTCGTCGAGACCGTCGTCGTGAAGAACGCCTGAGCCACGCCCGTCCACCTCACGGAGGTGGACGGGCGTGGAGGGACCGGTCGCGGGGTACCATCGGTGTGCTGATGGAGCCCCTTCCCGCGACCACCGAAGATCCGGCCACCCATTACCTCAACCGAGAGCTTTCGTGGTTGGACTTCAACGAACGTGTCCTGACACTCGCTGAAGATCCCGACCGACCGATCCTCGAGAGGTTGAAGTTCATCGCGATCTGCTCCCAGAGCCTCGACGAGTTCTTCCAGATCCGCGTATCCGGGTTGCTCGATCAGGTGGAGGCGGGGGTCACGGCAACGACCCCGGACGGGATGCGTCCCGAGGAGCAGCTGGCCGAGATCCGCGTTCGGGTCTTGGCGACCACGGCCCGGATCGACCGTTCGTTCGCCGACGAGATCCGGCCCGCCCTCGAGAAGGAGGGGATCCGCCTGGTGGACACCGAGGATCTCACCGACGAGGACCGAGGCTGGTCCACCGAATCCTTCGTCGAGCGCATCTTCCCGGTCCTCACGCCGCTCGCGGTCGACCCGGCGCACCCGTTCCCCTACATCTCGAACCTCTCCCTGAACCTCGCCGTGTTGGTCCGTGACCCCGTCACGGGGGTTCGCCGCTTCGCGCGGCTCAAGATGCCGCCCCTGCTTCCTCGGTTCCTCCCGCTCCCCGACGGCGAGCGGTTCGTGCCGATCGAACAAGTGGTCGCCGACCACCTCGATCGCCTGTTCCCAGGGATGGAGATCGTGACCCACCACGTGTTCCGGGTGACTCGCGATGCCGATCTGGAGGTCGAAGAGGACGAGGCGGAGGATCTGCTCGCGGCGGTCGAGCTCGTGTTGTCGCGACGCCGCCGGGGAGCCATGTCCGTGCGTCTCGAGATCGAACGGTCGATGACCGCGGAGGTTCGGTCGCTCTTGATGCGGGAGCTCGAGCTGAACCTGGAACAGATCTATGAGACCGAGGGGCCGCTCGATCTCGGCGCCCTGACGGGGCTGATCGCGCTCGAGCGTCCCGACCTCAAGGAGCCACCGTGGACGCCCGTCACTCCCTCCCGGCTCGTGTCCGAGGACGGACCGCCGGATATCTTCCGGGTCCTCCGCGAGGGCGGCGATATCCTGGTGCACCATCCATACGACTCGTTCTCGTCCTCGGTCGAAGCCTTCGTCGAGGCGGCCGCTCACGATCCGGACGTACAGGCGATCAAGCAGACGCTGTATCGGACCTCGGCGGACACCCCTATCGTCCGAGCGCTGATCCGCGCCGCTGAATCCGGCAAGCAGGTGGTGGCGCTCGTCGAGCTCCAGGCCCGGTTCGACGAGCAGGCCAACATCACCTGGGCGAGGACCCTCGAGCAGGCGGGGGTCCACGTCGTGTACGGCGTGGTGGGCCTGAAGACCCATGCGAAGGTGTGTCTGGTCGTCCGCCGGGAGGGGACGGGCATCCGGCGGTACGCACATCTGGGCACCGGCAACTACAACTCGGACACGGCCCGCATCTACGAGGACCTCGGCCTGTTGACGGCCGACCAGCAGCTCGGCAATGACGTGGCGGACCTGTTCAACCTCCTGACCGGCTACAGCCGCCAGCGGGGCTACGGCCGGTTGCTCGTCGCACCGATCGCGCTGCGCTCGCAGATCATCGAGCTGATCCGCCAACAGATGGCGGCCGGGGAAGAAGGTCGGATCGCGCTGAAGCTCAATTCGCTCGTCGACCCGCAGACGATCGAAGCGCTCTATGAGGCGTCGTCGGCCGGCGTCCGGATCAACCTCGCGGTGCGCGGGATCTGCTGCCTCCGGCCGAAGGTGCCCGGGCTGTCGGAGACGATCCGCGTCCGATCGATCGTGGGTCGGTTCCTCGAGCACTCCCGGATCTACCCGGCGCTTCGTGAGCGGCTGGACGAGATCCTCGAGGTCACCTTCGCCGACGACGTGCTGTCGTGGGAGCTCGACGCCGAGGGGAGCTGGTCGAAGGTTCCCACCGAGCAGGGCGTCAACGTCCAGGAGACGATGATGACGCGGGCGATCGCGAGGGCCCGAGAACCTCGATGACGATGCGCGCCGCGAGACCGGGGGCTCCGTCGCATCTCAGGGTGGCGGGCGATCCCACAACGATCGTCACGACGACCTTGGTCGGCGCGGTCGAGCAGCTGATGCTGCACGACGCGGCGATCCGTCGAGGGACCTCCGATCCGGAGGCGATCCACGACGCCCGCGTCGCGGTTCGCCGGATCCGGTCGCACGCTGCCTCGCTCACCTCGGTGCTCGATGTGGACGCGATCGCTGCACCGGTCGAGCGACTCGGCACGTTCGCGCGGGCGCTCGGGACGGTCCGCGACCTGGACGTGTTCCTGGAGGACCTCTTCGCTGAAAGTGCGAAGGTGCCCGAGGCGATCCGCGCGGATGCCGCGCGGATCGCCTCGGTGGTGGCCCTCGAGCGCGGGGCGGCCATCGAGCGGCTCCGCCGCTCGATGGACGCCCCCGACCACGCGCAGCTGCTGGCGACCCTGATGGCGATCGCCGTGGATCCCCCGCTGCGACGACCCGCACGCGCGCCCGACCCCGCCGTGGTGATGGAATCGGTCTGGAAGGCGCTCGCGCGCCGGGCCCGGGCCGCCGACGGTTCCTCGCCGGACCCCGTCCTGCACGCGCTGCGGATCCGCGCCAAGCGGGTGCGGTATGCGGCCGAAGCGGTCGCGCCGTTCGTCGGTGACCGCGCCGCGGCCTTCGCGAGGGCCGCGGCGCGGCTGCAGGACGTGCTCGGCCGTCACCAGGACTCGGTGGTCGCGATCGACAAGCTGACCGCGGTCGCTGCCGCGGAGCCCGCGCTCGCGTTCGCCGCGGGGTGGATCGGTGCCGGTCGCGAACGAGTCCGGGTCGAGACCCGCGCCGCATGGCCGGACGTGTGGCGATCGCTCGCGAAGAAGAAGCGGCGGTTCTGGTGAGCGACGTCATCCGTGCCGCGGGTGGCGTGATCTTCCGCCGGCGGTCCGGCGTCCTCGAGACGCTGATCGTCCACCGGCCCCGTTACGACGATCTCACGCTGCCCAAGGGGAAGGCGCACGAGGGAGAGCCGATCGAGACCACCGCGCTGCGCGAGATCCGCGAGGAGACGGGGGTGACGGGGGAGCTCGGACCCGAGCTGAAGAGCGTGAGCTACACCGACCCGCTCGGCCGTCCGAAGATGGTGCGCTACTGGTTGGTCAGGGCCGACGGGGCGGAGGCCTTCCGGCCCGATCACGAGGTCGATGCCCTGTCGTGGGTCTCGGTGGAGGCGGCCCCGGCCACCCTCACGAACGAGCACGACCGAGAGGTGCTCGCCGAGGCGGCTCGGCTGACGGAGCCTCTGTACGTGGTCCGCCACGCGAAGGCGGGCTCCCGTGCGGAATGGCGGGGAGACGACCGCGACCGGCCGCTGTCCGTCAAGGGCGAGCGGCAGGCGAAGGGGCTCGTGGCGGCGTTCCGCGGCCGGGCGGTCGATCGCATCTTGTCGAGTCCGGTCCGTCGCTGCGTCCAGACGGTCGGCCCGCTCGCCCAAGATCGTGGTCTCGACATCGAGGAGGTGCCGTGGCTCTTGGAGGGGACGGACGGGCGGATGCTCCTCGAGACGATCCGCATGCTCCCCGGCCCGGCCGTCCTGTGCGCGCACGGCGACGCGATCCCGGAGGTCGTGCGCCCGCTGGCCGAGGACGGGGTGCCGGTCGAGGGGCCGATGGTGTGGAAGAAGGGATCGACCTGGGTGCTGGATCGCGACCTGGGCTTCCCATCCCTATTGCGATACGAACCGCCGCCGCGCGACCGCGCCGGATAGGCTCCGGGCCGTGCGCGTCGCCGTCTTCGATCTCGGCAGCACCTCGTTCCAGTTGCTCGTCGGTGATGTCGAGCCCGACGGCGGGTTGACCCCCGTGGCGCGCGACCGCGTCGTGTTGAACCTTGGCGCCGATGTCGCGGCCACCGGCCGCGTGCCGCCGGGCGCGCTCGATCGCGCCTCGCAGGTCGTCCGTCGCTTCCGCGACCTGGCGGACCGCGCGGCGGTGGACGAGGTGATCCCGGTCGCGACCGCGGCGTTCCGCGAGGCCGTCAACCGGCCGGAGCTCGCCTCCACGATCGAGGCGGCGATCGGCACACCGCTGCGGATCCTCTCCGGGGATCTGGAGGCGCGCGCGACCGTCGCGGGGATCCGTGCCAGCGTCGCGTTCGACGCCGACCCCTGGATCGCGATCGATCTTGGTGGGGGGAGCCTCGAGCTGGCGCTCGTCGAGGGCGGACGGGTCGGATGGACGGAGACGTTCCCGCTCGGCGCCGCGTGGATCACCACGACCCTCGTGCGGACGGATCCGATGTCGCGGGGCGACCGGCGCGCGATCAAGGCCGAGGTCAAGGACCTGCTGGCCCCGGCGCGCGAGCGCTCCGGCGCGCCCGAGGGCACGCTCTGCATCGCCGCGGGGGGGACGGCCGGAGCGCTCGCGCGACTGCTGGCCGCGGAGCGGTGGCCCTCGCCGCCGGCCTCGCTGAACCAGTTCGAGCTGCGGCTCGATGCACTCGACGAACTCTCGCGCGAGCTCGCCGACCTCGACCAATCCGAGCGGCTCGCCCTTCCGGGGATCGACGAACGCCGAGCCGAGCTGCTGCCGGCCGGCGCCGTGGTGCTCGCCACGGCGCTCGGCGTGTTCGGCGCCGACGGCGCCGTGCACTCCGAGTGGGGGCTCCGGGAGGGCGTGATCCTGGAAGAGATCGACGTTCCGGCGCCCGCCTCGCCGGGCGACGTCCGCGCGGCGTCCGTCGCCCGGCTCGCCCGCCGCTGGGGACCGGAGGGTGAGCACCAGGGCACGGTGCGCACCCACGCGCTGGAGCTGTTCGACGAGACCGAGGAGCTGCACGGTCTGGGAGCGCACGAGCGCGAGCTGTTGGCGCACGCCGCCCGCCTGCACGACATCGGTGTTCGGATCTCGCCCGACAAGAGCCATCGCCACGGCGCCTACCTCGTCGAACACGGCGGGCTGCGCGGGTTCTCGCCGCAGGAGGTGGCCATGATGGCCTCGATGATCCGGTTCCACCGTGGCGCCGGACGGCCGAAGCCATCGTACGGTCCGTTCGCGGGTCTCGATCAGGAGGAACGGGCTGCGTGCCAGGTGCTCACCGGGATCCTGCGGATCGCCCACGGCCTGGGCCGCGCGGACGAGTCCGACGTGGTCGAGATCGGCGCGAAGGTCCGGCGCGGTGAGCTCCGGATCCTGGTGTCCGGCTCCGCCAACCCGGAGGGAGCGGTCGCGGAGGCCGAGGAGCGCGCGGGCGTTTTGGAGCGGGCGATCGGGCGGCGGATCCGCTTCGAGATCGTCCCCGAGGGGACCCTCGTCACACGTCCGGCATAGGCCCCTTCGTCGAGACGAGGAAGCCCACCGACGAGAACCCTCGCCGCTCGTAGAACCGAACCACGGCCGGCGAGCCCGGGTCGGTCAGCAGGAACGGCCCGGCCGCGCCGGCGTCCCGGTTCTCCCGGGCGATCTTCGTGACGATGGCGCCGGCGTAGCCTCGTTCCCGCGCGGCCGGGTCGGTCGCGACGTTGTCGACGTAGCCCGTTCCCGCGAGCACCAGGAGCGTGCCGAGCGAGACGATCCGGCCGCCGGCGTCCCGCACCGCGAACCACCGCTTGCCCGCGGGGCCGAGCACGGTGCGCTCGAGCGTCAGGAGCTGCTCGACGGCCGCCGCCGGCTCGATCCCGAACGAGTCGCGCATCGAGCCGGCGGCGGCCGTCCACAGCTCGTCGTCGGAGGGCAGCTCCTCGACCGCGACGTCCTCTTCGCTGGCCCCGGGTCGCCCGGGGGTCCCGTCGAGGACCATCGCGAGGTCCCAGGAGATCCGGTGCCCGCGGGCCGACAGCTCCGCGAGCAGCTCGCCGTGCGCCTCGTGGTGGAACGAGACCACGTGCTCCACCCGGCCCCCGGCGCGCAGGAGCGCCGGGAGCAGGTCCGCCTCGATCGTCGCGACCGAGACCTCGGTCGCGACGTCGAGGCGGGCGTAGTTCGTGTCCCAGACGTCGGGGAACCGAGCGTCGGTGACGACCGCACCCCACGGCGTCGGCAGGACGTCGGCGACCAGCTCGTCCAGCGAGACCCAGAAGCGGTGGAGCGGTTCCGGCAGCGGCACGATGCGGGAGGCTATCGCTGGAGGCTGGGGTACGCTCGCCGCCATGATCCGGGCGCACGCGTTCCGCGACGGGCTCCTGATGGAGGGCGAGCTGCTGCTCGGTGACGCGGAGCGGCTCCTCGAGGACGAGCATGTCTTCGTGTGGATCGACGTCGAACAGCCGGACGATGAGGAGATCGACGCGCTCGGATCCATCTTCGGGCTGCATCCGGTGACGATCGAAGACGCGCATCACCTGCACCAACGGCCGAAGGTCGAGCTCTTCGAGGGGTACGCCTTCGTGGTGGTGCACCCCCTGGAGATGGGCTCCAAGGAGGGTGACGACGGGTTGATCGATCAGGAGCTCCACGCCTTCGTCAGCAGCGGCTACCTCGCCACCCTCCGGTACGGCCCGGGCCCGTTCTCGCTCGACCTCGTCACGCGCCGTTGGCGCGCGCAGCCGGAGCTGCTCGCGAGCGAAGGAGGCGGCTTCGCCGTGTACGTGCTGATCGACGAGGTCGTGGACGGCTACCTCTCGATCATCGAGGCGTTCGAGGATCGGGCGGACGATCTGGAGGACGACGTCTTCAGCGTGGGGGCTGCCGAGGACAGCGGGATCGCGTTGCAGGAGCGGATCTTCCTGTTGAAACGCGAGGTCGTGCGGCTCCGTCGGTTCGCCGCGCCGCTGCGCCAGGCGCTCGACCTGCTCCAGGAAGAGCCGAAGCTGGCCGGATCACCGCTCGCTCCGTACTACCGCGACGTGACCGAGCACGTGATCCGCGTGACCGAGCTGGCCGACAACATCCGCGACCTCCTCACCTCGCTCCTCGAGGTCCGGGTGAGCCAGGTCGCGAACCGGTCGAACGAGATCATGAAGAAGCTGTCGGCGTGGGCGGGGATCATCCTCGTGCCGACGTTGATCGCCGGCATCTACGGGATGAACTTCGAGGGGATGCCCGAGCTGCGCTGGGCCCTGGGGTACCCGGCCGCCCTCGGGACGATGGTGCTTTCCGGCGGCGTCCTGTACGTGATGTTCAAGCGCCGAGGTTGGCTGTAGCTCGTGTGTCGCGCGGTGAAGGTGCTCTGCGTGGCCACCGACGAAGACGCCCTCGTGCGGCTTCGCCACGCGTCGGTGGGCGCGGGATGGGAGCTGGTGTCCGGAGCGATCGACCTACGCGGGGCGCTGGATCAGCTCGACGTCGAGCGACCGCACGCGTTGGTCGTCTTCGGTCCGTTCGACGACCTCGTGGCGCTGGCGGCGGAGCGCTTCCCGGGGATGCGGATCATCACGGACCGGGACACACCCGGAGCGAGCGTGGTCGCGGCGTCCATGGCCGACGTCCGGGAGCTGCTCGCGGAGCAGCCCCGTCCGGGTGGTCCCGTCCGGTGACCGGGATCAGCTCCAGGGCGCCCACCCGTACCGGCGAACCATCTTCATCGTCACGATGATGTTCGCGCGGGCGTTGAAGGCCGACCAGCCTTTGAAGCCGTAGTCGTAGGCACGGCCCGGCCAATACCTGCACAGGTGCTGGTAGATGCCCTTGGCGCAGCTCCAGGCGTTGTACGCATCGGGGTCGAACATCGACTCCCGATGAGCGACCGTCACCGCCTTGTCCGGGTTGACGCCGTAGTAGCGGGCCGCGCACCGGATCAGGTGCCTGACCTGCAGCGGTCCATCGCGCCACTGGATCGCGCAGATCTTGGTCGGTGTGAAGCTGTAGGAAGCGTCGCCCGTCACCGCCGAAGCGCGTGCTCCGGGGGACGCTATGAGGAGTGCGGTCAGGATCAGCGTCGCGGCGAGTGCGCGACGCGGCCGGATCGCGTTCGTCATGGGCATCTTCACCCCCGCGGTGGGCGGAGCTGGCAGCTGCGCCCGCATGAACCGGCCCGGCGAACCGTTCGCCGCTCTCTCCGGCCGACCCGCGGTAGGTCGTGGGTGTCCGCATCACCTCCTGCGTCTGTCGCTCTTCACGTGTGACCTATCCCGCCCCCCGGGCACCCCCCGCTCCAACATCCCGGCAACGGGGCGTGCGCGAACCGACCCTGGGAAGGCGGAAGCGCACGCACGTGCCGGGAAGGGAACGGACGGGGGGTGTCCGTAGGAAGGTTGTCCTACCCTACCGACCGAGCGAACGTTACGGCAATTAGACTATGACCCCTGGTCACGGGGTGCCTGCGAGCATGGAGACCATGGAGCCCAGAACGTGCAGATGAGCCACCGCCCGAACCACCGCGTCGTGCTGCTCGCCGCACCGCGTGGCTACTGCGCGGGGGTCGAGCGCGCGGTCGAGGCCGTCGAGCGGGCGCTCGACAAGCACGGCGCGCCTGTCTACGTCCGCAAGCAGATCGTGCACAACCTGCACGTCGTGCGCGACCTGGAGGCGAAGGGCGCGATCTTCGTCGACGAGATCGACCAGGTTCCGATAGGAGCGGTCACGGTCCTATCGGCCCACGGGTCGCCGCCTTCGGTCTATGAAGAGGCTGGCCGACGTGAGCTCCGGCTGATCGATGCCACCTGTCCGCTCGTGACGAAGGTCCACGTGGAGGCTCGCCGATTCGCCGGGGAAGGCAGGACGATCGTGCTGATCGGCCACGCCGGGCACGAGGAGGTCGAGGGGACCAGCGGGCAGGCTCCCGACCGGACCGTGTTGGTGCAGGACCTCCAGCAGGCGGCGCAGGTGGAGCTCCCTTCGGGACCGATCGCCTACCTGACGCAGACCACCCTGTCGGTCGATGAGACCGGTCAGATCGTCGAGGCGCTCCGGGACCGCTATCCCGAGCTCCAACCACCGCCGCGCGAGGATATCTGCTACGCGACCCAGAACCGTCAGGACGCGGTGAAGGCGATCGCGCCGCGCGCCGACGTCGTGCTCGTGATCGGCTCGAAGAACTCCTCGAACTCGAACCGGCTCGCGGAGGTCGCCCGTGAGCTCGGCGCGGCGGCGTACCTCGTCGACGACGAGACCGAGGTGGACCCGGCGTGGGTGGCCGATGCCGAAACCGTCGGGGTCACCTCCGGGGCGAGCGCACCGGAGCACCTCGTGACGCGGATGCTGTCGTGGCTCGCGGAACACGGCTTCGACGACGTCGAGTCGGTTCCGATCGTCGAGGAGGGGGTCCGGTTCTCGTTGCCCGCGGGGGTGCGCGAGTCGTCCCGATGAGCGGCCCGGCGCGAGCTGCGCTCAGCTCCAGGCGCTGAACTGATCGCGATCCTCTTCGCCTTCGTCGAAGGCGATCGAGACCAGCGTGCTCGTCGAGAGCACACCGGGGATCGCGTGCAGCTGCTCGAGGATGATGCCGCTCGCCGTCTCCCACGGTTGGGCGATGCAGGCGAGGATGTCCCACCGGCCCGCGAGCAGGGCCACGCCGTCGACCTCTTCCATCCCCGCGAGCGCCTCACCGATGTCGACCGCCGTGCCGGCCGCGGCCTTGATGTGGACGTAGCAGGCGTTGGGGAGGATCTGCGGCGGCGCCACCGCGATGCCGAACAGCCCTGCGCGATCCGGAGGAACGACGGGGGCGGTGATCGTCTGCACGACGCCGGGGATCTGATGGACCTCGGCGAGCACGTTGTTGCCGATCTCATCGAGCGTCGCGCCCCGTGCGTAGAGCAGCAGATCCCACTCGCCGACCGTGGGCACGACGCGCTTGATCCCGGGCTTGGCGGCGAGCACGGCGAGCACGTTCGCCATGGACCCTGAGGCGATCCGGATGTAGACGTACGCGTCCATCTCCCTGCAGGGTAGGCCCCGCTACGGAGGGGCTCAAGCAGCGCGCGGGCTCACGTCTCGATGGGAACGGGCTGCTCGCCACAGAGGGCGATCAGCTCCTCCTCGCCCTCCTCCGGACCGATCGAGATCAACCGGTCGCCACCACGGAGCACCGAGGTTCCGCGCGGCCGGTAGACCCACCTCGGCCCGCGTTGGATCGCGAGCACGAACATCCCGGTCTCCGTCTCGACCTGCAGCTCCTTCAGGGACTTCCCGTCCGCGGTGGATCCGGGCTGGACCACCGTCTCGACGCTCGTTTCCTCGGTCTCCTCGAGGGCCATCTGGACGACCGGGTGCAATGGTTCTCCGTGCTCGACGTACCACGTCATGTCCCTCGCGGCGTCGCAGATCGACTCCGACGCGCTCGCGAGCCGGATCAGCCCGCGGAGCTCGTCGACGTTGCGCGCTTCGGGCGCCGCGCGCAGGACCCAGGACTCGAGCTCGTCCTCCAAGACGTCGGACCGAGCCTCGAGCACCCCCACCTCGCTGGCGAGGGTTCGGTTGTTGAACAGGATCGACGCGTAGGCGAGGGCGACGGCCGCCTCGGCGAGGTCCTTCATCTCCACGAGGATGTCGACCGCTCGATCGAGCTCTGACAACGGTGGCGCGTCGCTCTCCGGTGCCTGCGGGATCGGCGGGGCGCCGGCCAGCTCGCGGACCAGGTTGACGCCCTCCTCCGGACCGCTCACGAGCAGTACATCGCCCGCGACGACCATGTCGTCCGGCCCAGGGTCGAACTCCCACCGCATGTCCGAGCGGATCGCCATCACCCACATCCCGGTCTCCGTCGGGAGCGAGAGCTCCCGAAGGGTGTGTCCGGCGGCGTTCGACCCGTCGCGGACACGGATCCGAGCGGTCATCTCGTCCGCATGCCGGAGGTCCGGCCGGAGGGCGTCCGGGATCCCCAGGCGGGCGGCGATCACGCGAGCGATGTCGGAGGCCGCGTCGCCCACCTTCTGGATGGCGTCGGCGATCCACAGGACGCCGGCCATCCCCTCGGCATCCTCGGGGCTTCGGGCCGCGAGCATCGCGATCGTCCGGAGCCGCCGCAGGTACA
>VAXZ01000127.1 GCA_005885035.1 Actinomycetota bacterium
CGCACCAGGAACGTGGCGAGGAACAGGCTCGGGAGCGTCGTCATGTCGCCGAGCGCGGTGACCATGGGCGTCGAGACGGAGTCCAGGTCCCACTCCAGCCGGTAGGACAGCGCGGACAGACCGATCGTGATCGTCAGCACCAGGACCGAGCCGATCGCCCCGCCCACGATCGAGATCACGGCCAGATCCCATAGGGAGATCGATGGCTGTCCGAAGAGGGCGCCCGCGAACCGCGCGAGCAGGGCGAGCCACAGGGACGACGAGAAGGTCGTGAGGACAGCGACGTCGACGTTGCGACGCAAGACGCCGCCGGGCTCCAGGTTGATCTCCAGCACGCCGGCCGCGTTCGCCGTGCCGAGGCGTGCGCCGATCGCACCGAAGATCGTGCCCTTCATCCCGACCGCGGCCGGGATCAGGATCAACAACCCGGGAAGGTCGGCGAGGGTGCCGGTGATGTGGGCGAGCGTCAGCCCTGCAACGAACCCGGCGACCGTGCTGATGACGAGCGCGACGAGGCCCTGACGCAGCGTCCTGATCTCCGAGCGCCAGTAGCCGAGGAGCCGACGGGCGCGGCGGACGAGGGCTGGGCGTGGGCCGGCCATCGACACTCCTTCGTGGCGCTCGACATGGGCTCGTGCACCTCCGGTCGCGGCTCTCCGGTTCTCCGGTCAGCGGCTCCCCGGGAGCCGGACCCCGGACGGGTCGCTCGGGAGCCCGAGGCAGTATGCCCGTGGCCGAGGGCCCAGGGCAACCCCTCGGCGAGAGGAACCGGGCTCCGGGGCAACCCCTTTGGACCTTAGGATGCCCAGTGCTCCGTGACGAAGAGCCAGAAGGCGAGCCCCGCGTCCTCGCCGTAGCGTCGGAAGCGCCGCTCGATCTGGGCGTCCGACGGGAGCTTCCTCCGCCCCGCTGCGCGGACGTAGGCCGGCCGGGACCACGAATCAAGGATCAGCCGTGAGCTCCGACCGAGCGTCATCATCACGTTGGCCGCCGCGTAGGGCCCGATCCCGGGGAGCGAGCGAAGGAGCGCCTCGACCTCCCCGTCGGGGAGGTCGAGGCGCGACGCGTCCGCCAGGACCTCGAGGTCGACCTCCCCGCTCGCAACCACCTCCGCGAGCCGGACGAAGTACGGAGCCCGGTAGCCGGATCGCACGATCTCGCGGTAGAAGCGTTCGTCGCGGCCGGCCATGGCGGCGGGCGTCGGGAACGCGCTCGCGAGCGGATCGTCCGTGAACCCCGCGGCCCGCTCGCCGAGCTCGCGCACCAGCGCGTTGACCATCGTGGTCGTGAGGCTCCACGAGCAGTTCGTCGTGCAGAGCGTCTTGACGACGTCCTCCCACACGGTGGGGGAGCGGAGCATGCGCCCCGCACCCGCCGTGACCCACGCCAGCTCCGGATCGGCGGCGGCCAGGGCGTAGAACGCCGAGAGATCCTGATCGAGCCGAAGGACGCGCGCGGCACCCCGAGCGATCGCGTCCCGCGTCGCGGCCGACGTCGTGGCGGTGCCCAGGATCTCGACCCGAGCGGAGCCCCGGTTTCCCGGCGCGATCCGTACCCTCCGCGGCATCCCACGCCGGACGCGGAGCGTGAGGTCCAGCGACCGGTTGACCTCGTCGATCGCCATCGGCGCCAGGTCGTGGAAGCCGTGGGAGATCAGCGTCCGCCACAGGTCGACCCGCTCGCCTCCCGGCCCGCGGAGCTGCAGCTCGATGGGATCGGCCGGCGTCACGCCGACGTGCGCTCTCGTTCCCGATATGCGCGAACTTTCGCTCGGTTGCCGCAGTCCTTCATCGTGCACCAGCGACCCGAGCGGTTCTTCGAGCGATCCCAGAACACGGCACGACAGGTGGGGCTCGAGCACTCCTTGAATCGGGACCAGGAGCCGTCGAGCTCGGCGAGGAACGCGACGGCCAGGATCCGGCCGACCGCTCCGCGGACCCCGACCGCCTCGGGCCGGATGGCCTTCGCGCCGAAATCGACGCTGAGCCCGGTCTCGCGAGCGGCGCGGTCGAGCACCCCGATCGACCCGGGGTCCGGCGATCCACCCATGTTCTCGTGCACCCGAGATCGGAGGGCCTCGAGGATCCGGGCGGCCCAGCGGAGATCCGCCTCGTCAGCCGTCTGGTCCACCGTGAGCAGGTGGTGTTCGCGGAGCCACCACTCCACCGTGTCGAGGCTGGGAGGCAACGAGTCTCGCGTTCCCTCGAGGTGATCGTGCAGGGACAGGAAGCCGCGAACGAGCTCGAGATCGCCGGGTGCCGGCGGGGTCGTGTCGATGTCGGTGTTCGGAGGTCTCACGGTGACCAGGATACGCGACGAAACCGGAGATATCCACTTGACCGGTTACGTCTAAACCGGTATCCTGCTAGTAACCGGTTACATAAGTTAGACAGGTTACGAAGGGAGGACGCGATGCGACCCAACATCGTCGAGGTGCTCGAGCGGCTGCGACGGCGGGAGACAGAGGAGCGGGCGTCGCACCCCGCGAAGCGCTCGCGCAGGCGCGGGAACCGGGCCCTCAGGAAGGCTCGTCGGGCGGTCGCGGGGGGAGCCGAGCGGAACCCCGATGAGCGCCCGCTCATGGACTCGCTCGATGACTGGATCCTGTTCGGCCCGCGTATGCACTGAGGGCCATCACCGGGCCGGAGCGTCCGGCCGCGCGTACCATCGCGGTCATGGTGGAGTTGACGCCGCGCGCGCACGATGCGCTCCTGACCTCGCAGACCGCCGCCCGACGGTTCGATCCGGAGGCGCACATCCGGCTCACCGCCGCCGGGGCGACGGTTCGCGCAGTACTCGTCTCGGGGCCCGAGCCGGGGGACGCCATCCTCGAGGCCGGCGCGCTGACGATCTTCGTCGCTCCCGGCGTCACGGGGACCGTCGATGCCGGGGAGCACAACGAGCTCACCGCGAGCTGACATGGATACCGCGACGATCCGCGACGTGCTCGAGGAGCGACGCTCCGGGCTCGACGCCGAGCTGCGTGAGCTCACGGCGGTCCCTCGCGACCCCGCCGCCGCCGTCTCGTTCGGCAAGCGGATCGGCGACGGCACGACCGAAGCGGTCGATCGTTTGGCCAAGGTGGGTGCGGCCGAGCAGCTCGACGCGATGCGTGCGGACGTCGTCCGAGCCCTGGAGAAGCTGAACGACGGGACCTACGGGCTCTGCGACCGGTGCGGCGGGCCGATCGCCGACGAGCGGCTCGAGGCAAGGCCGTGGTCGGTGCTGTGCCTCGGGTGCGCGTCGCTGCGCTGATGTGGTTGCGCCACGCCTACCGATGGATGTACCGGACCGGGCGCACGCCGTGGGATACCGGTGTCACCCCGCCCGAGGTGGTCGACCTGATCGAGGGTCCCGCCGCGATCGCCGCGGGCCGGGCGCTCGACCTCGGCTGCGGCACCGGGACGAACGTCCGGTACCTCGCCGAGCATGGATGGGAGGCGACGGGCGTCGACGCCGTCCCGGCAGCGATCGACCGTGCGACGGCGAAGCTGGGCGGCGTCCCGAAGGCGCGCGTGCTCCTCGGCGACGTGACCGATCTCGAGCGGCTCGGCCTCGCCGGTCCGTTCGATCTGGTGCTCGACATCGGGTGCTTCCATTCGATCGAGCGTCGTCGCCGCCCCGCGTACGCGGCGGGCGTCGTGTCGCTCACGCGTCCGGGAGCCCAGCTCTTCGTGTTCGCCTTCGCTCGTCGAGGTGCACTCCGTTCCCTCGGCGTGACCCCCGCGGAGATGGCGACGCGGTTCGCGCCGTGGTTCGACCCGGTCGGGAGGATCCGTGGCACGCGCCCCCCGGGGGCGGCCTGGTACCTCCTGCGGAGGGTCTCGGCGACCCCCGGTGAGCGTCAGGCCGAGAGCCGGCCGGGCTCGCGCGGCGCGACCCATCCCCCGTCGCCGGCGGCGAGCTCCTCGCACGACTCCGGCCCCCACGACCCCGGCGCGTAGGGCTCCACGGGGGGCGGATCGTCCAGCAGTGGCTGGACGATCCGCCAGGTCTCCTCGATCACGTCCTGTCGCGGGAACAGCGTGCCGTCGTCGGCGAGCGCGTCCTTCAGGAGGCGCTCGTAGGGGCCGGGCGCCTCGCCCAGCTGCTCGTCGAAGGAGAGATCCAGATGCACCGACTGGGTCGCGGGCGCGCCCGGCTTCTTGAGGAGCAACCCGATGCTCGCACCCGCGTCCTTGCCGATCCGGAGCTTCATATGGTTGTGGTGGCGTAGGGCACGCACGCCGTCCCCGAGCATGATCGCGGGCGGGCTCCGGAACCGGATGTCCACCTCCGTCGCCGTCATCGCCAGTTTCTTCCCGGCGCGCAGGTAGAACGGGACGCCCGCCCATCGCCAGTTCTCGATCCTCAGCCGGAGCGCCGCGAACGTCTCGGTCGTCGACCCCGGCGCGACCCCGTCGACCTCCCGGTAGCCCTCGTATTGGCCGCGAACGTAGTGGGCGGGATCCGCCCCGGGCATCGCCCGGAACACGTCCAGGCGGCGATCGGCCAGTGCCTCCGACCCTCCCGAGAGCGGCTCCATCGCAACGAGGGCGAGGACCTGGAGGAGATGGTTCTGGACGACATCGCGCAGACACCCCACCTCGTCGTAGAACCGGCCCCGCCCCTCCACGCCGAAGCGCTCCGCCATCGTGATCTGCACGGACTCGACGTGGTCGCGGTTCCACAGCGGCTCGAACATCTCGTTGGCGAACCGGAGGTACACGATGTCTTGCACCGGCTCCTTCCCGAGGAAGTGATCGATCCGGAAGATCTGGTCCTCGCCGATCACGTCGAGCAGTTCGCGATTGAGCTCGCGCGCCGAGGCGAGGTCGTGCCCGAACGGCTTCTCGATCACGACCCGCGCCCCGTTGGTGAGGTCTGCTTCCGCCAGCCCGCGGACGACGGACCCGAACAGGGACGGCGGGGTCTCGAGGTAGAACACGGGATGCTCCGCCGCGCCCAGCTTCTCGCGGAGACGGTCGAACGTCGTGGGGTCGTTGGTGTCGCCCGCGACGTATCGGAGGCGTGCGAGGAGCCTGCCGAGAGCTTCCTGCTCCGCCGGCCCCTGTTCCTCGATCGCGGCCCGGGCGTGTGCGCGGAGGTCGGCGTCGGTCCATCCGGTCCGCCCGCTCCCGATCACCGGCACCTCGAGCAACATCCGCCGCTCCAGCTGGTAGAGCGCGGGGAGCGTCTTGCGGCGCGCGAGATCACCCGTGATCCCGAAGATCACCAGGGCATCGGATGGGGTTCCGTCGGTCATGTCGCTCGCGATCCTCCGGCGCCGTGACAGTGACGCCAACCCGAGGATACGGTCCGGCGCAGCAAGAGCGACGGAGGGTCCGATGACGACGACGAGACCGACCCAGCTCGGGATGGTGGGGCTCGGACGGATGGGTGCCAACATCGTCCGGCGCCTGATGCGCGACGGTCACCCCTGCGTGGTCCACGACCTCTCCTCCGACGCGGTCGCAGCGCTCGCCTCGGAGGGTGCCACGGGCGCCGACTCGATCGAGGCGTTCGTGGCGGCGCTCACGCCGCCACGCACGGTGTGGGTGATGGTGCCGGCGGGCGAGCCGACCGAGCAAGCGGTCGACTCGCTCGCCGGAACGCTCGCGCCGGGTGATGTGGTGATCGACGGCGGCAACACGTACTACCGGGACGATCTGCGCCGAGCGAGGGACCTCGCCTCCCACGGGATCGCGTACGTGGACTGCGGCACGTCGGGCGGCGTGTTCGGGCTCGATCGCGGTTTCTGTCTGATGGTGGGATGCGACGACGACGCCGTCTGGGAGCGCCTCGAGCCGATCTTCCGGTCCCTCGCGCCGGGCGTCGCGGCTGCGCCGCGGACGCCCGGCGCCCCCCCCGAGGTCACCCCGCAGGAGCAGGGCTACCTCCGGGTGGGTCCGGTGGGCGCGGGGCACTTCGTCAAGATGGTCCACAACGGGATCGAGTACGCCTTGATGGAGGCATACGCCGAGGGCATCAACGTGCTCCATCACGCGAACATCGGGGGCGAAGCGCAGGCGCACGACGCCGAGACGGCGCCGCTCGGCGACCCCGCCTTCTACCGGTACGACATCGATATCGCAGCCGTCGCGGAGCTCTGGCGCCGGGGGAGCGTCGTGGCGTCGTGGCTGCTGGACCTCGCGGCGGCGGCGCTGCACGACTCGCCGACGCTCGACGGGTTCGCGGGACACGTAGCCGACTCCGGCGAGGGTCGCTGGACCGCGATCGCGGCGATCGAGGAGGGCGTTCCCGCCGACGTCCTCACGACTGCGCTGTCCGCTCGCTTCTCGTCCCGGGGTCAGGCCGAGATGGCCAACCGGCTCCTGTCGGCGATGCGGAATCGCTTCGGAGGCCACGTCGAGACGAAGGGTTGACGATCAGGGCACGGCGGTGCGCGGCGCCTCGTACCGCCGAAGCTCCGGGTACGCGGCCGCGCACGCGAACGCCCCGACGACGCATGCCAACCCGCCCGAGATCACGCTGAAGGTCGGTGACACGGCCGCCGCGACGAGCCCCGCCTCGAGGTCACCGAGCTTCGGACCGCCCGTGACGACGAGGATGAAGATCCCCGACAGTCGCCCTCGGAGCGCGTCGGGTACGGTCACCTGGAGGATCGTCGACCGGAAGATCGCGCTGATCACGTCCGCGGCCCCCGCGATCGCGAGGAAGAGCAGCGCCCACCCGAGGTGCTGCCCGACGAGGCCGAAGGCGGCGATCGTACCTCCCCAGCCGATCACCGCCCACAGGACCGCCTCCCCCTGGTGGACGATGCGCGTCACGGGCCCGGCCGCCAGCGCCTGCACGAGCGCGCCGACCGCTGGCGCGGCGAACAGGAGCCCGACGACCGCCGCGCCCCGATGGAACTGCTCGACGGCAAGGATCGGGAACAGCGCCTGCGGCATCCCGAAGATCATCGCGATCAGGTCGATCACGAAGGTCGACTGGATCAATCGGTCACGTCGCACGTAGGTGAAGCCTTCGCGCACGGCGGGGAGCCCGGTCGGGCGGACGCCGGAGACGGACGGTTCGGGAGGGACGGGGGCCATGGCGAGCGCCGCGAGCAGGAGTCCCGCGTAGCTGACGAGGTCGACCGTGTACGCGGCGGTCGGGCTCGTCGCCGCGATCAGGAGGCCGGCGAGCGCAGGGCCGACGATCCCCGTCGTCTGGAACAGGACCTGGTTCAACGCGGTCGCCTGCGGCACGAGCGCCGTGCCGACGAGCCGCGGTGTCGCGGCCTGTCGGGCCGGGCTGTCGATCGATCCGAGCAACCACGTCAGGCAGTTCGCTCCGTGAAGCAGCAGGAGTGGCGGATGGCCGCCGAGCGCGCCCGCCACGAGGACGCCGGAGACGACGAGGTGTGCCACCTGCGTCCAGATCAGCACCGTCCGCCGGTCCTGGGCGTCGATGAACGATCCGCCGATGAAAACGCCGGCGAAGCTGCCGATCAGGCCCGACACGCCGAGGAGGCCGACCTGAGCCGGCGACCCGGTGAGGACGAAGACCTGGACGTAGAGGCCGACCCGCGCGAACTGCGATCCCATCGCGGATACGAACGAACCCGACCACAGCAGCCGGAAGTCGCGCGAGACGCGGAGAGGCGTCACATCGATCGCGATGCGACGGAGACGCCCGGCCATGGCTCGACGCTAGCAGGGCGTCTGAGGGCGCCGGCTATCGCAATGCTGCGTCGACCGCTCCCTCGAGCACGTCGAGACCGTCGGCCAACAGCGGCTCTTCGATCGTGAGCGGCGGGAGCAACCGGACGACGTTGCCGTACGTGCCGGCGGTCAGCACGATCACGCCACCTTCGAGCGCTCCCTCCGCGATCCGGTTCATCGTGCCGGCGGCGAGCGGCTCCTTCGTATGCGGGTCCTCGACCAGCTCCATCGCGCACATCGCGCCGCGGCCGCGGACCTCGCCGACCTGCGGGTGGCGTTCCTCGAGCACCCGGAGCCGGGCCATGATCGTGTCGCCGACGACGCTCGCCCGGTCCAGGAGCGCGTCGCGCTCGATCAGGTCGAGCACGGCCAGCGCTGCCGCGGCGGCCACCGGGTTGCCGCCGTACGTGCCGCCGAGACCCCCGACGTGCACCGCGTCCATCAGGTCGGCGCGGCCGCTGATGGCGCTGATCGGCAGCCCGCCACCGAGCGACTTCGCGCTGGTGACGATGTCGGGCCGCACGTCCTCGCTCTCGATCGCGAACCACCGTCCGGCGCGGCCCATCCCGCTCTGGACCTCGTCGGCGACGAACACGATCCCGTTCGCCGTGCAGAACTCCGCGATGCCCTTGACGAAGCCCGGTGCCGGCACGACGAACCCGCCCTCGCCCTGGATGGGCTCGAGCACGACGCAGGCGATGTTCTCCTCGCCGATGTGCTTGTG
>VAXZ01000128.1 GCA_005885035.1 Actinomycetota bacterium
GGCCTTCGGGATCATCAGCGAGATCCTCCCGGTGTTCAGCCGCAAGCCGCTGTTCGGCTACCAGTTCGTCGTGTTCTCCGGCATCGCGATCGGCTTCATCGGGTTCGGCGTGTGGGCGCACCACATGTTCGCGGTCGGTCTCGGGCCCGTGGCCAACACGGCGTTCGGGATCACGACCGCGATCATCGCCGTCCCCACCGGGATCAAGATCTTCAACTGGATGGGCACGATGTACAAGGGTGACATCCACTTCGACTCTCCGATGCTCTTCGCCGTCGGGGCGGTCGCGATGTTCGTGATCGGCGGGCTGTCCGGCGTGACCCATGCCGTGGTGCCATCGGACTACCAGCAGACGGACACGTACTACATCGTGGCGCACTTCCACTACGTCTTGTTCGGTGGCGCGGTCTTCGGGCTCTTCGGGGCGATGTACTACTGGTGGCCGAAGGCGTTCGCTCGCCAGCTCAACGAGCTGTGGGGGAAGGTGCAGTTCTGGATCCTGCTTGTGGGGTTCAACCTCACGTTCGGTCCGATGCACATCCTCGGGCTCGGCGGGATGATCCGGCGCGAGTACACGTATCCGGCGTCCCTGGGGCTCACCTTCTGGAACCAGGTTTCGACCGTCGGAGCGTTCCTGATCGCGTTGTCGACGCTCGTGTTCATCCTCAACGCGGCCGCGACCCAACGGAAACCGAAGGGCCTCGCCAACGAAGACCCGTGGGACGCGAGGACGCTCGAATGGTCGACGCCGTGCCCCCCACCGATCTACAACTTCGAAGAGATCCCGGTCGTGCACTCGATCGATGAGTTCTGGCACCGAAAGTACGTGGAAGACAAAGAAGGCAGGCTGGTCCGTGTGCCGGCGGGTGCGTCCGACCATCCCGCCGATGGACACGAGGAGGGGCACGTGATCCACCTGCCGAGCCCGTCCTTCTGGCCGCTCGTCGCGGCCGTCGGACTGCCCGTGATGGCATACGGCGTCCTGTACTCGTGGTGGTTGGTGGGGGCAGGGGCGCTCGTCACCGTCGTCGGGTTCATGGGCTGGGCGATGGAGCCCCCGGTGGCGGAGTAGCGATGGCCGATACCACGGCGCACGCGGCACCGGTCGAGCACACGAGCACCGGGCTCCCGAGCACGAAGCTCGCGATGTGGCTCTTCCTGGCATCGGAGTGCCTGCTGTTCGGCGCGTTGATCACGACGTACGTCCTGTACCGGGGCGCCAGCACGACCGGCCCCTATCCGCACGAGATCTTCGACATCCGCTACACGTCGGTCTCGTCGTTCGTGCTGCTCGCGAGCTCGCTCACGATGGTCCTGGCGCTCACCGCCGCCGAGCAACGCGACTTCGCACGGATGCGGCTGTGGCTGGTCGCGACCGCGATGCTGGGGCTGACCTTCGTCGGCGGCCAGGTGTACGAGTTCACGAGCTTCTACCACGAAGGCCTGACGATCAAGTCCAACCTGTTCGGCACGACGTTCTACGTTCTGACCGGGTTCCACGGGGTCCACGTGACCGTCGGGATCTTGATGCTGCTCTCCCTCGTCGGGATGTCGTGGGCTGGGAGGCTGCCGGATGATCAGGCGTTCCCCGTCGAGATGGTCGGCTTGTACTGGCACTTCGTCGACATCGTCTGGATCGTCATCTTCACCGTCGTCTACCTGATCCCGCAACCGAAACCGGCCGGGTGAGCGCGATGAGGATGGAAGGGTTGGACGAGGTGCGAGGGGACATCGGCGCCCGAGGAGCCGTGGAACCGGGTGAGACCGGACACGTGCGGCGCCGGCACCCGAGCGCGAAGGAGTACGTCCGGATCGGCGTGATCCTGGTGGTCCTGACGACGCTCGAGGTATGGACGAGCTACTCGGGACTCCCGCACGGGCTGTTGATCACGATGCTGTTCGGTCTCGCCTTCGTGAAGTTCGCCCTCGTCGTGCTCTGGTATATGCATCTGCGTTTCGACGACAGCCGCTACTCGCGGTTCTTCATCATGGGTGCGTCCGGGGCCGGCATCCTGTTCCTGGTCGTGTTGCTGCTGCTCAAGGCGTTCGCGAGGTAGCGCCGATGCTTCCTCCGTTCCGCGCGCACGTCGACGTCTGGGTGATCCTGGGCTCGCTGGCCGCGGCGTACCTGATCGCCTGCCGTCGCCATGCGGAGCGCACCGGCGTACCGGCATCCGACCACGCACGCCGCCTGTTCCTCATCGGCGTCGCGGTGCTCTTGCTCGGGGCGGATTGGCCGATCCACGACCTGGCCGAGCGGTACCTCTATTGCATCCACATGGTGCAGCACCTGCTGTTCGCGCTGGTCGCGGCGCCACTGCTCGTGGCGGGGACGCCGGCATGGCTCTGGCGTGACCTGCTCCGACGGCGGATCGTTCGGCGGGTGTGGCGCTTCCTCACGCGGCCCCTTCCCGCGATCGTGCTGTTCAACGGCGTCCTGCTGTTCACCCACTGGCCGGCGGTGGTGACCCTGTCGGTCCACTCGGAGCTCTCGCACTTCCTCCTGCACACGCTCCTGCTGGGCTCTGCCGTCGTGATGTGGTGGCCCGTGGTCTCCCCGCTGCCGGAGATGCCTCCCCTCACTCCTCCGGGCCAGATGCTGTATCTGTTCGTCCAGTCGCTCGCCCCCACGATCCCGGCTTCGTTCCTGACGTTCGGCCATGTGCCGCTCTATCCGGTGTACGGCACGTTCCCGCGCATCTGGGGCATCTCGGTGATGACCGATCAGATGATCGCGGGCCTGACCATGAAGATCGTCGGAGGAGCCATCCTGTGGACGGTGATCACGGTCGTCTTCTTCCGCTGGGCGCGGCGTGACCAGACCGAGGGCTGGGACGCGTTGCAATGGCGGGACGTCGACGCCGAGATCCGTGCCGAGATGGGGCGATGAGCGACCACTCCCCGGAACCGCGCGAACGGCTGCTCTGGCCGGTCCTGATCCCGGTCACCGTGCTCGTCGTGATCGGCGCGATCCTGTACCTCTTCTCCCGGGTGCTGCTCCGCGTGACCCCCACGGCGGCGACCATCACCGCGCTCGTGGTGGCCGCCTCGATCCTGGCCGTCGCATGGGTCGTCGCCAGCCGGCCTCAGGTGACGGGCGCCTCGATGCTGTCGATGGTGGGCGGGGTCGCGGGGATCGCGATGCTCACCGGAGGGCTGGCGCTGTTGCTCGGCCAGCCCACGCAGGAGGCGCAGCCGGTGACCGTCGCCCTGACCGCACCGAAGGGCGCGGCGACGAACGGCTTCCAGACGAAGTCGCTCTCGGCGCCCGCCGCCTACCCGTTCACGATCGCGTTCACCAACGACGACACCGGCGTTCAGCACAACGTGGTGGTCGCCGCGCAGAAGACCACCGACCCGACCGGCGCGATCGCAGCAGGACAGCCGGTCACCGGGGTAGGGACCGTCGACGTGCCGGTGGGCCCGCTCACCGCCGGCAGCTACTACTTCTTCTGCGAGTTCCACCCGACGACGATGTTCGGAACGCTGACCGTGGCGGGCCCGCCACCGGCGCCCGGGGCTCCTGCCGGTCCGGTGATCACCGCCCAGGACCTGAAGTTCTCACCGACCTCGCTCGACGTGCCTTCGGGGCAGCCCACGACGATCACGTTCGACAACGAGGATCCGAGCGTCCTGCACAACATCCAGTTCTTCTCCGACAAGGACTACACCACGTCGATCTACAAGGGACCGGACGTGACGGGCGTGGCGTCGGCGGAGTACCAGCTGCCGGCGCTCGATCCCGGCACGTATTACTTCCATTGCGATTACCACCCGACGACGATGCAGGGGACGATCACCGTCGCCAAGAGCGGCGGAGTGTCGTCGCCGACGGGAGCGTCCTCCAGCGCGAGCGGCTAGAAGCCGGTCAGCGGGCGACGTGCCGCACGGGCCGCGATACCGTGGCCGTGTGCGAACCCTGCTCGCGATCGCTGCCTGCCTGACCCTGGCGGGTTGCAGCTCGGCCTCCGGCGCGAACGGGGGCCTCGTTCGCGTCGAGGACCGGCCGCTGCCCGCGTTGGAGGGCAAGGGTCTCGACGGTGCGCCGCTGTCGGCCGCGGCGTTCCGCGGGAAGGTCCTGGTCGTGAGCGTCTGGGCGACGTGGTGCCTGGATTGCGAGCGCGACCAGCCCGGATTCGTCCGCGTGGCGGGCCGGTACGCCGGCAAGGGTGTGGCGTTCCTCGGTGTGAACCCCGAGGAGACCAGCACAGCACAGCCGCTGGCGTGGGTCCGACGGTACGACGTGCCGTACCCCAGCATCGAAGACCCGTCGGGCCGATCCGCTGCCAGCCTCGGCTACACGGGTTTGCCCGCGACGTATGTCGTCGATCGAGACGGGACGATCAGGTACTCGATCGTCGGCTCGACGACGAGCGAGGCAACGCTGAGCAGCTTGATCGATCGGACGCTCTCGGGCGATGTCTCCTGGACGCCCCCCCCGTAGAGGGGAGCGTCACACGAGCGCGTCGATCGCCACCGCGACGAACAGGGCTCCCAGGTACAGCACCGAGAACTTGAAGAGCGCCCAGGCCCTCGCGTCCGAGGGCTCCCGCCAGAGATGGAGGGCTCGGTAGACGAAGCTCCCGCCGAGGACGACTGCGGTCACCAGATAGATCGGGCCCATCGAGGCGACCGGCACGAGCAGCAACGTCGCTCCGAACAGCACCAGCGAATAGAGGAAGATCTGGCGCCGCGTTTCCTCCTCGCCCCGGACGACCGGCAGCATCGGAACGCCGGCGGCCGCGTAGTCGTCGCGAACCCGCATCGCCAGCGCCCAGAAATGCGGCGGCGTCCAGAGGAAGACGATCGAGAAGAGCATGACCGCCGGCCAGGCGATACCGCCCGTCACGGCCGCCCAGCCGACGAGCACGGGGACGGCACCGGCCGCGCCGCCGATCACGATGTTCTGGGTCGTCGATCGCTTGAGCCACATCGTGTAGACGAAGACGTAGAAGGCGATCGCCGAGAGAGCGAGCGTGGCGGCGAGCACGTTCACCGTGAGAGCGAGGAACGTGAACGCCACGGCTCCCAACGCGAACCCGAACCGCAAGGCGGCCTCCGGCTGGATGGCGTGGCGAGGGAGCGGGCGCCGCCGCGTACGACGCATCACCTGGTCGATGTCGCGGTCGAGATACATATTGCACGCGTTGGCCGAGGCGGCCGCGAGCGTTCCGCCGACCAGGGTCGCGAGCACGAGCCAGGCACCCGGCAGCCCGCCGGCCGCGAGGATCATGGGCGGCACGGTCGTGATCAACAGCAGCACGATGATCCGCGGCTTGGTCAGGGCCGCGAATGCGCGCACCGTGTCGCCGAGCGAGCGATCGGCCGTCGCGGGGAAGCCCTCGTCCTCGGCGTCGGCGCGGAGGTCGTCGCGCGACGGTTCCCGTCGCGCGACGACCGCCAGGGCCACGATGGTCGCCCAGATCAGCGCGGAGACCGCGACGTGGGCGGCACGCGCCCACGTCGCGAGCTCCGTGACAACGTTGAGCGCGCCGACGGCGACCTGCGCGAGCACGAGCACGAGCACGAGCGTCGACAGACGGACGAGCCTCGGGGAGCGCGGCCGCATCGTGCGGGCCCGCACCATGCACCAGGCGACCAAGGCCGTGACCGCGATCGCCAGGAGCCGGTGCGCGAACATCGGTCCCGCGCCCGGCCGGCTGAGATCCGGGACCAGACGGCCGCTCATGAGCGGCCAGTCGCGGAACGCCAGGCCCGCGCCCTCGGCCCGGACGTAGGTCCCGACCAGCAGCAGCCCGTAGGTCGCGAGCGCCGCGAAGGCAGTGATCCGCGCGTAGCTCCGGATCCCTCCTGGCTCGAGGAGACGAGCGAGGACCATGATGACCACCGCGGCGGCCAGTACCACGAACGCGACCGCGAAGTGCAGCGTCACGACGGCGGGATCCTCGTGCGTGGCGATGATCCAGCCGCCGATCGCGGCCTGGATCACGAAGAGCGGGGCGAGGCCCACCGCGAGCCATGCCGCGACCCTCGGGACCGCTCGAGCGTGCCCGCCGACGCGAGCCCGGGCGAGGGACCACGCGCCGACGACGGCGAGGGCGATCGACAAGCCCGCCGAAACTACGGCGAGCAGCCGATGGAAGTACTCGATGAGGGTGTGGTACTCGACACGCGGGACCCACGAGCCGAAGCACGTCGGCCAGTCCGGGCAGCCATCTCCCGAGCCCGTCGCGCGGACCACGCCGCCCCACGCGATCAACAGCACGGTCGACGCGGTGGTGGCGATGGCGAGGGTGCGGAACGCGCGTCTCATGTCCTGGGACCGGTCCAGACCGGCGGCCACATGATAGAGGGAGTACCCACGGAGGCGTCGCTCGCGCCCGCGCCGTGCTCCTTGGCATACTGGCCGCGATGGCTTCCCCCTCGAGCCTCTCGCCGACCGATCCGGTCGCCCTGCAGGACCGCATCAACGACGTCCTCCGCTCGTTCCTCTCCGCCCGCCGCCAGGAGATCGCGTGGCTCGACCCACGGGCGACCGATCCGATCGACGAGGTGATCGGCCTGTTCGAGGCGGGCGGAAAGCGGATCCGGCCGGCCTTCTGCTACTGGGGGTTCCGCGCCGCCGGGGGCCCGCACGGCGAGCCGATCCTCCGCGCCGCCGCGTCGCTCGAGCTCTTGCACACGATGGCCCTGATCCACGACGACGTGATGGACGGCTCTGCGGCGCGCCGCGGCCGGCCAACCGTGCACGCGCGCCAGGCGGAGGCCGCGGAGCGCCGCGGTCAAGCGGAGCCGGAGCGGATCGGGATCGCGGTCGCGATCCTCGCCGGTGACCTGGCGTCGGTTCTCGCCGACCAGCTGCTCCTGGAGTCGGGATTCCCGCCGGTTCGCCTGGCGGCTGCGCTCGAGCGGTACCACCGGATGCGCACGGAGATGGCCGCCGGAGCCCACCTCGGGCTGATCGACGCCGACGCGGACGCCCGACTGCTCGCGGCCCTCAAAGGTGGGTCGTACACGGTGGAGGGGCCGCTCCAGATCGGAGCGGCCCTCGCGGGAGCAACGGTCCTGGTTGCCACCCGGCTCGAACGCTTCGGGGAACCGCTCGGCGAGGCGTTCCAGCTGCTGGACGATCTCCGCGACGGCGACATGACGCCCGGCGCGACGATGATCGACGCGAACAAATTGATCGCCGAGGCCAAGGATGCACTCGACCCGGACGTGCTCGACGCGGACGCGATCCAGGCGCTGGGGCTGCTCGCCGACCTCGTGGCCGGCTCGTGAGCGAGGACGTCGAGCTCCTGCGGCGGGTGTTCCGCGACGCGGCTACCTGCCGGATCGCCACCGTGCGACCCGATGGCGGCCCGCACGTGGCACCCCGCTGGTTCGTGTGGCTCGAAGATGCCGTCTGGGTGTCCTCGCGGATGGGGGACCAGACCTGGGAGCACGCTGTGCGCGATCCGCGCGTGTGCGTGTTGATCGACCGCGGCAAGGAGTGGGGCGAGCTGACGGGAGCCAGGGTCGAGGGGGTCGCGGAGCTGCTGCCGGCCGAGCACCCCGACCTCCGCGAGCCCATGTCCGCGTGGCACGACAAGTACCGGACGATGTTCACCGGCGACGGGTTCGAGCGGTTCGCCGCCGGCGTTCCGGCGCTCGGGTTCATCCGTGTGGTCCCGGCTAGGGTCGGCTCGTGGGATCACCGCGACGCGGCGCGCCAAGCCGCGACGTGATCCGGCGGCCTGCGGTAGCCTGAAGGTCGATGCTTGTGAAGTTTTTCACAAGCCCCGCCGGCGGTGGGGCCGCGGAGAGGAACGCGTGATCGGCGATCACACGATCGATACGGACGTCCTGGTCGTGGGCGCCGGTCCCGGTGGCTCCGCCACCGCCTATCACCTCGCCCGACACGGGATCGACGTCACCATCGTCGAGCGTGCCGCGTTCCCCCGTGAGAAGGTCTGCGGGGACGGTCTGACGCCGCGCGGGGTCGCCGCGATCCGCGACATGGGGATCGACACCGAGGACCCCGGCTTCGAGAAGGTGATCGGCCTTCGCGTCTACACGCGGAACTCCGTGCTCCAGCTGCCGTGGCCCGAGCTGACCTCGTTCCCGGGCTACGGCCTCGTGATGCCGAGGGACCGGTTCGATGACCTGCTCGTGCAGCGGGCGGTCAAGGCGGGGGCATGCCTGATGGAAGGGACCGAGGCGGTCGCCCCCGTGATCGTCGAGGGCTGGGTGGAGGGCGCCGAGGTGCGCCCCACCGCGGACAGGTCCGCCGACACCACCAGGATCCGGGCCCGGTTCGTCGTCGCGGCGGACGGCGCGGCCGGGCGGTTCGCCCGGCCGGCGGGCGTCCGGCGCGACGACTCCCGCCCGCTGGGGATCGCGGCTCGCCGCTACTACCGGACGGCCTACCGCCCGGGGCCGTGGTTCGAGTCGTGGCTCGATCTGTGGGACGGGGACATGCTCCTCCCCGGCTACGGATGGCTCTTCCCGGTGACGGGCGGGCGGATCAACCTGGGCGCCGGGCTCCTCAACACGTTCCGGCACTTCGAAGAGGTGTCCGCACAGCAGCTCTTCGCGGCGTTCGCTCGGATGCTCCCCGCGGAGTGGGGGCTCACGGAGGACGCCACCGAGGGCGGGCTGCTGTCCGGACCGCTCCCGATGAGCTTCAACCGGTCACCGCAAGCCGTCCCCGGCCTGCTCGTCGTCGGCGATGCCGCCGGCGCGGTGAACCCGTTCAACGGCGAGGGGATCGCCTACGCGATGGAGACGGCGAAGCTCGCCGCCGATCTGCTGTCCGAGGCGCTCGTGAAGGACCGGCCGGGTCTCGCGATGCGCTACCCCCAGCTGCTCAGCGACACCTACGGGCGCTACTTCTTCATCGGCCGGCAGTTCGCCAAGATTCTTCCATGCGCTCACGATGCTCGCGAGGGCGTCGTGAGCGCACTCCGTAGGATGGACCGGTCGTGCTGATCGACTACCTGCCGATCGTCGTGATGGCCGTCCTGGCTGGGGTGTTCGCCGTGGGTTCACTGATGGCGTCGGGGATGCTCCGGCCGAATCGTCCGAACCCGGTGAAGCTGTCGGCCTACGAGTGCGGTAACGACCCCGTCCGGCTGCCGAGCGGGGAACGCTTCAGCGTCAAGTTCTATCTGGTCGCGATGCTGTTCATCATCTTCGACATCGAGACGATCTTCCTGTTCCCGTGGGCCGTCTCGTTCCGCTCGCTCGGGCTGTTCGGTCTGATCGAGATGGCGGTGTTCATCGGGCTCGTGTTCATCGCGTACGTCTACATCTGGCGCAAGGGCGGGTTCGACTGGGGCGCCAGCGAGGTCGCTCCGAACGAAGCCGAGGAGGTCGTCGAGCGCGAGCGTGCGTTGTTCACCCGGAGTGAACAGGGGGTGGCGAAGCCGCCGGGTGTGGACGAACGGCAGGGGGCCGGTCGTGCCGGTTGAGCGCTTCGAGGGTGTGCACCTCGGCAGGACGCCCGAGGAGGTCGAGGAAGAGGTCGAGCGCGGCGTCCTCCTGACGACGTTGGACCGGGCGGTCGGCTGGGCGCGTAAACAGTCGATGTGGCCGGCCACGTTCGGGCTGGCGTGCTGCGCGATCGAGATGATGTCCTCCGGCGCCGGTCAGTACGACCTGTCCCGGTGGGGCATGGAGCTCTTCCGCGCCTCTCCCCGCCAGTCCGACCTGCTGATCGTGTCCGGCCGCGTATCGCAGAAGATGGCGCCGCCGCTCCGGCGGATCTACGACCAGATGCCCGAGCCGCGGTGGGTCATCGCCATGGGCGTCTGTGCGTCGGCGGGAGGGATGTTCACGAACTACGCCGTCGTCCAGGGCGTCGACACGATCGTACCGGTCGACGTGTATGTGCCGGGGTGTCCGCCCAAGCCCGAGATGCTGATGTTCGGGATCTTGAAGCTCCAGGAGAAGGTCCGGACGTCGGAGCCGTTCCGGTGAGCCGAGGGCGAGCGACGTGAACGTGGACGGACTGGCGAGGAAGATCGGGGAGCGCGTCCCTGACGTGCTGGTCGCGCGCGGGGAGGTCACGGCCGTCGTCGAGCGCGAGCAGTTGGTCGAGACGCTCGCCTGGCTCCGCGACCAGCCTGACGTCGCGCTCGACTTCCTCTCGTCCGTCACGGCCACCCACTGGCCGGACGTCGACCCCGCGTTCTGGGTCGACTACGAGCTCCGATCGTTCCCGCACAAACATCGGGCCAGGGTGAAGGTGGGTCTCAGCGAAGGGAACGCGCACCTGTCGAGCGTCACTCCGCTGTTCCCGACCGCGGAGTGGCACGAGCGGGAGACCTTCGACTTCTACGGGATCGTCTTCGATGGACATCCGGACCTGACGCGGATCCTGCTGCCCGACGATTGGGAGGGCTATCCCCTTCGGAAAGACGAGTCGCTCGGGGGCGTCCCCACCTGGTTCCACGGCGCCACGATGCCGCCGGTCGACGAGCGAGGGATGGCCTGATGGGCGAGGCCCCGGAGATGACGACAGCTCCCGACGCGGCTGGGTTCCGCGACCCGGCGACCGGCGAGCTCCGGCAGGAGACGATGATCATCAACATGGGGCCGCAGCACCCCTCGACCCATGGGGTGCTGCGACTGGTCCTCGAGCTCGATGGCGAGACCGTGATCCGCTGCAAGCCGGTGGTCGGCTACCTGCACACCGGGATCGAGAAGAACACGGAGTACCGCACCTGGATGCAGGGCGTGACGTACGTGACACGGGCGGACTACCTGTCCCCGTTCTTCAACGAGCTCGCGTATTGCCTGGGCGTCGAGCGGCTGCTCGGGGTGGAGGCGCCGGAGCGTGCCACGTTGATCCGCATCCTCGTGTGCGAGCTCAACCGGATCACGTCACACCTCGTGTGGCTCGCCACCAGCGGGCTCGAGCTCGGCGCGGTCTCCGTGATGCTCTATGGCTTCCGGGAGCGCGAGGTCATCATGGAGATCTTCGAGGCCATCACCGGCTTGCGGATGAACCACGCCTACATCCGGATCGGCGGCGTGGTGATGGATCTCCCGGAGGAGGGCCCGGGCAAGATCCGGCGCCTGCTCGATCTCCTGCCCCGGAGGATCGACGAGTACGAGACCCTGCTGCACGACAATCCGATCTGGCGCGAGCGGAACGAGGGCGTCGGGGTCCTGACCAGCGAGCGGGCGCTCGCGCTCGGCGTGACCGGCCCGGCACTGCGGGCCACCGGGATCGGCGCCGACCTGCGCAAGGACATCCCGTATTGCGGCTACGAGTCGTTCGACTTCGACGTGCCGGTGCGGACCGAGGGCGACGCCTACGCCCGTTACGTCGTCCGGCTCGCCGAGATGCGTGAGTCGCTGAAGATCGCCCGGCAGGCGCTGGAACGGATCGAGGAGACGCCCGGTCCGGTGATGATCGATGACCCGAAGGTGGGCTGGCCCCCGAGGCTCTCGGTCGGTCCGGACGGGATCGGCAACGACCCGGAGTACCTGCGCCACATCATGGAGGAGTCGATGGAGGCCTTGATCCATCACTTCAAGATGGTCACGCAGGGGGTCGAGGTCCCCGCCGGTGAGGTCTTCAGCGCGGTGGAATCCCCACGAGGCGAGCTGGGATACCTGATCGTGTCCGATGGTGGGCACCGCCCGTACCGCGTCAAGATCCGCGACCCATCCTTCGTCAACCTCCAAGCCCTGCCGGCCTTGATCGAGGGGTACCTGGTCGCCGACACGGTCGCCTCGGTCGCGTCGCTCGATCCGGTCCTGGGGGGCGTCGACCGTTGATGGCTGTGTTCGAGGGCCCTGTCCGAGCGGACGCGGACTCGATCCTTGCTCGCTACCCAGAGGCCCATCGACGGTCGGCGGTGATGCCGCTGCTCTACCTCGCGCAGTCGGTCGAAGGCTTCGTCACGCGTGACGCGCTCCGTGAGATCGGCATGCTCCTCGGGATCACGACGGCCGAGGTCGAGGCGGTGGCGAGCTTCTACACGATGTTCCGTCTGCGACCGACGGGGACCCACGTGATCAGCGTGTGCACCAACCTCGCGTGCAAGCTTCGCGGAGCAGAGGCGGTGTTCGAGGCGGCACATGAGGCGTCCGGGGTCGTGCATGGCGCGGAGCTGTCCGACGACGGTCTGTTCACCGTCCATGAGGAGGAGTGCCTCGGGGTGTGTGATTTCGCGCCGGCCGTCCAGATCAACTTCTGCAACCACGACAACGTCACTCCCGAACGGATGCGTGAGCTGGTCGCGGGGCTGCGGGCGGGCGAGGTTCCCTCGCCCGCCCGCGGCCCCGCGTTCGACAGCTTCAAGGCCGCGTCGCGCGCGCTCGCCGGCGTCGAGGAGGTCGCGTCGGCGTGAGCCTCCGGTTCGAGCCGCGGCTCACGCGCGACTGGGACGATCCCAGCGTGATCGGCCTCGAGGGCTATATCGCCAAGGGCGGCTATCGGGGACTGGCGAAGGCGCTCGCCATGAGCGACGCGGACATCGTCGAGGTCGTGAAGTCGAGCGGGCTCCGGGGTCGCGGCGGCGCCGGGTTCCCCGCCGGGATGAAGTGGGGATTCGTGCCGCGCGACACTGGCAAGCCGACGTACGTGGTGGTCAACTTCGACGAGTCGGAGCCCGGCACGTGCAACAACCGGGAGCTCGTGGAGCGCGATCCGCATCGTCTGCTGGAGGGGATGGCGATCGCCGCCCTCGCGATCGGTTGCGAGACCGCCTACATCTACGTTCGCGGCGAGTACCTGTGGCAGAGCCTGGTGCTGGAGCGCGCGATCGCCGATGCCTACGCGGCGGGTCACCTCGGTCCCGATGTCCAGGGTTCCGGCAAGCGCATCGACGCCGTGCTGCACCGGGGCGCCGGCGCGTACATCTGCGGCGAGGAGACGGCGCTGTTGAACTCGCTCGAGGGTCTGCGCGGCCAGCCCCGGCTGCGCCCGCCCTTCCCGGCCGTCGAGGGCCTCTTCGCGTCGCCGACCGTGATCAACAACGTCGAGACGCTGATGAACGTTCCCGACATCCTCGTGCGAGGCGCGGATTGGTTCCGCGAGCTCGGGACGGAGAAGTCTCCCGGCACGAAGATGGTCACGGTCAGCGGCAAGGTCGAGCGGCCCGGGAACTTCGAGGTTCCGCTGGGGACGCCGTTCCGCGTCGTGCTCGACGAGCTCGCCGGCGGCGTCCTGGGCGGGCGGGCGCTCAAGGCCTGGACCCCCGGCGGATCCTCCACGCCGATGCTCACCGAAGGGCACCTCGAGGTGGGCCTCGACTACGAGTCGCTCGCCGAAGCCGGGTCCATGTTGGGGACGGCGGCGATCATGGTGATGGACGACACGGATTGTGTGGTCGATTGCGCGACGCGGATGGTCCGCTTCTACGCTCACGAATCCTGCGGCAAGTGCACCCCGTGCCGCGAAGGCAGCTGGTGGGCGACCCGCGTGCTCGAGCGGCTCGAGGACGGACAGGGCGAGGCGGCCGACCTCCCGATCATGCATGACCTCGGCACGAACCTGCTGTTCCGCGCGTTCTGCGCGCTCGCCGACGGGACGGCGTCGGTCATCAACTCGAGCCTGCAGCACTTCCCGGACGAGTACGAGGCGCACGTTCGCCTCGGCAGGTGCCCGCTCAAGGTCGAGCATCTCGAGGAGGTGCCGGCCTGATGCCAGGGGAGCCGGTCACGCTCACGATCGACGACAAAGAGGTGACCGTTCCGAAGGGGACCCTCATCATCCGAGCCGCCGAGCAGCTCGGCATCGAGGTTCCGCGGTTCTGCGATCACCCGTACCTCGCCCCGGCCGGCGCCTGCCGACAGTGCTACGTCCAGGTGGAAGGGCAGGCGAAGCTGCAGACGTCGTGCACGGTTGCCGTCGCGCCCGGGATGATCGTGCGCACCCAGAACACGAGCGAGGCCGCGCGCCAGGCGCAGGTCGCGAACCTCGAGTTCCTGCTCCTCAATCACCCGCTCGATTGTCCGATCTGCGACCGCGGCGGTGAATGCCCCCTGCAGGATCAGGCGCTCGCCTTCGGTCCGGGCGAGAGCCGATTCGTCGATGCGAAGCGCGTCTTCCCGAAGCCCGTTCCGCTCTCGCCCCTGGTCGGTCTCGACCGCGAGCGCTGCATCCTGTGCGCGCGGTGCACGCGGTTCTGCGACGAGATCAGCGGCGACCGCTTCCTCGAGCTGTTCGCCCGGAGTGCGGGGGAGCGGGTCTCGATCGCCGCCGGCGAGGACTTCCGCTCGCCCTTCAGTGGCAACACGATCCAGATCTGCCCGGTGGGAGCGCTCACCGCGACGCCGTACCGGTTCGTCGCCCGACCGTTCGACCTGACTTCAGGCGATTCCGTGTGCCAGCACTGCAGCGCGGGTTGCAACGTGCGTGTCGACGTCCGTCGCGGAGAGGTCGTGCGCGTGCTCGCCCGGGAGAACCCCGACGTGAACGATGCGTGGATCTGTGACAAGGGTCGGTTCGCCTACCGGCATGCCGACGCCCCCGGGCGGGTCACGACGCCGTTGATCCGTGATCGCGGGCTGGAGCCCGCCTCGTTCGGCGAGGTCCTCCCGTGGCTCGCCGAACGATGCCGGACCGGGCGCGTGGCCTTCCTCACCGGCGGACGCCTGATGAACGAGGACTATTACGCGCTGTCGAAGCTCGCCCGCACGGTGATCGGGACGAACGACCTGGATCATCGCCGTGCGTTCCACGGCGGGTTGGCCGAGGTCGTCGCGGCGGCGGCCGTCACCGATCGCGAGCGATCGGTGACGTACGCCGATATCGAGCACGCGCCCGCGATCCTGCTCGCCGGCCTCGATGCGGAGCAGGAGGTGCCCATCCTGCATCTGCGGATCCGCAAGGCCGCCGCGCGGGGAGCGAAGGTCTTCGTCGTGCACCCGCGTAGGACACGGCTGCACGACGTCGCCGAGCACCTGCCGACGCGTCCGGGCCACGAGGTCTTCGTGCTCGACCGGATCCGGGAAGGGGTCGACGACGGATCGTTCGAAGCGCGCGCGGGAGCCGCGCTCCGCGACGCGGGGGGTGAGGGCGTCGTGCTCGCGGGTGAACGGCTCGCCGAGCATCCGCTCGCCGCCGACCTGGCGCTCGCGGTCGCGAGCAAGATCGGCTCCCGGTTCGGCTACGCGACCCGGCGGGCGAACGACCGAGGCGCGCTCAGCGCGGGCGTGCATCCCTTGCTGCTGCCCGGCGGCCGGCGCTTCGGCGTCGCCGAGGAAC
>VAXZ01000153.1 GCA_005885035.1 Actinomycetota bacterium
AAGATCGTGGCGATGTGTTCGAAGGCCGTGCGACCCGATCCGTTCGACCCGACGGTCCCATCGGTCGCGGCGGTGTGCATCTACCCGTGGCTGGTCCCCACGGCGGTTGAGCATCTCGCCGGGTCCACCGTCCGGGTCGCGAGCGTGGCCGGCGGGTTCCCCGCGGGCCTCGGTCCCATCGAGGTTCGGTTGCAGGAGATCCGCGACGTGGTCGCGATGGGTGCCGACGAGGTCGACATCGTGCTGAACCGGTCGCTCTTCCTCGGAGGCCGCTACCAGCAGGCGTTCGAGGAGCTGGCGGCCGCGCGCGAGGCCGCCGGCGCTGCGGCGCTCAAGGTGATCCTGGAGACCGGCGAGCTCGGCTCCTACGATCGGGTCCGGCAGGCGAGCGTGCTCGCGATGGCGTCCGGCGCGGACTTCATCAAGACGTCGACCGGCAAGATCGGGGTGAGCGCGACGCTCCCGACCGCCCTCTGCATGTTCGAAGCGGCGCGTGACTTCCACCGCGACACGGGACGCGCGGTCGGGATCAAGGTCGCCGGCGGCGTCCGCAAGGCGAAGGATGCGATCCGCTACCTCGTCGTGCTCCACGAGACGCTCGGCCCGGCCTGGTTGACGCCCGATCGGTTCCGGATCGGCGCGTCGAGCCTGCTGAACGACGTCTTGATGCAGATCGCCAAGGAGCGGACCGGTCGCTACCAGGGGCCCGACTACTTCACGCTCGACTGAGGGGAGAGGCGGCGTGCCGTTCGATCGCTCGTTCGTCGAAGCCAACCGCATCCAGCTGGAGCGGATGCGCGCGTTCGTCGACCGGGCCACGGACGAAGCCCTCCGCACGCCGATGCCCGCCGGTTGGACGCCTGCCGCGGTGTTCGGGCACCTCGCGTTCTGGGACCAACACGCGCTCGTGATCATCGACATGGTGGACCGAGGCCTCGTACCGCCGCCGCACGACGACGCGACGGTCGACTGGATCAACGACACCGCGAAGCGGTTCCTGCTCGCGATCGAACCGCGAGCGGCCGCGCTGCTCGCGGTGCAGATCGCCGACGAGACCGACCGCAGGATCGCGGCGCTCTCGGACGAGCGGCTCGAGGTTGCGACCCAACGCTGGTTCACGGCGCGCCGGTGGGAGGACCGACAGGAGCACCTGGACGAGATCGAACACGCGCTGGCGGGAGGGGAGTGACCCCGTGAGCGATCTCGAACCCGTCGCCCCCTCGCAGCCGGTGATGCCGCCGTGGGAGTACGCGCCGGCGCCCGAGTCCAAGGACATCGTCCGGCTGCAGGACCGGTACGGCCTGTTCATCGAAGGCGAGTTCGTCGAGCCGAAGAGCGGGCGCTGGTTCGCCACGATCGACCCGTCGAACGAAACCGTGCTCGCAGAGGTCGCCGAAGCGGGTGAGGAGGACGTCGATGTGGCGGTCACGGCCGCGCGGAGCGCGTACGTGACCGCCTGGCGCGACCTGCCCGGGTCCGAACGAGCGAAGTACCTCTATCGGATCGCGCGCGCGCTCCAGGAGCGCGCGCGCGAGTTCGCGGTCCTCGAGTCGATGAACGGCGGCAAGCCGATCAAGGAGTCGCGCGACGTCGACCTCCCGCTCGCCGCCGCGCACTTCTTCTACTACGCCGGCTGGGCCGACAAGCTCGAGTACGCCTTCCCGGCGATGACGCCGTCGCCCCTCGGGGTCGCCGGGCAGGTGATCCCGTGGAACTTCCCGCTCCTGATGGCCTCGTGGAAGCTGGCGCCCGCGCTCGCGACCGGCAACACCGCGGTGCTCAAGCCGGCGGAGACCACCCCCCTTACGGCGCTCCTGCTCGGTGAGGTGATCCAGCAGGCGGAGCTTCCCCCCGGCGTGGTGAACATCCTGACGGGCGCGGGTGCGACCGGGGCATCGCTGGTCGGACATCCGGACGTCGACAAGGTTGCGTTCACCGGTTCCACCGAGGTCGGCAAGCAGATCCGCAGAGCGCTCGCCGGGACGAACAAGCACCTCACGCTGGAGCTGGGCGGCAAGGCCGCGAACATCGTGTTCGAGGACGCGCCGATCGACCAGGCGGTCGAGGGGGTCGTCAACGGGATCTTCTTCAACCAGGGCCATGTGTGCTGCGCGGGCTCCCGCTTGCTGGTGCAGGAGCCCGTGTTCGAGGAGCTGCTCGAGAAGCTGAAGGTCCGCCTCGGCACGTTGCGCGTCGGCGACCCGCTCGACAAGAACACGGACGTCGGCGCGATCAACTCGCGGGCGCAGCTCCAGAAGATCGGGGAGCTGGTCGCGAGCGGCGTCGAGGAAGGCGCGGTGATGTATCAGCCTCCATGCGACCTGCCGGAGCGCGGTTTCTGGTTCGCACCCACCTTGTTCACCGGCGTGTCGCAGTCGCACCGGACGGCGTCTGGACCGAGAAGGGCTCTCGGATCCTCTGGATGGCCGAGCGGATGCGCGCTGGCGTCGTCTGGGCGAACACCTTCAACCGGTTCGACCCGTCCTCGCCGTTCGGTGGCTACAAGGAGAGCGGCTTCGGTCGCGAGGGCGGTCGGCACGGTCTGGAGCCGTACGTCCGGCTGGAGCCGGTGTCGTGAGCTCGGATCAGCGCCTCCCCGTGCGCCGAACCGCGAAGCTCTCCATCGGCGGGCAGTTCGCCCGGAGCGAGTCGGGCCGGACGTTCGAGGTCTGGTCCGGAGACGGGCGCCTGCTGGCGCACGCGGCACGCGCGTCCCGCAAGGATCTCCGAGACGCGGTCGTCGCAGCTCGAGGCGCGTTCGGGGGATGGGCCTCGAAGACCCCCTACAACCGAGGCCAGATCCTGTACCGGGTCGCCGAGATCATGGAAGGCCGCCGGGCGCAGCTCGAGGACGAGCTCCGGGACTCGGGCGCGGACGACCCCGCGAGCGAGGTGAGCCTCGCGATCGACCGGTGGGTCTGGTACGCGGGCTGGGCCGACAAGATCGCCCAGGTCGCCGGTGGGGCGAACCCGGTGGCCGGCCCCTACTTCAACTTCACCATCCCCGAGCCGACCGGGGTCGTCGGGATCGTCGCGCCCCCCGAGCCTGCGTTGCTGGGACTGGTGGGTCGCATCGCCCCGGCGGTCGTGTCGGGGAACGTGGCGGTCGCGGTGGCGAGCGAGCGCTCGCCGCTCCCGGCGGTGTCGCTCGCCGAGGCGATCGCGACCTCCGACGTCCCGGGCGGGGTGATCAACGTCTTGACGGGGTCCCCGAGCGAGCTCGTCCCTTGGCTCGCAGCCCACATGGACGTGAACGCGCTCGATCTCACCGGCTGCCCCGACGAGCTGATCGCCGATGTCGAGCGCGCGGCGGCCGACAACGTGAAACGGGTCCACCGGGCCGGGCCGGCGGAGCAGCACCTTTCGGAGATCACGGCCTTCGTCGAGCTCAAGACGGTCTGGCATCCGATCGGAGCGTAGGCGGCCTTCGGCCGCAACGGAAACGCCACACTCCGAACGGGGTCCTCGCAACATGCCTCGCGCTACCATCCGCCCATGCCCCCCTATAAGGAGCAGGGGATCGTCCTGCGCTCGATCAAGCTCGGCGAAGCCGACAAGATCGTCTCCATCTTGACCCAGGGGTCGGGCAAGGTCCGGGGCGTCGCCAAGGGCATCCGGAAGACCACCTCGAGGTTCGGAGGGCGGCTCGAGCCGTTCACCCACGTCAACCTGATGCTCTACCGGGGCCGCGGCGCGCTCGACACGATCACCCAGGCGGAGATCATCGCGCCGCACCGGAACATCCGCGACGACCTGAGCCTGTTCGCGGCGGGCGAGACGATGCTCGAGGCCGTCGACAAGGTCTCCGAGGAACACGAACGGAACGTCCGCCTCGCGCTCCTCCTGCTATCCGGGTTCCGGGCGCTGGACGCGAAACCGGCCGACCCCGCCGCCGTCACCGAGTCCTTCCTGCTGAAGCTCCTTTCCCTCTCGGGTTTCCACCCAGCGCTCACCGCGTGCGCGGTGTGTGGGTCGCGCGACGTGCGGCTCTGGTCCGCGGGGCTCGGCGGTGCCGTGTGTCCGGCGTGCGCCGACCACGACGCGGCCGCCGTGTCGCCCGACGTGCTCGCGCTGCTCGCCCATCTGGCGACCACCGAGCTCTCCCACGCAGGCCTAGTGCTGGAGGTCGACGAACGGACCCGCCGCCGCTCCCGTTCGCTGCTGTTCGGCTTCGTCGAATACCACCTGGAGCGGCGGATGAAGTCCGTCCCGATGCTCGTGAGGACGGCGCTGTGAGCAGCTACCTCAACGACATCGACCGGGCCAAGGTCCCCGAGCACGTCGCGATCGTGATGGACGGCAACGGCCGCTGGGCGACCCAGCGTGGTCTCCCGC